>DMKW01000088.1:869-1737 GCA_003454135.1 Microbacteriaceae bacterium
CCGCCGCCGAGGCCGAGGCCGCCGAGTAGCACGCGACCCTCCGAGGAAAGATAGACCCGCTGGACACCAATCAGTGGCTCGTAGTCGGGCTCGGCAACCCCGGGCCCGACTACGCGAGCAACCGACACAACGTCGGCCAGATGGTGCTCGCCGAACTCGCCGACCGCGCGAGGGCTCCGTTCAAGAGCCATAAGACCAACTCCATGGTCGCCGAGGGCCGCACCGGGCTCGAAGGGCCACGGCTCATCCTCGCGAAGCCGAACTCGTTCATGAACCTCTCCGGTGGCCCGGTCGCGGCGCTTCTGCGTTTCTACAAGGTCGAACCGGAGCGTCTCATCGTCGTGCACGACGAACTCGACATCCCGTTCGACCGCGTCAAGATCAAGCAGGGCGGCGGCCACGGCGGCCACAACGGCCTGCGCGACATCATCTCCGCGATCGGCACCGGCGACTTCATTCGCGTTCGCGTGGGCATCGGCCGGCCGCACGGTCGCCAGGCTGCGGCCGACTTCGTGCTGCGCGACTTCACCTCTGCCGAGCGCGCCGATCTGCCCAGTCTTCTTACGGATGCCGCGGATGCCGTGGAGTCGATCGCGCGCGAAGGCCTGACCGCGGCCCAGTTGCGTTTCCACACCGTCGCCGACTGACGCCGCGGCGCCGCTGCACAACGCGGCGTTATGCGGCCCGGCGCTTTGCCGCGCGGCGTTGTGGCGCGCGGTCGCCGCCCGGGCTACAACTTAAGGGTGAAGGTTATCGTTGCCGGCGCCACCGGCGTTCTCGGTCGTCCGCTCGTTCGGGAGCTCATCCGGGCCGGCCACGCCGTCGCTGGGCTCACGCGGTCCGAGGCGGGAGCCGACGCGCTGCGCGC
>DMKW01000088.1:1785-2467 GCA_003454135.1 Microbacteriaceae bacterium
CGCCAACCTGCTCGCGCTGGCGCGGCAGGTGGGCGCGATCCGTTTCGTCACCCAGTCGATCGTGTTCGGCTACGGTTTTCGGGACCACGGTGACGCCGTGCTCACCGAGGAGAGCCCGTTCGGCCAGAGTTCGAGGGACGGCGAGGGCGGGGACGACGGAGGCGACGCGGCAGTCGCGGCCATGGTTTCCACCGAGATGCAGGCCTTCGAGGCCGCCGGGGTCGACGGCATTGCGTTGCGCTACGGGCTGCTCTACGGCGGCGACGCGGGGTACGCTGATGGGCTGCGCTCGCGCTCGATCCCCGTGCCAACCGGACATCGCGGCACCCTCCCGCTGATCCACGTCCAGGATGCCGCCCTCGCGACGGTCGCGGCCCTCGAGCGCGGAGGCGACGGCGAGGCCTACAACATCGTCGACGACACCCCGGCGACCTGGCGCGAGCTCATCGAGGAGACGGCGAGGCGTCGCGGAGCGCCGCCGCCCCTCGTCCTCCCCGGCTGGGCGCTGCGTCTCGTAGCCCCATACGCGGGCGAGATGATCACCCGGGTCAACATGCGCGTGTCCAACGCCAAGGCGCGCGAGCAGCTCGGTTGGGTTCCGCTCTACCCGTCCTATCGCGAGGGCCTCGCCGTCCCCTTCGGCTGACGCGTCGGTACAGCCCGTCCACTCCGCCCGGCCCGC
>DMKW01000088.1:2647-5055 GCA_003454135.1 Microbacteriaceae bacterium
CCGCTTCTCGCCGGATTGCTGGATGCGCGCAAGGGCCCCCAGGCGCTCCTCGCGATCGTCGCGACCGGCCGTGATTCCGAGTCGCTGCGCGGCGCCCTCGCGAGCGTCGCCCCGGAGGCCGAGGTCATCGAGTTCCCCGCGTGGGAGACGCTCCCGCATGAGCGGCTGAGTCCGAGCGCCGAAACCGTCGGCAAGCGCATCCGTGCCCTGCGGCACCTCCAGCGCTGGGAGGCGGCCGTGCAGGGGAACGAGGCGGTCGGCGACCTCATCGTCGTCGCGAGCGTTCGCGCCGCGCTCCAGCCGCTCTCCGACAACCTCACGAGCCTCGAGCCGCTCGAACTCATCGCCGGCGGGCGCGGCTACAACCTCGCCGAGCTCTCCACCCAGCTCGTCGACCTCGCCTATTCCCGCGTCGACATGGTCACGCGTCGCGGCGAGTTCGCGGTGCGCGGCGGCATCCTCGACGTGTTCGCACCCGTCTCCGAGCATCCGTGGCGCGTCGAGTTCTTCGGCGACGAGGTCGAGCAGATCCGCGAGTTCTCGGTGGCCGACCAGCGCTCGCTCCCGGATGCCGTGGCCGTTGTCGAGCTTCCGGCGAGTCGCGAGATGCTCCTGAGCCCCCAGGTGCGCCAGCGTGCGCGGGAGATGCAGCACGAGTTCCCGAGCCTCAGTTCGATGCTCGCCAAGATCTCGGAGGGCATCCCGGTCGACGGCATGGAGTCCCTCGCTCCGGCGCTCGTCGACCGGCTCGTGCCCCTCACCCACTACCTGCCGAGGAATGCGGCGATCGCCGTGCTCGCGCCAGAACGCGTCGCGAGCCGCGCCGTGAGTCTCGTCGAAACCAACCGCGAGTTTCTCGGCGCCGCCTGGAACGCGGCGACCGCGGGTGCCGAGGCCCCGATCGACCTCGACTCGGGCGACTTCCTCAGCATCAACGCCCTCCGCGAGTCGGCGGGAAGCCGCGCGTGGTGGACGCTCAGCGCGTTTGACAGCGGCGCGACGGCAAAAGAAACCGTGGACGTCGGCGACACGAGCGAACTCCGCGATGGCGACCACTACATCCGGATTGACGCCACGACCGTACCGAGCTTCCAGGGGCAGGCCGACGGCGCGATCGCCTACGTGGGCGAGCGGTTGGCAGAGGGCTGGACCGTCGCCGTCGTCGCGCAGGGCACCGGGATGGTCGAGCGCGCGGCCGAGGTGCTCGGCGAGCACGGGTTCGCCGCCCGCGTGGTGGACTCGTTGCCGGCCGAGACCGAGACGGGCGTCGCGTACCTGCTCAAGGCGTCCGTCGAAAACGGCTTCGAACTGCCGGAGATCAGGTTCGCCCTGCTGAGCGAGAGCGAGTTCTACGGCCGCGCAGCCGGCTACGACGCGCGCCAGGTGAAGAAGCTCGGCGTTCGGCGCAAGAACGTCGTCGACCCGCTGCAGCTCAAGTCCGGCGACTTCGTCGTGCACGAAACCCACGGCATCGGCAAGTTCGTGGAACTCGTGCAGCGCGAGGTGAGCACCGGCGGCCGCAACCCGGTCAAGAATTCGCGCGAATACCTGCTCGTCGAGTACGCGCCGTCGAAGCGCGGCTACCCGCCGGACAAGCTCTACGTGCCCACCGACCAGCTCGACCTGCTCACGCGCTACGTCGGGGGCGAGGCACCGGCGCTCAGCAAGATGGGCGGCAGCGAGTGGGCGGCCCAGAAGGGTAAGGCGCGCAAGGCCGTGCGCGACATCGCCGTTGAGCTCGTGAAGCTCTATTCGGCGCGCATGGCGAGCCGCGGGCACTCCTTCCCCCCGGACACCCCCTGGCAGCGCGAGCTCGAGGAGGCGTTCCCGTTCGCGGAGACGCCCGACCAGCTCACCACGATCGACGAGGTGAAGGCCGACATGGAGCGGCCCATCCCCATGGACCGCCTCATCTCGGGCGATGTCGGCTACGGCAAGACCGAGATCGCGGTGCGCGCCGCGTTCAAGGCGGTGCAAGACGGCAAGCAAGTGGTGATGCTCGTGCCGACGACGCTGCTCGTGAAGCAGCACACGGAGACCTTTGCCGAGCGGTTCGCCGGCTTCCCCGTGCACCTTCGCGCCCTCAGCCGGTTCCAGTCCGAGAAGGAGTCGAAAGAGATCATCGAGGGCATGGCGGATGGCACGATCGACGTCGTCATCGGTACGCACCGCCTGCTGAGCCCCAACATTCATTTCAAGGACCTCGGGCTCGTGATCATCGACGAGGAGCAGCGTTTCGGTGTGGAGCACAAGGATGCCCTGAAGAAGCTCAAGACCAACGTCGACATTCTCGCGATGAGTGCGACCCCGATCCCGCGCACCCTCGAGATGGCGGTGACGGGCATCCGCGAGATGTCGACGCTCGCGACTCCGCCCGAGGACCGGCATCCGATTCTCACCTTCGTCGG
>DMKW01000203.1:0-1169 GCA_003454135.1 Microbacteriaceae bacterium
TGCCGCCATTGAATCGTTCAATAGTGCCACGTCGCGGGGAAGGCCGACGGGTTCAGCGCTTGGCGCGCTCAACTTACCTTGACCGCGCCCGAAGAGAGCCACAACGTTACGCTCACTACCCGCTCTTCGCCGCACGCGACTAACCTCTCGGCGTCGGCCAGGTCTATCCTGAATAGATGCCTCAATTTGGAACGATTCAATCAGGAGGTTGACGAGCGCGATCGGGGAGATCTATAGTTCAGAAGTCCCCATCTATTTAAACGATTCAAAAACCTCAATGAGGAGGAGCACCGTCTTGACGATGGATACGAGCAACCCCGCTCCTGCCGCTCTCGAGCTACGGGATGTGGCCAAGTCCTTCGGGGCCGTGATCGCCCTCGCCTCCGCGAACCTCCGCGTCGAGATGAACTCGATCCATGCCCTCGTCGGCGAGAACGGCGCGGGCAAGTCGACACTCGTCAAGATCATTGCCGGCCTCTATCAACGCGATCGCGGTGAATTCTTCCTCCGCGGCGAACTCGTCGACTTCACGACGACAGCCCAGGCCAAGGCCGCCGGCATCGCGGTGATCTACCAGGAGCCCACCCTCTTCCCCGACCTGTCGGTGACCGAGAACATCTTTATGGGCCGCCAGCCGAAGGACCGGCTTGGCTGCATTGACCGAAGGGCGATGCACGCGGAGGCCTCGCAGATCTTCCAGCGTCTCGCCGTGCACATGGATCTCGACCGGCCAGCCGAGGGTCTCTCGATCGCCGACCAGCAGATCATCGAGATCGCGAAGGCGATCTCCCTGGACGCGCGAGTGCTCATCATGGACGAGCCGACGGCCGCGCTGAGCGGCGTCGAAGTGGAACGGCTCTTCGCCGTCGCTCGCAGCCTCCGCGACGAGGGCCGCGGAATCGTCTTCATCTCCCACCGTTTCGACGAAGTCTTCGCGCTCAGCGACACCATCACGGTCATGAGGGACGGCCAGTACATCTCCACCGACTCGATAAAGGACGTCACCGAAGACGAGATCGTGCGCCGCATGGTGGGTCGCGACATTACCGAACTCTTCCCCAAGAAGCCAGCGGAGATCGGCGAGGTGCTGCTCGAAGTGGACAACATCTCATCGGCCGGCGTCTTCAGCAACGTGAGCCTCAGCGTGCGCTCCGGAGAGATAGTCGCCC
>DMKW01000203.1:1354-3025 GCA_003454135.1 Microbacteriaceae bacterium
AACTTGAAGGGCATCATTTCGCCCACCGCGGTCGGTATCGCTGCCGCGGCCCGCTACCTGTCCACCTCGGCCTTCAAGGGGAAGGTCGCGCTGACCGGTCTCGGCACGCCGAACCAGATGCGCGACTACGTGAACGACGGAACCGTCACCGCGTTCGCGCTGTGGAACCCGGCCGACCTCGGCTACCTCGCCTCCTACGCGGCGAAGGCCCTGATCGACGGCACCATTACCGGCAAGGAGGGCGACAGCTTCAAGGCTGGCAAGCTCGGCACTTTCAAGGTCGGCGCGAAAGGCACCGTTCTGCTCGGTGACCCGTACACGTTCGACAAGAGCAACATCGCAAAGTTCAACTTCTAGGCACCAACCCAACGGCTGCCGGGGCCGGCAGAGAGATCTGTCGGCCCCGGCCCCATCACCATTTGTCAGCACCACCATTCGGCTCGAGGAGGGTTTGATGGATCGCATCTGTTTTCAGCTCAAGGTGAAACCCGAACGCCTCGAGGAATACCGAGAGCGCCACGCTCACGTTTGGCCGGAAATGCTGCTCGAGATCGCGGCATCCGGTCGGCACAACTACTCCCTCTTCCTGCGGTCGGACGGCCTGTTGATCGGCTATTTCGAGACCGACGACCTGACCGCGAGCCAGGCCTATCTCGAGACGTCCGCGGTCGCTGCCGACTGGGAGCGCGACATGGGCGCCTTCTTCGATGACCTTGAAGGCGGCCGCCCCGACCAGGGCTTCGACCGACTTTACGAAGTATTCAACCTCGACGACCAGCTCAACACTGCCACAGGGAACAGGACAACCTCATGACCACCGTCGCTTCGATCGCGCCTCTGCTCGCACTGCAGGCCATCGAGCTCCCCTCGTGGGCGTTCGGCAACTCGGGCACCCGGTTCAAGGTGTTCGGCACGCCGGGCACCCCGCGTACTCCGCAGGAGAAGATCGCGGATGCCGCGCAGGTGCACAAGTACACGGGCCTGTCGCCAACGGTCGCCCTGCACATCCCGTGGGATAGGGTCGACGACTACGCGGCGCTCGGCGCGTTCGCGGGCGACCTCGGCCTCGCACTCGGCACGATCAACAGCAACACCTTCCAAGACGACGACTACAAGTTCGGCAGCCTCACCCACGTCGATCCGGCGATTCGGCAGAAGGCCATCGACCACCACTTCGAGTGCATCGACATCATGCACGCGACCGGGTCGCGGGATCTGAAGATCTGGCTCGCGGACGGCACCAACTATCCGGGCCAGGGCGACATCCGCGGCCGGCAGGACCGCCTCGCCGACTCGCTCGCCGCGATCTACGCCCGCCTCGGGTCGGAGCAGCGGCTCGTGCTCGAGTACAAGTTCTTCGAGCCGGCGTTCTACCACACCGACGTTCCCGACTGGGGCACCTCCTACGCCCAGGTCTCGGCGCTCGGGGACCGCGCGCTCGTGTGCCTCGACACCGGCCACCACGCCCCCGGCACGAACATCGAGTTCATCGTGGCGCAGCTGCTGCGGCTGGGAAAACTCGGCTCGTTCGACTTCAACTCGCGCTTCTACGCCGACGACGACCTCATCGTCGGCGCCGCCGACCCGTTCCAACTGTTCCGCATCCTCTACGAGGTCATCCGCGGCGGGGGTTTCGGGCCGGATTCCGGCGTCGCGTTCATGCTCGACCAG
>DMKW01000203.1:3244-3455 GCA_003454135.1 Microbacteriaceae bacterium
GCCACAACGTCGAAGACAAGATCCCCGGCCAGATCCGGTCCGTGCTCAACGTGCAGGAGATGACGGCGCGCGCGCTTCTCGTCGACGGCGTCGCCCTGAAGGCGGCACAGGATGCCGGCGACGTGCTCGGTGCCAACGGAATCCTCATGGACGCCTTCTACACCGACGTGCGCCCCGACCTCGCCGCCTGGCGCGAGTCCCGCGGACTCGC
>DMKW01000203.1:3590-4709 GCA_003454135.1 Microbacteriaceae bacterium
GGAACCCAGGCCGGGTGGGGAGCATGATGGTCGACTACCGGAAACAACCGAAGGAGTCGCCATGACCGTGCTCGATCTGTTTTCACTCACCGGGCGGAAGGCCGTCGTCACGGGGGGCAACCGAGGCCTCGGCAAGTCGTTCGTGCGGGCCATCGCCGAGGCGGGAGCCGATGTCGCGCTCATCGCCCGCGATGCCTCGGTGAACGCCCGGGCCCTGAAGGACTTCGAAGCGGCCGGTATTCACGTGACCGCGATCCAGGCCGACCTGACGTCGGATACGGAACTGCACCGGGCGATTGACTCGGCGGCGGAAGCACTCGGGGGCCTGGACATCCTCGTCAACAACGCGGGCGCCTGCTTCCATCGCGACGCCGACGAGGTGCCGGATTCCGAGTGGGATACGGTGTTCGACCTCAACGTGAAGGCGGTGTTCAAGAGCAGCGTCGCGGCCGCGCGCCACATGACCAACGGTGGTTCCATCGTGAACATCGGATCGATGTCCGGCTTCATCGTCAACCGCCCGCAGAACCAGCCGGCCTACAACGCGTCGAAGGCAGCGGTGCACCATCTCACCAAGTCGCTCGCGCAGGAGTGGGCGCCGCGGAACATCCGCGTCAACGCCGTCGCCCCCGGTTACGTCGAGACCGAAATGACGCCGGTGGATCGCGAGGACTACCTCCGCTACTGGGTGCAGGATGCCCCGCAGAAGCGGTTCGCCCAGCCCGACGAGATCGCCCCATCCGTGGTCTTTCTCGCGAGCGAGGCCTCGGCGTTCATGACCGGATCGATCCTCGTGATCGACGGCGGCTACACCATCTGGTGACTTCGCGTCCCGCGATCGTCCACCTCACCGACAACCGAACACCACACAGATCAAGGCGGCGCGCTGCCTGAGGGAGTACCAATGCCAGTCAACCCAGCCGGCCCCGCCGCAGTAAACCCGGCCGCAGCGGAGCTCATCGCCCGCTCGAACCGGCTCGGCTCAGACCCGCGCGTCACGAACTACGCGGGGGGCAACACCTCGGCGAAGGGTTTTGAGACCGACCCGGTCACGGGCGAGCCGGTCGAGCTGCTGTGGGTGAAGGGTTCGGGGGGCGACCTCGGCACCCTCACCGAGTC
>DMKW01000197.1:0-230 GCA_003454135.1 Microbacteriaceae bacterium
TACTTCCAGTGCGCCGCGACGCCGAACTCGGCGCGTTGGTGCATCTCGTCCGTGCGGATCTGGATCTCCACCGCGCGGCCCTTCGGGCCGATGACGGTCGTGTGCAGCGACTGGTAGAGATTGAACTTGGGGGTGGCGATGTAGTCCTTGAAGCGGCCGGGGATCGGATTCCAGCGCGCATGGATCGACCCGAGCACCGCGTAACAGTCTCGCACCGAACCGACGAGCAC
>DMKW01000197.1:431-745 GCA_003454135.1 Microbacteriaceae bacterium
ACGACCTTGCCCTTGATCTTGGATGCCTTGAGGTCGTCGTTGACCGCGTCGATCACCTGCTGCACGAACTCCTCGCGCTGGGGAGTGCGCTGCTTGACCATGTTCTCGATCTCGACATACATCTTCGGATAGAGCACGGCGAACGAGAGGTCTTCGAGCTCCCACTTGATGGTCTGGATGCCGAGGCGGTGCGCGAGGGGCGCGTAGATCTCGAGGGTCTCCTGCGCCTTCCTCGTGGCCGACTCCGTGGGCACGAAGCCCCACGTGCGCGCGTTGTGCAGGCGGTCGGCGAGCTTGATCACGAGCACGCGGAT
>DMKW01000197.1:934-1089 GCA_003454135.1 Microbacteriaceae bacterium
AGCATGGCAATCTCGTCGCCGAAATCGTGGCGCAGCATGTCGAGGGTGTAGTCGGTGTCCTCCACGGTGTCGTGGAGGAGCGCCGCGGCGAGGGTCTTCGGCCCGATGCCGAGGTCGGCCAGAATCTGGGCCACGGCCACCGGGTGGGTGATGTA
>DMKW01000197.1:1341-9495 GCA_003454135.1 Microbacteriaceae bacterium
CCGGAGCGACGGTGAGCCGGATGAGCCCACCGACGGCATTCCGGCGGCTGGCGGGAGGGAACTGGGCGTCGTCGTTTCCGTCATCGCACCTCCTCCCGATGCCAAACTATCACCGCGAGTTGCGCCGGAAAGCCCGGTTCGCTGAGGGCGCTACGGCGGATCGCATCGGTGAGTGGCTCAGCCGACGCGAGGGGCGTCGGGGCCGTCGGAGACGATCTCTCCGCCGGCATTCGTCCAGGCGAGCATGCCGCCCGAGACATTCACTGCCTCGAACCCGGCGTCGAGCAGCGCGTTGGTGACGCGCAACGAACGCGGACCGGCGTGGCACACGACGAGCACGCGCTGGTCCATCGGCACGTCTTCGAGTCCCTCGGGAAGCTTCGACATCGGCACGAGGCGGGCGAGCGGCGCGTGCCCGCGGTCCCACTCGTCCTGCTCGCGGACGTCGAGTAGCCATGTTCCGTCTTGCGTGAGCGAAATGGCCTCCTCGGCACTGACTTCGCTGAACTGCTTCATGTTCTTCTCCTGCCTTGTACTAGTTTGTGAGGCTCGCCTGACGAACGGCCGTGGTGCGCTTGTCGCGCTTCTTGATCGCGTCTTCGCCGCCGCGCAAGTGCGCATAGAGCGGCGCGGCGATGAAGATCGTCGAGTATGTGCCGGCGATGATTCCGACGAAGAGGGCGAGCGAGATGTCCCGGAGCGTTCCCGCCCCGAGCACGAGCGCGCCGATGAACAGGATCGCACCGACCGGCAGGATCGCCACGACGGACGTGTTGATCGAGCGCACGAGAGTCTGGTTCACGGCGAGGTTAACCGATTCGCCGAAGGTGCGGCGCGACTCGGCGCCGTCTTCGCTCGTGTTCTCCCGGATCTTGTCGAACACCACGACGGTGTCGTACAGCGAGTAGCCGAGGATCGTCAGGAACCCGATCACCGCGGCCGGCGTGACCTCGATTCCGAAGACCCCGTAGAAGCCGGCGGTGATGATGAGGTCGTGCAACAGGGCAACGAGAGCGGCGAGCGACATCTTCCAGGTTCGGAAGTAGAGCGCCATGACGATCGCCGCGAGCACGACGAAGATCACAAGACCGGTCAGGGCCTGCCGGGTGATGTCCTGCCCCCAGGTCGCTCCGATGAACGACGCCGTGACGCTCTTCACAGGCACGTCGTAGGCCGTGGCGAGCGCCTCCTGGATCTTCACGCTCTCGGTGTCAGACAGCTGGTCGGTCTGGATTCGCACGGAATCCCCACCGACGATCGACACGCGCGGGTTGGAGTTGGGTACGACCTTCGTCACCGTGTTGCCTGCGAACGGCTGGCTCAGGTTCGTGGTGTTGGAGACCTGGAACTGGGATCCGCCGCGGAACTCGATTCCGAAGATGAAGCCGCCGCGAAGGATCGGGACGACGATGGCAGCGAGGATCAGCACGGCGGCGACGCCGTACCAGACCTTGCGGCGGCCGACGATGTCGTACGAGCGCTTGCCCGTGTAGAGGTCATTTCCGAACTGGGAGAAGCTGGCCATCAGGAATCCTTCCCCTTGGTGCTCGTGGTCGACTTGGACGTGCCCTGTGCTGCGAGTTCGGTCGCCTTGCGCTCGGCGATCGTCTGGCGCCTCTGCGCTTCACGGCTCACGGAGGCCTTCTTGCCCGCCGACACGTTCACCGGATCGCGGAAGCTCGCTCGACCGCGATAGACGGCTCCGAGCGCCTTCGGGTCGAGTCCGCTGAAGCGGTGGCCCTCGGCGAAGAACGGACGTCGAGCGATGATCTGCAGCATCGGGTGCGTGAAGAGCGCCACGACCACGAGGTCGACGATCGTCGTGAGCCCGAGCGTGAGCGCAAAGCCCTTGACATTGCCTACTGCGACGATGAAGAGGATGGCGGCGGCAAGGAAGTTGACGGCGTCGGATGCCACGATCGTGCGGATGGCGCGCTTCCAGCCAGCCTCGGCCGCCGATTCGAGCGGTCTTCCGTCTCTCAGCTCATCCCGGATTCGCTCGAAGTACACGATGAACGAGTCAGCGGTGATACCGATGGCCACGATGAGGCCCGCGACGCCGGCGAGCGAGAGTCGGTAGCCTTCCCGCCACGAGAGCAGCACCACGATGAGGTAGGTGATCGTCGCGGCGACAACGAGCGACGCGACCGTGAGGAACCCGAGCGTGCGGTATTGCAGCAGCGAGTAGAGCACGACGAGCGTGAGGCCGATAAGTCCGGCGAGGAGGCCGCTCTGCAGCTGGCTCGAACCGAGCGTGGCCGAGATTATGTCCTTGCTCTCGACCTTGAAGCCGATCGGCAGCGCGCCGAACTTGAGCTGGTCGGCGAGTGTCTTGGAGCTGGCCTGTGTGAACGATCCCGTGATCTGCGGCTTGCCGTCGGTGATCACGGCGTTCGTCGTCGGGGCAGAAATGATGCGGCCGTCGAGCACGATCGCGAACTGGTTCCGCACGCCGGTGAGCGCATTGAGCCTCGTCGTTACGGCGGCGAACTCCTTGGTGCCCGTGGCATTGAAGACGATATTGACCGCCCACTGCCCGGTGCTGGCGCCCTGCGAGTTGGTGACGAGACCGTTCGTCGCATCGCTGATCGTCTCGCCGGCGACTTCGACCGGCCCGAGGATGTACTTGTACGCCGACGAGTCGTCACACGTGATGAGCGGCTTCTTGGGATCGGCGACGTTCGCGCCGACGGCATCCACCTTGTCACAGGTGAAGTCGGTGAACTGCTTCTGCAGCGCCGGGGTCACCCACGCCTCGTCGCTCGCATTGGTCGGGCTTGTGCTCGGCGTCGACTGCAGCGGCGCTGAGCCGGAAGCGCTCGGGCTCGGAGTTGCGGTCGGCGTGCCGACCGCGCTTGTCGGCGCGGCCCCCGACACGAGCACCGGACGGAACTCGAGCTTGGCCGACGACTCGATGCGGTCGATCGTTGCCTGGTCGGGAATGCCGGGGATCGAGACGACCACGTTCTGGCTGCCCTGCGTGTTGATCTCCGCCTCGGAGACCCCGCTCGCGTCGATTCGCTGGCGGATGATCGCCACGGCCTGGTCGAGCTGCTGGCTCGACGGGGCCGCGGCGCCGTTCGCCACCTGCGGCGAGAGGATGATTTGCGTGCCGCCCTCGAGGTCGAGCGCGAGCTTCGGCGCCCACGATGCATGGTTCCAAAGCACCGCGCCGGCATTGATCGCGGTCAGGCCCGCAATGATCACGAGAAGCCAGGTCAGTGACCGCAGAGCCTTCTTGACCGGGGTCGATCTTGCCACAGGTAACTCAGCTTTCTACGCGTGCGCTGCGGAACTCGGCCACCGACACACTTCAGGCTCCGCGCGCAGGTCGCACGCGAGCACATATCAGGTTAGTGGTTACTCGCCGGCCTCTTTTGTCGGCTTGCGCGCCGGCTTCTTCACCTCTGGCTCGGCACGCTCGCCGAACTGGGGGTCGCCAGCGGGGATCGCGTTGTCCTGGTTGAGCTGGATTTCGGCTGGCTCGTCCTCGGCAATGGCTTCCGAGTCCGTCTCCTCCGGCTTCGCGTAGTCGGCGACCTTGAGGATCGTCTGGCGGTGGATCTTGATCACCGTTCCGGGGGTCGTCTCGATGAGGGCGACGTTGGTGTCCTCGTCGATCGAGAGGATCGTGCCGTACAGGCCGTAGTTCGTCATGATCTCGACGCCCACGCCGATCGCGGCCTGGCGCTCTGCAGTCTCCTTTGCGCGCTTGCGCGACGTGCGGAACTGGAAGAACACGAACACCGCCAGTGCCACTGCAATGAGAATGAGGGTGTAATCCATGGGTGTAGTACCTTCCGAGCGTTTGGGGGGAAACACGGGGAGTCTAACCCTGCGTGCTGAGGACCAGCTTGAATTATAGGTCATCCCCGAAGAGGCCGACGTTGACGCTCGAGAGTCCGAAGTGCTTCCACGCGGCACGCGTAGCGACGCGACCGCGCGGTGTGCGCGTGAGCAGCCCGATTCGCACGAGAAACGGCTCGACGACCGATTCGATCGTCTCAGCTTCTTCGCCCACCGAGACCGCGAGCGTGTTAAGGCCGACCGGGCCGCCGTCGAAGCGGGTGAGGATGATGTCCATCACGGCGCGGTCGAGCCGGTCGAGGCCGAGCTCGTCCACGTCGTAGAGGCGCAGGGCCGCATGCACGGCCTCGAGTCCCCGTGCGTCGTGCACGAGCGAGTAGTCGCGCACCCGGCGCAGCAGGCGGTTGGCGATTCTCGGCGTGCCCCGGCAGCGTCCGGCGATCTCGGCGAGGGCCGCCCGGTCGATCGGAAGGTCGAGCAGGGCCGCTGCGCGCACGAGCACCTGTTCGAGCTCGGACTCCGCGTAGAACTCGAGGTGCGCCGTGAAGCCGAAGCGGTCGCGCAAGGGATTCGGCAGCAGGCCCGAGCGGGTGGTCGCGCCCACGAGGGTGAAGGGGGCGAGATCGAGGGGAATGGATGTCGCCCCGGCGCCTTTGCCCACCATGATGTCGATGCGGAAGTCTTCCATCGCGAGGTAGAGCATCTCCTCCGCGGAGCGCGCCATGCGGTGGATCTCGTCGATGAAAAGGATCTCGCCCGGCACGAGCGACGACAGCACCGCGGCGAGGTCGCCGGCATGCTGGATGGCCGGGCCGCTCGACATGCGCAGCGGGCGTCCGCTCTCCTGCGCGACGATCATCGCGAGCGTCGTCTTGCCGAGTCCGGGCGGGCCAGCGAGCAGGATGTGGTCCGGGGTGCGGTTCTGCAGCATCGCCGCCTGCAGCAGCAGCTGCAGTTGCGCACGCACCTTCGCCTGCCCGACGAACTCGGCGAGCGTCTTGGGGCGCAACGCTCCCTCGAACGCGAGTTCGGCATCCGACTCTGGCGTCGGCCGCACGATTGTGACCGAGAGGTCTTCAGAATCGGTCACTGGACGCTCGATCCGCGGGACGACGAGCTCAGCTGTTGCTGCGGGCCGAGCTGCGTGAGGGCCAGGCGCAACAGGGCCGGTACCGTGGCCGTTTCGTCGTCGGAGGCGCTCGCGAGCGCCTCATCCACCGCCTGGGCAGCCACCCGTTCCGACCAGCCGAGGCCGACGAGCGCCACGAGCACGTTGTCACTCACCGTCGCGCGCACGATCGGTGCCTTCGCCGGGGAGTTCGCGACGACCTGCATCTTGCCCGCGAGGGAGACGACGATGAGCTTGGCCGTCTTGGGCCCGATGCCGGAGACCTTGCGGAACGCCGCGTCGTCTTCGGTGGCCACGGCCGAGGCGATCTGGGCGGGGCTCATGGCGGCGAGCACGCCCATGGCCGACTTCGGACCGACGCCGGTGACGCCGCGCAGGAGGTCGAATACGGCGAGCTCGTCCCGGTCGACGAATCCGAAGAGCGAGAGGTCGTCTTCGCGCACGATGAGGGCCGTGCGCACCGTAGCCTCGGAGCCTACGCGCAGCGACAGGGCGTGCTGCGGCGTCAGGCTCACGCTGAGCCCGACTCCCCCGACCTCGATTACCGCCGTCGTTCCGGCCACCGCGAGCACGATGCCGCGAACAGAAGAGATCATGGAGCCAGCCTACGTTTGGGGGCCGACTTCCCTGCGCTTCTCTCCGCGGCGAGCCATGCCCCTTGTGCCGGAGTGAGCGCACCGGATGGCCCGGCGACCGCCGCGCCGCGCTTCCAGGCATGGCAGATGGCGATCGCGAGCGCGTCCGAGGCGTCGGCCGGCGTCGGCAGCTCGGCGAGGCCGAGAACCCGCGCGACCATCGTCGCGACCTGCTTCTTGTCGGCCGCCCCGTATCCGCTGATCGCGGCCTTCACCTCGGACGGTGTGTGCAGCCCCACGACAAGGCCTCGCTTTGCAGCCTGATGGAGCACCACGCCGCTGATCTGCGCCGTGCCCATGACCGTCCTGAGGTTGTGCTGGGCGAAGACCCGCTCGAGGGCCACTGCATCCGGGCGGTGCTCGTCGAGCAGGCGCTCGATCTCGTCGCCGAGGTGAAGCAACCGCTGTTCGAGCGGCATGTCCGCGGGGGTGCGGATCACCGCCACCTCCACGAGGGTCGCCTTCCGCGTCGCGGTGACATCAACGATGCCGACTCCGCAGCGGGTCAGCCCAGGGTCGATACCGAGCACCCTGAGGCTGGCCAATGGTCGCTTACTCGTCTTCGTCGAGCGCGGCCTGCACGTCGGCCGGCACCTCGAAGTTGCCGTACACGTTTTGCACGTCATCATCATCGTCGAGGGCGTCGATGAGCCGGAACACCTTGCGCGCGGTTTCGGCGTCCACCGCGATGGTGAGGCCGGGCACGAACTCGACGTCGGCCGAGTCGTAGTCGATCCCAGCGTCCTGCAGTGCGGTGCGCGCGGCGACAAGGTCGTGCGGCTCGGTGACGATCTCGAAGCCGGCGCCGCGGTCGTTGACCTCTTCGGCTCCGGCGTCGAGCACGGCGGCGAGCACGTCGTCCTCCGCGAGCGAGTCGGTCTTGGTGACCGAGATCACACCCTTGCGGCTGAAGTTGTACGCGACGCTGCCCGGGTCGCCCATCGTGCCGCCGTTGCGGGTCATGATGGTGCGCACGTTGGCGGCTGCGCGGTTGCGGTTGTCGGTGAGGCATTCGATGAGGAGGGCAACGCCGCCCGCCGCGTATCCCTCGTACATGATCGTCTGGTAGTCGACGGCCTCGCCGAGCTGCCCGGATCCGCGTTTGACCGCGGAATCGATGTTCGAGTTCGGAACAGAGGTCTTCTTCGCCTTCTGGATCGCGTCGACGAGGGTCGGGTTTCCGGAAAGATCGGCACCCCCGAGCTTGGCCGCGACTTCGATGTTCTTGATGAGTTTGGCGAACGACTTGGCACGGCGAGAGTCTTTAATCGCCTTCTGGTGCTTGGTGGTTGCCCATTTGGAGTGGCCTGACATGCTGAACATTCTAGCCAGTGCCACCCGAGCCGCGGTCGAGCCGTGCCGGCGCACGACGTTACGCGCTCTCGACCATCCGTAGGAACAGCTCGTGGAACCGGGTGTCGCCGGTCATCTCCGGGTGGAACGACGTTCCGAGGAGGTTGCCCTGCCGCGCCGCGACGACCCGTCCGTCTGGCAGGGTGGCGAGGGGGGTCACGCCCGGCCCGCAATCCTCGATCACTGGCGCGCGGATGAACACCGCGTGCAGTGGCTGTTCGCCGAGTTCTGGGATGTCGAGGTCTGTCTCGAACGAGTCGAGTTGCGAGCCGAAGGCGTTGCGACGCACCGCGATGTCGAACCCGCCGAAGGTCTGCTGGCCGTTGATGCCGTCGAGGAGCCGATCGGCCAGCAGGATGAGGCCGGCGCACGTGCCGTAGACGGGCAGGCCGCACGCGACGGCGGCCTTCAACGGCTCGGCGAGCCCGAAGGCCCGCGCGAGCTTGTCCATGACGCTCGACTCTCCGCCGGGAATCACCAGGCCGGCGACCTCGGCAAGCTCCTCCGGTCGACGAATCGGTCGGGCATCCGCCCCGAGGGAGCGGAGCACGGCAATGTGTTCGCGAAAATCGCCCTGGAGGGCGAGCACGCCCACGATCGGGGCGCTCACAAGGACAGCCCCTTCGAGAGCAGCAGTGACCGGCCTACCAGCCACGTTCGGCGAGGCGGTGCGGTGCCGGCAGGTCGGACACGTTGATCCCGACCATCGCCTCCCCCAACCCGCGAGACGTCTCCGCGATCACCGCCGGATCATCGAAGAACGTCGTCGCCTTCACGATCGCCGCAGCCCGCCTGGCCGGATCCCCCGACTTGAAAATACCGGAACCGACAAACACCCCATCGGCACCCAGCTGCATCATCAACGCGGCATCCGCCGGAGTCGCAACCCCACCCGCCGTGAACAACACCACCGGAAGCCGGCCCGTACGCGCGACCTCGAGCACCAACTCGTACGGCGCCTGCAACTCCTTCGCCGCAACATACAACTCGTCATGACTCGTCGCCGCGAGCACCGCGATCTCCGACCGGATGGTACGGATGTGCTTGGTCGCCTCCGAAACGTCACCGGTGCCGGCCTCGCCCTTCGAGCGGATCATCGCCGCACCCTCGTTGATGCGGCGCAGGGCCTCACCCAGATTCGTCGCCCCGCACACGAACGGAACCGTGAACGGCCACTTGTCGATGTGGTTGACGTAATCAGCGGGGGACAGCACCTCGGACTCGTCGATG
>DMKW01000197.1:9656-14629 GCA_003454135.1 Microbacteriaceae bacterium
GCCTTCGCCATCACCGGAATGGACACCTCGGCGATGATCGACTCGATCAAATCCGGGTCGCTCATCCTCGCCACGCCACCCTGCGAACGAATATCGGCCGGTACCCGCTCCAACGCCATCACAGCCACGGCCCCGGCATCCTCCGCGATCCTCGCCTGCTCGGCGGTCACAACATCCATGATGACACCACCCTTCAACATCTCGGCAAGCCCACGCTTCACGCGGCTCGAACCCAAGGTTTCGGTGGATATGCTGTCGGTCACTTGTCGCCTCTCTGACGCCCCGGTGCTTCGCGAGGCCTACCTATTCTAGGGCGAAGCGGAGAGGACCTATTGCGGCGCCGACCCCGGCCAGCCGGCGGCGATGTCGGCGCGCACTTCGCCGAGCAGGCGTGGGATCGCCTTCGTGCCGGCGATGATCGGAAAGAAGTTGGAATCGAGCGCCCAGCGCGGAACGATGTGCTGGTGGAGGTGATCGGCAATACCGGCACCCGCGATGCGGCCCTGGTTCATGCCGATGTTGAAGCCGTCGCAATGGGAGACGGCGGTGAGCACGCGCATGGCCGTCTGCGTGAGGGTGGCCATCTCGGCCACCTCCTCGTCCGTCGCGTCGCTATAGGCCGCCACGTGGCGGTACGGGCACACGAGCAGGTGGCCGGAGTTGTACGGGAAGAGGTTGAGCAGCGCGTAGCAGTGCTCGCCGCGCGCAACGATGAGCGCCTTCTCGTCCGTCATCGACGGCGCGATGCAGAACGGGCACTCGTGCTTCTCGGGTTGCTGGCCGTTCTCGATGTAGACGAGGCGATGCGGGGTCCACAGCCTCTGGAACGCATCCGGCACCGCGGCAAAGTCGTTCGACGATTCGATATCGATGCCCGTGAACTCCGACGTGCCGTAGGCCTCGTCGCCGTTCGAAGCCCCGTAGGCCCGATCGGCGCGGCCGGGCTCGGCGGCGGCGCCGCCCGGATCGCTCACACCTGCGCTTTCGCGGCGATGGCGTTCGTGATCCTCGCGATCGCGTCGGCGATCGGCACGCCGTTCTCCTGGCTGCCGTCGCGGAAGCGGAAGCTCACGGCTCCTGCCGCGCGGTCCTCTTCGCCGGCGATGAGCTGGTATGGCACCTTGGCCTTCGTCCAGTTGCGGATCTTCTTCGGCATCCGGTCGTTCGAATGATCGACCTCGGCGCGCACGCCGACGGCCTTGAGCTGCGCGATCACGTCGTCGAGATACGTTCCGTACTCCTCCGCGACGGGGATGCCGACCGCTTGCACGGGAGACAGCCAGACCGGGAAGGCGCCGGCATAGTGCTCGGTGAGCACACCGAAGAAGCGTTCGATCGACCCGAAGAGGGCGCGGTGGATCATCACCGGCCGCTGTCGCGTGCCGTCGGCCGCGGTGTACTCGAGTTCGAATCGCTCGGGGAGGTTGAAGTCGAGCTGCACCGTTGACATCTGCCAGGTGCGCCCGATCGCGTCGCGGGCCTGAACCGAGATCTTCGGCCCGTAGAAGGCCGCCCCGCCCGGGTCCGGCACAAGCTCGAGACCGGACTCCCTGGCGACCTCGGCGAGCGTGGCGGTGGCTTCCTCCCACACATCGTCGTCGCCGACGTACTTGTCGGGATCTTTCGTGGAGAGCTCGAGGTAGAAGTCTCTCAGCCCGTAGTCGCGCAGCAGCGACAGCACGAAGTGCAGGGTGCTCGTGAGCTCGGCCTTCATATTCTCGCGCGAGGTGAAGATGTGCGCGTCGTCCATGGTGAGACCGCGCACGCGGGTGAGCCCGTGGATCACGCCGGACTTCTCGTTGCGGTACACGGTGCCGAACTCGAAGAAGCGGAGCGGAAGGTCGCGATAGGACCGCCCGCTGGACTTGTAGACGAGGATGTGGAACGGGCAATTCATGGGCTTGAGGTAGTAGTCGGCGCCCTGGCGGGTGATCTCGCCTTCCTCATTGCGCGCCTCGTCGAGGTGCATCGGCGGGAACATGGCTTCCGCGTACCAGCCGAGGTGGCCAGAGGTCTCGAACAGGTTCGACTTCGTGATGTGCGGCGTGTAGACGAAGTCGTATCCCTCCTGCTCGTGGCGGATGCGCGAGTAGTCCTCCATCTCGCGACGGATGATGCCGCCCTTGGGATGGAAGACGGCGAGGCCGGAGCCGATCTCGTCGGGGAACGAGAAGAGGTCCAGTTCCTGGCCGAGCTTGCGGTGGTCGCGCTTGGCGGCCTCCTCCTGCCTCGCCTGATAGGCGCGCAGCTCGTCCTTGGTGGGCCAGGCGGTGCCGTAGACGCGCTGCAGCTGCTTGTTCTTCTCCGACCCGCGCCAGTACGCAGCCGCGCTGCGGGTGATCGCGTAGCCGTTGCCGATCAGTCGGGTGTTGGGCAGATGCGGCCCGCGGCAGAGGTCCTTCCACACGGTCTCACCGGTGCGCGGGTCGACGTTGTCGTAGATCGTGAGCTCGGCGCCGCCGACCTCGACCGACTCGTTGTCTGCCCCGAGCTCGACTGCGGAGTCGGTCTGCCCCGATGAGGTCGAACCGCCCTTGAGCCCGATGAGTTCGAGCTTGTACGGCTCGTCCGCGAGTTCGGCGCGCGCCTCATCCTCGGTCACGACGCGGCGCACGAAACGCTGGCCGGCCTTGATGATGCGCTCCATCGCCTTATCGACCGCCTTGAGATCCTCCGGGGTGAGCGGGTTCACCACGTCGAAGTCGTAGTAAAAACCGTCGGTGATCGGCGGGCCGATGCCGAGCTTGGCCTCCGGGTTGATCGACTGCAGCGCCTGGGCTGCCACGTGCGCGGCCGAGTGCCTCAGGATGTTGAGGCCGTCCGGCGATGAGATCAGCACGGGAGCCGCGGTCTCCCCCGCCCGGATTTCGGCGGCCATGTCACGCAGGTCTCCGTTGATGCGCACCGCGACGACCGCGCGCTCGGGGAAGAGTTCGAACCCGGTCGTCGTCTCCGCCGCGGTGATCGACTCGAGAGTGGACTCGTGGCCGGCGGGCAATTCTGACACGACGGGGGTGCTCCTAACGACGCAAGGGTGATGCCTACAACTGTAGCGTCGGAGAGGTACGCGCCCGGCGCAGCGAGCCCCCGCTCAGGCAGTCGCAGGCAGCACCGGAGCCGGCTCGCGATCCGTCTTCTCCCAGTAGTGCGGGCGGGTGAAGAGCTGCCCGAGAGCCTTGTAGGCCGCGACCGAGTGCAGGATCCAATAGACGGGCAGCAGCAGGCAGAGGGTCGCCGCCCCGCGCACCTTTTGTTTCACCGGTCCGATCGCGGTGACGATCATTTCGATCGTTCCCGCGACAAAAAGCACGATGCCGGCCTGAAGCGCCCAGGCCGGAACCACCGTGGCGACCACATCACCCGGCACTGCCAGCGCGATCGCGATGAGGAGGTAGAACGGGATCACCGCTAGGAACACCGCCGGGCTCGCCACCACCAGCAGCGCCGTACCGAGAAACCTCGCGATGCCGACTCGTCGGATGAGGGCCACCGGTTGCCTCGCGTGCACGAACGCCGTCTGCAGATCGCCCTTGAGCCATCGGCTGCGTTGCCGGATGAGGGCGGGCACGGATGCGGCTGCGCGCTCGACCGTGATCGAATCCATCGGCGAGACCCGATAGCCGACGGCGCTCGCCCGGATGCCGAGGTCGACGCTCTCCGAGACGTTGTACGGGTCCCAGCCGCCGAGTTCGATGAGCGCGGTCGTGCGAAAGTGGTTGGACGTGCCTCCGGCCGGCACTGCCAACCTCGATCGTTCGATCCCTGGAAGCACCCTCTCCGCCCATGCCGACTGCTCGAGCGCGATCAGGCGCGTGACCGTGTTCCGCTGGGCGTTGGAGTAGTCGACCGACGCCTGAACGCACACGAGGTCGGCTGCACCGCCGGCGAACGTGTCGATGGCGCGCCTGAGCTGGTCGGGGGCCGGCTCGTGTTCCGCCCCGTAGACGACGAGGAATTCGCCGCGGGCGGCGAAGAGCCCGACGTTGCAGGCCCTCGGCCGGGTCTCTGGCGCCCCTCCGGGAACACTCACGATGCGAAAACGCTCCGGGGCCTCCGCCCGCACGATCGCGTCGCGGGTGAGCCGGTCTTCCTCCTCCACGAGGACGAGCACCTCGAGCCGGTCGACCGGGTAGTCGAGGCGCGAGAGACTGGCGATCATGCCCGGCACGGCGTGCGCCTGCCGAAAGACGGGGACGAGAACGGTATAGAAAGGCAGAACCTCATCCGGCTGGCGTTGGGCCGCCACCGGAGGGGCCGAGCGCCGGGTGCCTCCGCGCACGGCCAGGACGAGCATGAAGGTGGTTGTGCCCGCGTATGCGGCACCGGCGATCGTGACAACCGCCGCCCCGAGCGCCGCCGGCCACGCGATCGCGAGGGCGAGGAGTGCCAGACCGCCGAGGATTCCGCCCGTCACCTGCGCCTTCGACAGCACGACTCGCGCCGACAACGATGGGTTGGTTCGCCAACGATCGGTCGAGGCGTCGCCGTCGATCTCCGCCCTGAAACCGCGAAGCACCGTGCGGCGGATGTCCCAGGAGGTCGCGGCAACGAACTCGACCGGGCTCTCGAGCACGTTCGCGATTGCGGAGGCTCGCTCGGCATCCGGAACGCGCGCGGTAGCGACGAGCACGCTCCCGTTGGACTGGTCGTGCACCGGCACCCAGTTCTGCTCGAGGTACAGCTCGCCGGGCCAATGCCGCACGAGGTCGAAATCGACGCGCGTCGAGTCGAGGTCGATCGGGGCGAGCTTCCACGCTCTCGCCATCACTTTGAGCAGCGCGTCGGCTTTCACCATGCCCAGGTTGATGAGGATTTCGTCGATCCGCAGGCCTGTCTTGGCCTTGGCGGCGCGAGCGATTCGCAACTGATCCTCCGAAATCAGCCCCGAATCGACCAGGAGCGCGGCGAAGGCGGCGCTCTGGACCGATGATTCCCCACCCACCAACGCCATGCCCCCATGGTCGCCGTCGTCT
>DMKW01000197.1:14802-15527 GCA_003454135.1 Microbacteriaceae bacterium
GAAGCGTGTCCCGCCGAACGGTGTGGTAGCCCACGAGTAGCGCTATCACCAGCCCGAGACCGATGCTCACCGGTCCGGTTCCCCAGCCGAGGCCACCCCGCCAGTGCGGCAGTCCCATCCAGTCGGCGAATGAGGCCCCGAGTGGTCGCGTCACGATGTAGGCGAACCAGAACGTGATCACCGAGTTCGCTCGAAGCACGAAGAACGCAACGGCCGGAACCGCGATCACGACTGCGAAGAGCACGCCCGAAGCGAGATAGCCGAGGTGAAGCGTGGTGGCCGTCATGTCGCCCGCCGCCGTGCCCAGGGCGAAGGTGGTGAGCACCGTCGCCCAATAGAAGAGTTCCCGGCGGCGCGTGACGATGCTGTGGATCGACAGGGTGCGCTCCAGGCGAAACCAGAGCAGGAAGATCACGACGAGCACAGCCGCGAAGAAACCGGTGGAGACCAGGTATGCCACCCCGAGCCCGATGTGGAGCACGTCGGCGGCCATTGTGCCGAACACGCTCACCATCACGACCGCGAGCCAGTAGATCCAGGGCACGTATCGCCGAACCGCGAACTGCAGCAGAAGGGCAATGGCAAGGGCGACCGCGCCGCCCGCCACGGCCACCACCGGGTCGATGAGCCGCACGAAATAGTCGGACGTGGTCTCGCCCATGCCGGTGGTTGCGATCTTGATCACCCAGAAGATCGCGGTGACCTCCGGCACCTTGCGACCGAGT
>DMKW01000199.1:0-593 GCA_003454135.1 Microbacteriaceae bacterium
GTCGTCATGCAGGCCGAGCGCCTCGACGGCTCGGTGCTGCTCGCCGGTTGCGACAAGTCGCTGCCCGGCATGCTCATGGCAGCCGCGCGACTCGACCTCTCCTCGGTGTTCCTCTACGCCGGTTCGATCGCTCCCGGCTGGGTCAAGCTCAGCGACGGCACCGAGAAAGACATCACCATCATCGACTCGTTCGAGGCCGTCGGTGCCGTGCGCGCCGGCCGCATGAGCGAGGCGGATGCCAAGCGCATCGAGTGCGCGTTCGCCCCGGGCGAGGGTGCCTGCGGCGGCATGTACACCGCCAACACCATGGCGAGCGTCGCCGAGGCCCTCGGGATGGCCCTGCCGGGCTCCACGAGTCCGGCCGCGGCGGACCGTCGGCGCGACTACTTCGCGCACAAGAGCGGCGAGGCCGTCGTAAACCTGCTGAAGCTCGGGATAACGACCCGCGACATCCTCACCAAACACGCGTTCGAGAACGCGATCGCCGTGGCGATGGCGCTCGGCGGGTCGACGAACGTCGTGCTGCACCTGCTCGCGATCGCGCACGAGGCAGAGGTCGACCTCACCCTCGACGACTTCAACCGCATCGGCGA
>DMKW01000199.1:697-4550 GCA_003454135.1 Microbacteriaceae bacterium
CCAGGGCGGAATCCCGGTGCTCATGAAGGCCCTCCTCGACGCCGGGCTGATCCACGGCGACGCGCTCACCGTGACCGGCAAGACCGTGGCCGAGAACCTCGCAGAACTCGACCCCGACCCGCTCGACGGCAAGGTTCTGCGCACCCTCGACAACCCCATCCACGCCACCGGCGGCCTCACGATCCTGCGCGGCTCGCTTGCTCCCGAGGGTGCGGTCGTGAAGACGGCCGGCTTCGACGCGAAGGTGTTCGAGGGCCCTGCCCGCGTGTTCGAACGCGAGCGCGAGGCAATGGATGCGCTCACCGAGGGCACGATCGCCGCCGGCGACATCGTCGTGATCCGTTACGAGGGGCCGAAGGGCGGACCGGGGATGCGCGAGATGCTGGCAATCACCGCCGCCATCAAGGGCGCTGGCCTCGGCAAGGATGTACTACTCTTGACGGACGGGCGATTCTCAGGCGGCACAACCGGACTGTGTATCGGCCACATAGCACCCGAAGCAGTGGACGCTGGTCCCATTGCCTTCGTGCGCGATGGTGATCTAATACGGGTCGATATCGCAGCTCGCTCGCTCGACCTACTCGTCGAGCTGACAGAGCTTGCAGCTCGCCGTTCTGGCTGGGCTCCGCTTCCTCCGCGCTATACCCGTGGCGTTCTCGCAAAATACTCGAAGCTCGTGCACTCCGCTGCGGAGGGCGCCGTCACCGGGTAGCTTTGCGCCCCACCATTCGTGCCTGAAAACCTCAAGGAAGATCTGATGTCCACGGAATCGATCCCCGTGCCCACCGCGGCCAAGGCCGTGCCGCCCGGTGCCGCTGAGAAGCGCAGCGCCCCCGAGATCCTCACGGGGTCCGGAGCAATCCTGCGCTCGCTCGAATACCTCGGCATCACGGACGTCTTCGGGCTGCCCGGCGGCGCGATCATGCCGTTCTACGACGAACTCATGTCGTCGACGGCGATCCGCCACATCCTCGTGCGCCACGAACAGGGCGCCGGCCACGCGGCAGAGGGCTACGCGTCGGCGACCGGCAAGATCGGCGTTGCGATCGCGACCTCGGGCCCTGGGGCCACCAACCTCGTCACCGCGATCGCGGATGCCTACATGGACTCGGTGCCGCTCCTCGCGATCACCGGGCAGGTGTTCTCGACCCTCATGGGTAGCGACGCGTTCCAGGAGGTCGACATCGTGGGAATCACGATGCCGATCACCAAGCACTCGTTCCTCGTCACGCGCCCGGAAGACGTGCCGGCGACGATCGCGGCCGCCTACCACATCGCGACTACCGGTCGACCGGGCCCCGTGCTGGTCGACGTGACGAAGGATGCGCAACAGCTGTCCGCGCCGTTCATCTGGCCGCCCAAGGTCGACCTTCCGGGCTACCGGCCCGTCACGAAGGCGCACGGCAAGCAGATCCAGGCCGCGGCCCAAATGCTCGCCGAGGCCAAGCGCCCCGTCTTCTACGTGGGCGGCGGTGTCGTGCGCGCCAAGGCAAGCCCGGAGCTGCTCAAGCTCGCCGAACTCGTCGGCGCCCCGGTCGTGACGACCCTCATGGCGCGCGGTGCGTTCCCCGACTCCAACAAGCTCAACCTCGGCATGCCCGGGATGCACGGCACGGTTCCCGCGGTGCTCGCCATCCAGGAATCCGACCTCCTCATCTCCCTCGGCGCGCGTTTTGACGACCGCGTCACGGGCAAGCCGAGCGAGTTCGCCCCCGACGCCAAGGTGGTCCACGTCGACATCGACCCGGCCGAGATCTCCAAGATCCGCACGGCCGATGTTCCCATCGTCGGCGATGCCAAAGACGTCATCGCCGACCTCACCGTAGCCTTCGCCCAAGCGACGAAGACCACGGTGTCGGATCTCACCGAGTGGTGGGTGCGCCTCGACAAGCTGCGCGAGCAGTTCCCGCTCGGCTACGACGAGCCGGACGACGGCCTCCTGTCTCCGCAGTACGTCATCGAGCGCATCGGCCAGCTCACCGGCCCCGAGGCGATCTACGCGAGCGGGGTGGGCCAGCACCAGATGTGGGCGGCGCAGTTCATCAAGTACGAGCGCCCCAACTCGTGGCTCAACTCGGGCGGCGCCGGCACGATGGGCTACGGCGTTCCGGCCGCGATGGGCGCCAAGGTCGCCGAGCCGGAGCGCACGGTGTGGGCGATCGACGGCGACGGCTGCTTCCAGATGACCAACCAGGAGCTGGCCACCTGCACGATCAACAACATCCCGATCAAGGTCGCCATCATCAACAACTCCTCGCTCGGCATGGTGCGGCAGTGGCAGACCCTGTTCTACGACGGGCGGCACTCGTTCACCGACCTCAACACCGGTCACGACACCGTGATGATTCCCGACTTCGTGAAGATGGCGGACGCGTATGGCGCGCTCGGCATCCGGGTCACCAAGAAGGAAGAGGTTGATGCGGCGATCAAGCTCGCGAACGCGACCAACGATCGGCCGGTGGTGGTCGACTTCATCGTGAGCCGCGACTCGATGGTGTGGCCGATGGTGCCCCAGGGGGTCGGCAACTCGTCGGTTCAATATGCGCGCGATCACGCGCCGGAATGGGACGAGGAGTAGACGATGAGCCACGTTCTTTCCCTGCTGGTCGAAGACAAACCGGGTCTGCTCACGCGCGTCGCCGGACTGTTTGCGCGCCGCGGCTTCAACATCGAGAGCCTCGCCGTCGGCAAGAGCGAAATCCCCGGGCTCTCCCGCATCACTGTCGTGGTCGACGTGGAGGAGCTGCCGCTCGAACAGGTGACGAAGCAGCTCAACAAGCTCATCAACGTGATCAAGATCGTGGAGCTCGATCCGGTGCAAACCGTGGAGCGCGAGCACATGCTGATCAAGGTGCGAGTGGACAACACCACTCGCAGCCAGATTCTCGAGGCGGCGACGCTGTTCCGGGCCCGGATCGTGGATGTCGCGACCGATGCCCTCGTGATCGAGGTCACCGGCGACACGGCCAAGGTGCAGGCGCTGCTGAGGGTGCTCGAGCCTTATGGGATCAAGGAGATCGCCCAGTCCGGCCTGCTCGCGATCGGTCGAGGCTCCAAGAGCATCACCGAAAGAGTCTTCAAGAACTAAGCAATCCCCGTTCGCTGAGGCTCTCGACGCGACGGTACACCAGAACACCGTCCCTTCGAGAGCCTCAGGGACCAACCAAAAGGAGAACCACGAAGTGACCGAGATCTTTTACGACAAAGACGCTGACCTCTCGCTCATCCAGGGCAAGAAGGTTGCCGTCATCGGCTACGGATCGCAGGGCCACGCCCACGCGCTGAACCTGAGAGACTCCGGGGTCGATGTCGTCGTCGGTCTCAAGCCGGACTCGAAGTCCGTCGCCAAGGCGCGGGAGGCCGGCTTCACCGTGCTCCCGTCTGCCGAGGCCGCAGAGTGGGCCGACGTGATCGTGATCCTCGCCCCGGACCAGTACCAGCGCCACCTGTATGCGGACGACATCAAGCCCCACCTCGCGGAGGGCAAGGCGATCCTCTTCGGGCACGGCTTCAACATCCGCTACGGCTACATCAAGGCGCCCGAGGGCGTCGACGTGATCATGGTCGCCCCCAAGGGACCCGGCCACACCGTGCGCCGCGAGTACGAGGCCGGCCGCGGCGTGCCGGTGATCGTCGCCGTGGAGCAGGACGCATCCGGTCAGGCCTGGGAGCTCGCCTGGTCGTACGCGAAGGCGATCGGCGGCCTTCGCGCCGGCGGCATCAAGACGACCTTCACCGAGGAGACGGAGACCGATCTCTTCGGCGAGCAGGCGGTGCTCTGCGGCGGTGTCTCCCAGCTGGTTCAGTACGGCTTCGAGACGCTCACCGAGGCGGGCTACCAGCCGCAGATCGC
>DMKW01000199.1:4770-5857 GCA_003454135.1 Microbacteriaceae bacterium
GGCAAGGAGCTGCGCGCGCTCTTCGCCTGGAAGCAGGTCGACGAGGACTACGTGGACGGCGAAGCCGCCCGCTAAAACCCTGCGCAATGGCCCCGGCTCTCGAGCCGGGGCCATTGCTCTGCCCGCCCCTCCCACCCTGCGCGCACAACTCCGGCAATTTCGTGGAGCGCACCGCAACAGGGCCGGATTTCCGGCGATCCGGAGGTGGCGAATCAAATTCTGCAGGAGTTATGCGCAAGGGTAGACGGATGATCGCGCAGAACAGGCTCCGGGTGCGCCGGGTTGTTGCGGCCGCCGCGATGGCCCTCGTCGTGCTCTACGTGCTCGTCGACGTCGTGCTGCAGGCTCTGCTGCCGCGCTACAGCGTGCTCTCCGACGCGGAGAGCGACCTCGCGGTCGGGCCGTTCGGCTGGGCGATGGACCTCAACTTTCTTGCGAGAGCGGCCATGTGCGCGTGCGTCATCGCCGCGATCTTGCTGCTGAAGTCTCCGTCGCGGCCGCGCGGCTCGCGACTGAGTGCCTGGGGCCTGGCGCTCCTCGCTATCTCCGGGCTGTGCTCGGCGGCGCTCGTGTTCGCGCCCGCCGACGTGAACGCGCCCGGCGAGTTCGGGATGACCCCGCACACCTCGATCGGAGTCGTTCACGTGACCTTCGCGACCGCGGGGTTTGTCGCCGTGCTCGCGGCCATGGCGCTCCTGACCGTGTGGGCGAGCGGGGCTCTGCCCCTGTTTCGCGCGGTTCTCATGTTCGGGGTGCTCGGCTGCGCCGGCCTTACCGCGCTCGCGCTCTGCATCGCCGTCGCACCACAGCTCGTCGGGCTTGCGGAGCGGGTTTGCCTCGCGGGCATCCTCGGCTGGGCCTTCGTGCTCTGCCTCGGGATTCGCCGGCTGCGCTGAATCCACGACCGATTCGTCGCCGCTCCCCGTTCACAACTCCTGCTGTTTTTCGGCCGGGTGGCACCACGGGCCGTGGCGGCGGGCAACTGCCGCTCGATACTCGGCAGGGCGCGAAAATAGCAGGAGTTATGCGCGTCAGGGTACGCGGATGCGCGGGAGGCGAGTGCCCGTCGGCGCGGGGCGGGCGGCTG
>DMKW01000199.1:6008-12251 GCA_003454135.1 Microbacteriaceae bacterium
CGGGTGAGACGGGTGTGGGTCGCGGGGCGGGCGAGCGGAGGCTAGCGCGAGACCTGCAGCCAGGCCATGCCGCGCAGGTCGATGGACGTGCAGTTCGGTTCCGTCACGACCACCATGAGCACGTCTTCGCATTGGGAGCAGCGCACGACGATGCCCATGTCATCCTCGTAGACCATCGCCCGAGCGAGCACCGCCACGTCGCCGCAGCCCAGACAGCGGGCGGATGCCATGGTCGAGTCGAATGTGAACAGCTCGGAGAGCGGGCCTGCGAGCGCGTTTCCGTCGAGCCGGCCGGGCATCACTTGCCCCCGAACCTCTCGGTCTTGACCGACTCGGCCGGGTGCCCGAGATCGACGAGCCAGGTAGCCACGCTTTCCACGAATCCCGTGGGACCGCAGACGAAGACCCCGGGGGAGTCGTTCGCCGGGAAGACGGATGCCTCGAGCACCTCGCGGCTGATTCGCCCGGCCGGCGTCGGCCACCCGCTCGGGGCGCGGCGCGTGTAGACCCACGTCACGTCGAGACCTGGCATCTCGCGCGTGAGCTCATCGCGGAAGAACGCGTCCTCCTGCGTGCGCACCGAGTAAAGCAGCCGGAACGGCGCACTGCTGCCCGAGGCCGTGTGGGAGCGGATCATCGCCATGAGCGGCACGATCCCCGAACCGCCACCGATGAGCTGCACCTTCTCTACCTGTTCCGGCCGCCAGACGAACCAGCCTCCGAGCGGTCCGCGCAGCTCGAGCTGGTCGCCCACCATGAGGTCGTCGACCAGGTAGGGAGACACCTCGCCGTCCGGCAGGCGGTCGACCGCGAGTTGCACGCGCCGGTCGGGTCCGGCCGAGGCGATCGAGTACGAGCGCACGGCCGTGTAGCCGTCGGGCGCGGTGAGTCGCACGTCGACATGCTGGCCGGCGACATTGCCACCCCAGCCGGGAACGTCGAGCACGATGCTGCGCCCGGATGACGTCTCCATTCGAGTCTCCGCCACGACGCCCACGGTCCAGCCGCCCGTCACCAGTAGCGCTGTTCGAGCCAGGGGTCACCGTACAGGTGGTAGCCGTTCTGCTCCCAGAAGCCGGGTTCGTCGTCGCTCTGCATCACGAGTCCGCGAATCCACTTGGCGCTCTTCCAAAAGTAAAGGTGCGGGATCAGCAGTCGCGCCGGCCCGCCGTGCTCGGCTTCGAGGGGCTCGCCGTCGAACTCGAAGGCGATCCACGCCTTGCCGTCGAGCAGGTCCTCGAGCGGCACGTTCGTCGTGTAGCCGCCATAGGAGTGCGCCATCACGTAGTCGTAGCTCGTCTCCACGTCGGCGAAGAGCGTGTCGAGGGAGACCCCACGCCAGGAGGTGCCGAGCTTCGACCAGCGTGTGACGCAGTGTATGTCGGTGCCGATGTCTTCGATGGGAAGCGCCTGCAGGGCATCCCAATCCCACTTGTGCACGGTTCCGGACTCGGTGCGGATGCTGAACTCCCAGTCCGCGGTGTCGATGTCGGGGGTCGGGCCGGCCGAGAGCACCGGGAAGTCCTCGGTGAGGTACTGGCCAGGGGGGAGTGCAGGGTTGTGTTCCCTGCTCCGCCCCGAAAAACCTCGAGAGATGATGCCCATTCGATGCTCCTTCGGTCGCCCCAGCCTACTGAAACAGCGCCTCGATGTCTGCAACTCGTGGAGGCCCGAGCGTCACACGTCGACGCGGTAGCCGCGCTTGATGACGGTCGCGACGAGGCCGGCATCCGGGAGCGCCTGGCGAAGGCGGCTGATCGCGACGTCGACCGCGTGGTCGTCCTGCATCTCCGGCAGCGCCGCGGCGAGGGCCGCGCGGGAGATCACCGCGCCGCGAGAGGCGAGCAGTATGCGCAGGATGGTGAGGGACGTTGGCGCGAGCGTCGCCGATCGGCCCGCGACGGTCACGAGCCGGCCGCGCAACTCCACGGGGCCGTGCGCGGTGTCGAGCCGGGTGACCCGGTGGTCTTCAAGGTATTCGCACAACAGGCGGATGAGCGCGCCCATGCGATACCGCTCGGGGATGATGGGGGTGATGCCGCCCGCGATCAGTGGCGCGGCCGTGACGGGTCCCACGGCGGCCGCGACCACATTCTCCGCGAACGCGTCCTGCACCTGCTGGAGCCTGCCGATGCCGTCGGCCGCGCCGAAGAGCGCCTCGACGGCCGGGGCGCTCGTGAACGTGACGGCGTCGACCGAGCCGGTGCAAATCGCGTCGACGAGTTTGAGCACCCGGCTGGAGTCGTCGGGAAGCAGCCAGCGGTACGGCGCGACGGTGAGTACGGTGACCCCGGCTGCGCGAAGTCGCTCGAGCTGGGGCTGGTCGGTGAATCCGTGCAGTTGCACGGCCACCGTCTTGCCAACGGCGCCCTCCCGCAGCACGAAGTCCACGAGCGACTTCGTTGTCTCTTCGTCGCTCATCCCTGAATCGTCGAGACCCGCCGCGCGAACGGCGCCCCTGGCCTTGGGCCCCCGCACGAGGATGCGCGAGTGGGAGAGCGTGGCCGTGAGGTCGTGGCCGAGTCCAGCGGCGTCCGCCGCCTCGAACCAGCGGCGAATTCCGTAGGACGTCGTGGCGAGCAGGATGTCGGGCCGCGCCTCGATGATGGCGAGCGTGTCGCGCGTGAGCTTCGTGTCGTCCGAGGACGCGGCGATGCGGATCGCGGGGGCGTGCAGCACCTCGGCGCCGCGTCGCTCGAACGCGGCGATGAGGTCTTCTGATCGGCGATCCGAGGTCACGCCGATGCGAAAGCCCGCGAGCTGGTCGGGGCGGAACCCCGGAAGGTTCGAATCCGTTCCACTATCGGTCAGGGGGTCTCCCTTGTCGAGGGGTGCACGCGCGTCTGTGGCTGCCAGCACGACTGTCTCACCCTGCGAGTCGCGCCGCGGTGTGCAGCAGCTCGACAGCCGCGACATCCTCGTCGTGTGACAATCGTACGACTTCGCCGATCACGATCACCGCCGGCGAGCGAACCCCGGCCTGGGTGGCCACGTTCACGGCCGTGGAGATCGAGGTGACGGTGGTGCGCTGGCTCGAGCTGAAGGCCCGCTCGATGATGGCGAGGGGCATGTCCGCGCGCATCCCGTGGCGGGCGAGGCCAGCCGACAGGTGCGGAAGCGTGCCGACCCCCATGAGCACGACGATGGTGCCACCGAGGCCCACAAGGTGGGCGAGCTCGACCTCCGAGAGCGGGGCATGACCCGAGATGACGGTGAACAGCCGGCTGATCTCCCGGTGGGTCACCGGGATGCCCGCGGCGGCGGGGGCCGCGATCGCGCTCGAGACCCCGGAGATCACGGTCACCGGCACGCGGGCGTCGCGGCACGCGATCACCTCTTCCCCGCCCCGGCCGAAGACGAAGGGGTCGCCGCCTTTGAGCCGCACGACGGTGTCGCCGTCACGTGCGCTCTGAACGAGCATCCGCTCGATCTCGTGTTGGGGAACGGCGTGATGGCCGGGCGTCTTGCCGACGTTGACGAGCGTGGCGCCGGGCGCCCACTCGGAGAGCCGGTCGCTCGGTCCGAGCCGGTCGAAGTAGACGATGTCGGCGGCGCGGAGGGCCGACATAGCGGCGACCGTGAGCAACTCGTCGTCGCCGGGCCCGCCGCCGACGAGGGTGACGTGGCCGACGGGGGAGGTCGCGGCGGCCGGTTCCCGCGTGAGCCAGACCCGAAGCTCAGCGCAGACCTCGACGATGGTCGTCTCGACGCTCGGGGCGGCATCCACGACCACGACGAGGTCCATCGTGCCAAGGAGGTCCCGCCAGGCGTTGGCGGAGGCCGGCGGATCGACGCGATGCACCGCCGGCGCCTGCGCCGCGTCGTCGGCGACGACGTACACGACCGCCCCGGCCGAGAGGTAGCGGGCGATCGACCGGCGGGCCGCGCGAACGGCGCCGACGATCACCACGTGCCGGTCGGCGAGATCGAGGGTCAACTGCATGGTCAGATGCCTCCCTGGGGATCGGCCGGTCGCATCGGGATGCGCGGACCGGACAACAGAACGGTCTCGGGGTCGGTGCGCTCGGCGGGCCACGCCGGGCGCGGCTGGCCGCGCTCCATCACCTGCACGACGGCGGGATCCGGGGTGGTCGGCGCGTTGACGAACGACCGGAAACGACGCAGGCGCTCCGGATCCTTGAGCGTCGCCGCCCATTCGTCCTCGTAGTTGCCCACGTGTTCGGCCATCGCGAGCTCGAGCTCGTGGGCGATGCCGAGGCTGTCCTCGCAGACGACGTCCCGCACGTGATCGAGGCCGCCCTCGAGCTCCTCCTGCCAGCGCGCGGTGCGCTGGAGGCGGTCGGCGGTGCGGATGTAATACATGAGATACCGGTCGATGTACCGGATGAGCGTCTCGTCGTCGAGGTCCTGCGCGAGCAGCTGCGCGTGGGCCGGCTGGTAGCCGCCGTTGCCGCCGACGTACAGGTTCCAGCCCTGGTCGGTGGCGATGATGCCGATGTCTTTGCTGCGCGCCTCGGCGCACTCGCGCGCGCATCCGGAGACCCCGAGCTTGAACTTGTGCGGCGAGCGCAGGCCGCGGTAGCGCAGCTCGAGCTGGATCGCCATGGCGACGGCGTCCTGCACCCCGAACCGGCACCAGGTGGACCCGACGCAGGACTTCACCGTGCGCAGCGACTTACCGTAGGCCTGGCCGGACTCGAATCCGGCGTCGACGAGAATCCTCCAGATGTCGGGAAGCTGCTCGAGCCGGGCGCCGAAGAGGTCGATTCTCTGGCCGCCGGTGATCTTCGTGTATAGGTTGAAGTCGGCGGCGACCTCCGCGATCACCTTGAGCTTCTGCGGTGTGATTTCTCCGCCGGGAATGCGCGGAACGACAGAGTACGTGCCGTCCTTCTGCATGTTCGCGAGCGCGCGGTCGTTCGTGTCCTGCAGGCCGCCACGGCCGGCGTCGAGGATGTAGGCCGAGTTTTGGCTGGCCAGGATCGACGCGATCACCGGCTTGCAGATGTCGCAGCCGAGGCCGTGGCCGAAGCGGTCCATGATCTGTTCGAACGACGACAGCCCGAGGATGCGCACCGACTCGAACAGCTCGCTGCGGCTGAGCTCGATGTGCTCGCAAAGGGCGCGGGAGACCTCGATCCCGGCCTTCGTGAGCTCGGTCTCGAGGATCTTCTTGACGAGCGGCACGCAGGATCCGCACTGGGTTCCCGCCCTGGTGCACGCCTTGAGCGGTGCGAGCTCCGTGCACGCCTCGCCGTGGTCGCCGCGCACGGCCGCGCGCACGGCGCCCACGGACACGTTGTTGCACGAGCACAGCTGCACGTCATCCGGAAGCTCCGTGTTGGAGGGCGGTTCGACGCCAGCGGCCGACAGGTACGCCCCCGGTTCGGCGGGGAGTTCGCGCCCGAGCAGGGGACGCAGCGAGGTATACGGCGACGCGTCCCCGACGAAAATTCCGCCGAGCAGGGTCTTCGCATCGTTCGTCACGACGATCTTTTGGTACAGGCCCCGCGCGGGGTCGGCGTAGACCACCTCGAGCGAGTGCTCGGTGGCGGCGAGCGCGTCGCCGAAGCTCGCAACCTCCACGCCGGAGAGCTTGAGCTTGGTCGCGTCGTCGATGCCGGGGAACACCGCCTCGCCTCCGTGGATGCGGTCGGCGGCGACCTCGGCCATGGCGTTGGCCGGCGCGACGAGTCCCACGCACACGCCGTCGATGCTCGCGACTTCGCCGATCGCCCAGATTCCGTCGATCGAGGCCCTGCAGTCCTCGCCGATGGCGATGCCGCCTCGGGGGCCGATGGTGAGCCCGGCGTCGCGCGCGAGTTCGTCGCGCGGGGTGATGCCGATCGAGAACACCACGAGGTCGGCGTTGAGGTGCCGCCCATCGGTGAGCGTCACGCCGAGAACGCGGCCGGATTCGGTCGTGAGCACCTCGCTCGGGCGGTTGCCGAGCGCGAGCGCGATGCCCTGCGCCTGGATGAGGCGACCGAGCGACTGGCCGGCTCCCTCGTCGAGCTGGGCGGACATGAGCCAGCGTCCGGAGTGCACGATCGTGGCGTTCGCGCCGAGGCGTTGCAGGCCGCCGGCCGCCTCGAGGCCGAGCAGACCGCCCCCCACGACCACGACGTTCGCCGGTCGTCGCAACGCGACGCGCAGCCGGGCGACCTCGGAGACGAGGAAGTCGACGTCGTCGATGGTGCGGTACACGTAGCCGTGCTCGGCACCGGGGATGGTCGGCACCGTCGCCGCCGAGCCGGTCGCGAACACGAGGTCGTCGTAGGG
>DMKW01000199.1:12416-17159 GCA_003454135.1 Microbacteriaceae bacterium
GCGGACGAGTCCCACAGGGTCCGGTCGCCGAGCGTCAGGTCCTCGGAGCCGACAAGACGACGGGAGAGGGCGACGCGGTCGTACGGCAGGTGCTCTTCCTCCCCGATCACTGTGACGCTGAACCGGGTCGCGGTCGCACCGGTGAGCACGGATCTGGCGTGCATCGCCTCGGAGAATCGATGCGCGGCCGGCCCGCCGCCGATCACCACGACCCTGCGTCGGGAAGCGTCTCCAGGCTCGACGATGTCTCGAGCGGAGCTCGTGCTCTCGGCGGTAGCCATGGCAGACCTTTCGGATGGGGTTTCTCCAGAGTAAAAGCCGGGAGTTTCTCTCCCGTTGCCGCGACGTAACGATCTGTGACATCCGTCTCACCCTCCGTTCCAAGTGATGTGAGGTCTTCGTTACGCGATCGTCACGGCGAGCGACATCCCGCGAAATGCGGCCTGTCTACGGTTGGTGCCAGCGGCACACGTGTGCCGCCGGTGCGAAGGGGTCGGTGAACCGTGCACAACATGGCGAGTGGGCAGACGATCGAGACGGCGACCGAGTGGATGTCGGTGTGTGCCGTCGACCAGCTCGAGCCGCTCTGGGGCGAGGCGGCCCTCGTCGACGGCGAGCAGGTGGCCATCGTGCTCATGCCCGACGGTCGCGTGTACGCGGTGGCCAACCGTGACCCGGCGACCGGGGCGTTCGTCATGTCTCGCGGGATCGTCGGATCGCGCGGGGATCGCCACACGATCGCCTCCCCGCTGCACAAGCAGGTCTACGACCTCGAGACGGGGGAGTGCTTCACCTCCGACGACTACACGCTGCCCACCTTCGACGTGCGCGTCACCGACGGCGTCGTGCAGGTGGGGTTGGGCCGCTCGCTCGCCGATCGAGACTCGAACGCCGCGTGAGGACGCCCGGCACGCCGGTGCTGCTCGCCGCCTCGCACGGCACGAACGACCGGGCCGGGCAAGACGCCGTGGCGCGACTCGTGGGCGCGGTGAGCGCGGCGACACCGCACACGACCGTGCGCGGCAGCTTCGTCGACGTGCAGCAGCCGGGCGTAGCGGAATCCCTCGGGGTGCTCGATCGTGACGAGTCGGTGGTGATCGTGCCCCTGCTTCTCTCCGCCGGCTACCACGTGCGGGTCGACCTCGCCGAGGCGGCGAGCCGCGCGGCGCAAGGGGATGTGCGGGTGACGGGCGCGCTCGGACCGGACGAACGCCTCACCGGCGTCCTGGCGGCGCGACTGCACGAGGCCGGGCTGCGGCCCACCGACAACGTCGTGCTCGCCGCCGCCGGGTCGAGCGATGCGAGCGCCGTCGCCGACTGCCACCGGGTGAGCCGGCAGCTCGCTGCACTGCTCGAGCGACCAGTCACGGTCGGCTTCCTCTCGGCGGCGGAACCCCGCCTTCGCGACGCCGTCGACGCGGTGCGCGCCGCGTCTCCCGGTCGCGTCGTGGTTGCCAGCTACCTCCTCGCGCCCGGATACTTCGCCGGCCTGGCGAGGAGTGCGGGCGCCGACGTCGTGAGCGCGCCCCTTCTCGGGGAGCACGGCGACCCGCCGACCGCGCTCGTGGAAATCGTGATCGACCTGTACCGGCGCTCGGCATCGGGCGTGTGACGGGCGTGTTACGGCGGCCTAACAGCGGCCCCGACCACGGGTGACCACCTAGTGACCGAATGGTAACGGCCGCAACGGCTGGCCGAAACACACTGTCGTTACCGTCGAAACAGATACAGCCTTCGCACCACTTTCCCTAGGAGAACCTGATGTCATCCTCGACCACTACCCCATCGTCCCCGACCGGCCCGGCCACCATCACCGAAGAGGCGCTCACCGAATCGCCACCGTCCGGTCTGATCGAGCGGCCCGGCCGCTGGATCGACGGGTGGAACCCGGAGAACACCGAACAGTGGAACTCGGTGGGCAAGGCGATCGCCTCTCGCAACCTCAAATGGTCGATCTTCGCCGAGTTTCTCGGCTTCATCGTCTGGCAGCTCTGGAGCATCGTCGTGGTGCAGCTCCCCGCCGCGGGGTTCACCTTCGACACCGGCCAGATCTTCTGGCTCATTTCCATCCCAAGCCTCGTCGGGGCGACGCTCCGATTCCCATACACGTTCATGGTGCCGAAGTTCGGCGGCCGAAACTGGACGATGATCTCGGCGGCGCTGCTGCTCATCCCCGCGGTAGCCCTCGGCATCGCGGTGGGCAATCCGGCCACGCCATTCCCCGTGATGCTGCTCATTGCCGCGCTCGGCGGTTTCGGCGGCGGCAACTTCGCGAGTTCGATGTCGAACATCACGTTCTTCTACCCCCAGCGGGAGAAGGGCTACGCCCTCGGCCTCAACGCGGCTGGCGGCAATCTCGGGGTCTCCGTCGCGCAAATCGTGGTGCCGCTCGCCATCACGCTCGGCGCCGTCGGCACCCTCCACCTGCCGCTCGCCGGCTGGATCTGGATCCCGTTCATCCTTCTCGCGATCTTCGGCGCCTACAAGTACATGGACAACCTGTCGAACGCGAAGTCGGACTTCGCCGCCTCCCTCGCCGCCGTCAAGGAACCGCACCTGTGGATCCTCGCCCTGCTCTACATCGGCACGTTCGGCTCCTTCATCGGCTTCGCGAGCGTGTTCCCGAAGCTCATCGCCGACCAGTTCCCCGCGTTTTCCGCCCTGCACGTCGGTGCGGCGGCGCTGTCCCTCGCCTTCCTCGGCGCTCTCGTCGGATCGATCGCGCGGCCGTTCGGCGGCAAGCTCGCCGACCGCTTCGGCGGAGCGGTCGTGACGGTCGCCGCCTTCGCCGTCATGGCGATCGGCGCGCTCGCCGTGGTGTGGGTGCTCCCCGTCGGCAACTTCTGGGCGTTCCTCGGGGCGTTCCTCGTCATCTTCGTCGCGACGGGAGTGGGAAACGGATCGACCTACCGCATGATCCCGAGCGTCTTCGCGGCGCGCAACGGGGTCCACGACGCACACCGCAACTCGGGAAGCGTCGACACGCAGCGCAAGACGGCCGCGGCCCTCGGCATCATCTCGGCCGTCGGCGCATACGGCGGGTTCATCATTCCCCAGGTGCTCGGGCTGTCGAAGACCTCGACGGGGAACTACTCGGAAGCCATCTACGGGTTCGTCGTCGCCTATCTCGTGCTCATGTCCATCACGGCGTTCTTCTACCTGCGACGCAGCTCGTCGGTGGCCGGACAGCGCGTCTGACCGTCACCGATCGAGAGAACCACCGCCCATGAGCATCGCCCCAGCCGAGATCGCAACCGCGTCGCACTGCCCGTACTGCGCCCTGCAGTGCGCGATGACGCTGACGACCTCGGCTGGGGCGCGCCTCACCGTTGGCGCCCGCGACTTCCCCACGAACCGGGGCGGTCTGTGCAAGAAGGGCTGGACCTCAGCCGAGCTGCTGTCGTCGCCCGACCGCATCCTCGAACCGATGGTTCGCCAACCGGACGGCACGTTCGCGGCCGCGTCGTGGGAAGAGGCCCTCGACCTGGTTGCCGCGCGCCTGGCAGGCTTCCGGTCGCAGCACGGCGCGGATTCGGTCGGAGTGTTCGGCGGCGGCGGCCTCACCAACGAGAAGGCCTACCAGCTCGGCAAGTTCACTCGGGTCGCCCTCGGCTCGTCGAGAATCGACTACAACGGCCGATTCTGCATGTCCTCCGCCGCGGCGGCAGGCAACCGCGCGTTCGGCCTCGACCGCGGGCTGCCCTTCCGGGTGGAAGACCTGGATGCCGCGGAGACGATCCTCGTGCTCGGTTCGAACGTGGCCCAGACGATGCCGCCGTTCGTCGCGCACCTTGACGGGGCGCGCGCCGCCGGCGGCCTCATCGTGGTGGATCCGCGCCGCTCGGCGACCGCCCGGCTCACGGAGGAAGGCGCAGGGATGCACGTGCAGCCGACCCCGGGCAGCGACCTCGCGCTGCTGCTCGGTCTCACCCACATCGTGATCGCCGAAAAGCTCGTCGACTCCGAGTACGTGTCGCGCCGCACGACCGGCTTCGACGCCCTGCGGCGCAGCGTGAGCGAATGGTGGCCGGAGCGCACCCAGGAGCATACGGGAGTGCCCGTGTGGCAGCTGCGGGAGATCGCGCGGCGGCTCGCCGCGGGGCGCGGCACCTACATTCTCACCGGTCGGGGCGTCGAACAGCACGAGGACGGAACGGACACCGCGACCGCGGCCATCAACCTGAGCCTCGCCCTCGGGTTGGTGGGCACGCCGCACTCCGGCTACGGCACGCTCACCGGCCAGGGCAACGGGCAGGGCGGTCGCGAGCACGGCCAGAAGTGCGACCAGCTGCCCGGCTACCGCAAAATCACCGATCCGGCCGCCCGCCAACACGTCGCGTCGGTGTGGGGAGTCGATCCGCACAGCCTGCCCGGCCAGGGCGTGCCCGCCGTCGAACTGCTGTCGTCCATGGGGCGGCCGGACGGCATCCGCTGCCTGCTCGTGCACGGGTCGAACGTTGTCGTCTCCGCCCCCAATGCCTCCCGCGTGCGGGAGGGCCTCGCCGCGCTCGACTTTCTCGTGGTGTGCGACTTCTTCTTCTCGGAGACGGCGGAATTCGCGGATGTCGTGCTCCCGGTGACCCAGTGGGCGGAGGAGGAGGGCACGATGACGTCTCTCGAGGGCCGGGTCATCCGCCGTCGCCGCGCGATCGACGCCCCCGCCGGGGTGCGCAGCGAACTGTGGATCTTCCACGAGCTCGCCACGCGACTGGGGGCGGCATCCACGTTCAGCCCCGATCCCGC
>DMKW01000199.1:17290-20893 GCA_003454135.1 Microbacteriaceae bacterium
ACCGGCTCGGCCGGCACCCCGCGCCTGTTCCTCGACCGCTTCGCCCACCCAGACGGTCGCGCCAGGATCGTTGCGGTGCGGTCGCGGTCCTCGGCTCCGCGGCAACCGGGCACCCTCACCCTCGTCACCGGACGGCTTCTCGAGCACTACCAGTCCGGCAGCCAGACGCGAAGAGTGCCGGAACTCGTCGCGGCGCAGCCCGTCGCCCGCATGCAACTCCACCCGGCGACCGCCGATCGCCTCGCGATCGACGACGGCGCCGAGGTCGAACTGTCCAACGCCCGCGGCACGGTGCGCTGCGTGGCCGAGGTGACGCCCGACATCCGGCCGGACACCGTCTTTCTGCCATTCCACTTTGCCGGGGACGAGAGCGCCAACCTCCTCACGAGCGACGCGACCGATCCGGTGTCCGGCATGCCCGAGTTCAAACGGACCATCGTGACGGTTCGCGCCGTCGCTGCGAGAACGGACGAGAAGGAGATGTCGAATGCCTGAACGGGTTGTGCTGGTGGGCTACGGTCCGGTCGGGGCGCGCTTCGTGGAGGAGCTGCTGCCGGCGGTCCGGGCAGGGACGATCGCGCTCACCGTCGTGGGGGCCGAGACCTCGGACGCCTACAACCGCGTGCTCATCGCCGAATTCGCCGTCGGACACACCGATCGCGAGTCGCTCGAGATCACCGACCCGGACGAGGCCCGCGACGCGGGAGTGCGCATCCTCACGGGAACGATCGTCACCGCCATCAACCGCACGCGGCACACCGTGACCCTCGGCACGGGGGAAGACCTGCCGTACGACCGGCTAGTGCTCGCGACCGGTGCGCGCGCGAACGTCCCCACCCTCGACGGTGTGACCCGGGTGCGCCGCGACCGCATGAGGCCGGCCGCCGACGCGTCGGCCCTGGACTCGGCCGAGGCCCCACTGCCGAGCGGGGTCACGGCCCTGCGGGATCTCGCCGACGCCCGGACGGTGCTCGCCGCCGTGCGATCGGGCCAGCGCATCGTCGTTCTCGGAGCCGGCGTGCTCGGCATGGAGATCGCGCTCGCCGCCGCACGGGCAGGGGCGCAGACCTGCGTCGTCTACCACGGCGACTCCCCGATGGCGAGGAGCCTCGACCGCGGCGCTGGAGCCACGCTCGCGAGGAGCGCGCGCCAGGCCGGTGTGGCGATGATCGACCATTCGAGGGCCGAGAGCGTCCTCTTTCGCGTCGACGGCGACGGGGTCTCGCACTTCGACGCTCTCATCTGCGCCGATGGAAAGCAGATCAACGGCGACCTGTTGCTGCTCTCCTGCGGCGTCGGCGCTCGCACCGAACTCGCCGCTATCGCCGGCCTCGACGTGTCCACCGGCATTCTCGTCGATGACTCCCTGCAGAGCTGGGCCGATCCGCGCATCTTCGCGATCGGCGATTGCGCACACGTCATGTCCCGCCCGCACGACGGTGCCGCGACCGGCACGCCGCCGGGGGCGCCATCGGGTCTCATCGGGCCCGGCTGGCGGCAGGCCGACTGGCTCGCGAGCCGGTTCCGCGACGAGGCCAGCAGAGAGCCGCTCGTCGAACGCGCCGGATCGGTCGTGATGCTCAAGGCAGAAGGGGTGGACGTCACGGCGGCCGGTGACGTGCGACGGGAGCCGTGGGACTCCGACGACTCGCGCGTCCACGCCGACGGGTGCGCGACGCCGGGACCGAGTGTGGCCCAGTGGGCCGATCCCGAGCACGGGCGGTACGTGAAGATGGTGACGGTGGCCGGGATTCTCACCGGCTTCGTGTGCGTCGGCATGCCGCGCACCGCCGCAGAACTCACACTCCTCTTTGAGAGGGGGAGCGAGCTTCCGGCCGACCGTTCGGTGCTGCTGAGGTTCGACGGCCCCGACTACGAGCCGACGAGCGGGGCCGACGCCTTCGCGCTCGATGCGACTGTGTGCTGGTGCAACGGGGTGACCGTCGGAGCGATCGCCGGATCGGCCGACGAGGGCAACACGACAGTCGCGTGCATCGGCGCCGCGACGCGCGCCGGCACGGGCTGCGGCGGGTGCAAGGGGCGCATCGGCGAAGTTCTCGAGCGCTTCAGCGCCCCCGTCTGATGGCCGGGCACCCCGGGCAGATGTGAACACCGCACGAAGCGCCTAGGGTGAATCCATGACGCGACTCGAACTCGGCATCCCCGGCCTTCGGCGGGACCCCGCGCGCATGCCGCCGACGCCCGGGCGCCCGGATGTCCCCGGTCTCGTCGACAAATTCGGTCGCGTCGCGCGCGACCTGCGCATCTCGATCACCGAAAAATGTTCGCTGCGCTGCACCTATTGCATGCCGGAGCAGGGCCTCCCCGCGATCGCCCGCGAAGACCTGCTGACCGCAACCGAAATCGCCCGCCTCGTGGGCATCGCGGTGCGCGATCTCGGGGTGCACGATATTCGGTTCACCGGGGGCGAACCGCTCATGCGCGCCGACCTCGTCGAGATCATCCGGCTGTCGTCGGCGGTCGCCGGCGACGCGTCCATCTCGATGACGACCAACGGCATCGGGCTTGACCACCGCATCCACGAGCTTGTCGCGGCCGGCCTCACGCGCATCAACATTTCCCTCGACACCGTCGACCGTGACCATTTCGCGAGGCTCACCCGGCGCGACCGTCTCCCCGCGGTGTTCGCGGGCATCCAGGCGGCGAAGGACGCGGGGGTCACCCCGCTCAAGATCAACGCCGTGCTCATGCGGGACACCCTCGCGGGCGCCGCCGACCTGCTCGAGTGGTCGCTCGCCAACGGGGTGCGCCTGCGCTTCATCGAGCAGATGCCGCTCGACGCCGACGAGGCGTGGGCCAGGGACAACATGGTGGATGCCGCGGAGCTTCTCGACGTGCTCGGCGCGCGATTCTCTCTCACCCAGCCGCACCGGGAGGACCCGTCCTCGCCCGCCGAGGAATGGCTCGTGGGCGGCGGTCCGGCCACGGTCGGCATCATCGCCTCCGTCACCCGCTCGTTCTGCGAGGCGTGCGACCGCACGCGCGTCACGGCCGAGGGAACCGTCCGCTCGTGCCTCTTCGGCGACGACGAGACCGACCTGCGCGGCCTGCTCCGCGGCGGCGTTGACGACGACACGATCGCCGACTGGTGGCGCGCGGCCATGTGGGGAAAACAGGCCGGACACGGTATCAACGCGGCCGACTTCATCCGTCCGCTGCGCAGCATGGGGGCCATCGGTGGCTAACGACGTTCGGGTGCGCTATTTCGCGGCCGCTGCGGAGGCCGCCGGGCGCGAAGAGGAAACCCTGCCCGCCGTGCCGACGGTGGGGGAGTTGCGCTCGGTGCTGCTCGTGCGCTACGGGGATGCGATGGCGCGAGTGCTCGCCTCCGGGTCATTCCTCGTCGACGGCGTCGTGAGCCGCGACGATTCGCGCGCGCTCGGTTCGCGGGTGGACGTGCTTCCGCCCTTCGCCGGCGGTTGAGCGCGCGTCCTGCCGGGTGCCGGCCCCCTCGAGCCGCCGCCCATCCCGCCCTGCGCATAACTCCTGCAATTTGCTCGAGCGGGCGGTGGAGCGCCCAGAAGTACGGCCCTTCGTCGCGAGCCCGGCGCAAATTGCGGGAGTTATGAACGCCGGGTCGCG
>DMKW01000199.1:20997-28183 GCA_003454135.1 Microbacteriaceae bacterium
GGCAGCGTGTCGCCGAGAATTGCATGGATTTCGGAAGCGGGCGGAGGCGGAGGCGGGGCGGAAGTGGAAGGAGAGGGGAAAGGGTGGGGCTAGAGGCCTACCCACTCCGTGGCGCCGTCCGCGAGGTGCTGGCGCTTCCAGATGGGCACCGTCGCCTTGATGAGTTCGACGAGCCGCTCGCACGCGGCGAAGGCCTCCGCGCGGTGCGGCGCGGCGGCTGCGGCGACGAGGGCGGTGTCGCCGACCTCGAGGTGGCCGATGCGGTGCGCGGCGGCGACCGGGAGGCCCGTCTCGGTCGCCACGGTGCGGCAGCAGTCCTCGAGAAAGCGCGCGGCATCCGGATGGGCCTGGTACTCGAGCGAGGAGACGGCGAGGCCGTGGTCGTGGTCGCGGACGATGCCGCGGAAGGTCACGAGAGCGCCGTTCGCGTCGGCGAGCACGGCGTTCTCGATCGCGGCCGCGTCGATCGGTTCCGCCGAGATGCTCGCGAAGATCTCAGGCATGCGGTCCGCCTCCCGCGATCTGGGCGACGAGGTGGTCGAGAAGCCCGTGCAGCACGGTGAGCCCGTCGCGCACGCCGCCCGGCGAGCCGGGGAGATTGACGATGACCGTGCCGTTGGCCGTTCCGGCGAGGCCGCGGCTGAGTGCCGCGGTCGGGGTGATAGCGAGACCGGCGCCGCGAATCGCCTCGGCTATCCCCGGCAACTCGCGGTCGAGCAGGGCGCTCGTGGCCTCGGGGGTCTGGTCGGTGGGGCTCGCGCCCGTGCCGCCGGTGGTGATGATCACGGCGGGAGCCGTTCCGAGCACACGGGAGAGTTCGGGGGCGACATCCGCGTCAGCGACCACGGTGACGGCGTCGACCGAGTAACCGTGGGCCGCGAGCCATTCGGCGATGACCGGCCCGGTCGTGTCATCGCGGGCGCCCGCAGCGCCGCCGGTCGACGCGACGACCACGGCGGCGGTGCCCGGTCGGGGGGAGGTCACGGCCGAGCCGTGGCGCGTCCAGTGGCCGCGCTTGCCGCCGGTCTTGTCCTCGAGCCGCACGTCGCTCAGCACCGCGGCCGGATCGACGGCCTTGACCATGTCGTGCAGCGTGAGGCCGGCGATCGCGACGGCCGTAAGCGCCTCCATCTCGACGCCCGTCTGGCCGGTGGTCTTCGCCGTGGCGGTGATGAGGATGGCGTCGTCGGCGAACTCGAAGTCCACCTTCACCGAGGAGAGCGGCACCTGGTGGCAGAGCGGGATGAGCTCGCTCGTCTTCTTGGCGCCCGAGATGCCGGCGATGCGAGCGGTCGCGAGCACGTCGGCCTTCGGCAGGTCGTCCGCGCGCACGAGGGAGACCACGTCCGGTCGAACGATCAATCGCCCGGTCGCCGTCGCGGTGCGCGCCGTCACAGCCTTCGCTCCCACGTCCACCATGCGCGCGCGGCCGTCGGAATCGACGTGGCTGAGTGAGCTCACAGCGTCCAGGTTTCGACGGAGTCGCCGTCGTCGAGTTCGGTCGTGTCGACCGGGACGTCGATGAGTACGTCGGATGCGGCGAGACCGGCCACGAGGTGGGATCCCGGTCCGGCGACGACCTCGACGCGATCACCGTCGACCACCTTGCCGCGCAGGAACTGCCTCTTGCCGCGCACCGAGCTGACGCTGCCCGCGAGGGTGAGCGATCGCTTTTCGCCGGCCGGAAGCTGAGAGGCCTCGCGCAGGATCGGCGCGACGAAGACCTCGAACGAGACCTGCGTGCTCACGGGATTGCCGGGGAAGCCGATCACCGGTATTCCGGCGATGTCCGCCGTGGCCTGCGGACCGCCGGGCTGCATCGCGACCTCACCCACGGTGCCCCGCAGGAATCCGAACAGTTCGCGCACCACCTCGTACTCGCCCTTCGAGATTCCGCCCGAGGTGATGATGATGTCGGATGTGGTGGCCGCGTCCTGGAGAGCGGCGAGGAGTGCGTCGACGTCGTCGCCCACGCGGGTGGCGAGCGTGACGTCTGCGCCGGCCGCGCGAAGGGCCGCGGTGAGCGCGACGAGGTTGGAGTCGTAGATCTCGCCGAGTTCGACCTCGCGGCCGGGGCGCACGAGTTCGGCGCCCGTCGTGACGACGGCGACGCGGGGCCGCGCGATCACATCGACGGTGGAGAGGCCGGCGGCGGCGAGGGCCGCGAGGTGACGTGGGGCGAGGCGCAGGCCGCCGGGCAGCAGCTCCGCGCCCTCGCGCAGGTCGCTGCCGCGTTCGCGCACGTACTCGCCGGGGGTGCGGGAGCGACGGATGGTCACCGAGTCGCCGTCGGCGTCGGTGTCCTCGAGGGGGATCACGGCGTCCGCGCCCTCCGGAACGACCGCTCCGGTCATGATGCGAACGGCGGTGCCAGTTTCGAGCGCCCCCGGCGTCGTGGCGCGCGCCGCGATTTCGCCGACGACCGGCAGCGTGGCCGGAACGCTCGCCAGGTCGGAGGAGCGCACCGCGAAGCCGTCCATCTGGGCGTTGCGGAAGAGCGGCAGGTCGACCGGGGAGAACACGACCCCCGCGGTGATACGGTCGAGCGCATCGGCGAGAAGCACCGTTTCTGTCGCGCGTTTGGCGAGCGCCGTCTCGATGAGTCCCCCCACGAGTGCGGCGTGTTCGTCAACGGTCGTTGCCAGGAGTTCTTGCGTGTTCATGATCAGTACCGTCTCACATCCGGGTCGACAAGTCGCGACCATGCGTCGATTCCGCCGTCAAGTTGGCGTGCGGAGGTGAAGCCGTTGTTCCTCAGTATGTCGAGCGCTCGGGCGGATCGGGCACCGAGGTGACAGTAGATTACGACGGATTCCGCGGAGCGCAAACCGTCGATCGCGTCGTCGAGGGAGCCGAGGGGCACGAGCCGCGATCCCGGCAGGCTGGCGATGTCGGCCTCCCACTGCTCGCGAACGTCGACGAGCGTGACCGTGCCGCCAGCCGCGAGTTCACTCGCGAGCTGCGGCGCCGTCACCGAATCCACGGTCGGGGCTGTGCCGCAGAAGACCTCGTAGTCGATAAGCGCGTCGATCGGCGCGCAGTTCGGGTTGCGCTCGTAGGAGAGTTCGCGAAACCCGCCGGTGAGGGCGTCGAAGGTCGTGACCCGGCCGATGAGCGGTGCTCCGATCCCCGTGATGATCTTGATCGCCTCCGTCGACATGATCGATCCGATCACGGAACACACGGTCGGCAGCACCCCGCCGGCCTCGCAGGAGAGCACGGACCCGGGCGGCGGGGGCGTGGGGAAGAGGTCGCGGTACTGCGGTCCCCTCGCGGCCCAGGCCACGCCGACCTGCCCAGCGTATTGCGAGACAGCGCCCCAGACGAGCGGGATGCCAGCGAGCGCCGCCGCGTCGTTCGAGAGGTATCTCGTGGCGAAGTTGTCGCTGCCGTCGATCACGAGATCGACGCCGGCGTAGAGCTCCAGGGCGTTCCCGGCGGTGAGACGCACCTCGTGAACCTCGACGGCGATGGCCGGATCGATGCCGGCCACGCTCTCGGCCGCGGAGCGCGCCTTGGGGCGTCCGACATCCGCCACGCCGTGAATGTGTTGACGATGCAGGTTGCTGAGTTCGACCGTGTCGTCGTCGACGATCACGATCGTGCCGACGCCGGCGGCGGCGAGTGCGGGGATCACCGAGCTGCCGAGACCGCCCGCCCCGATCACGAGCACGCGGGCGGCGGCGAGCCGCTGCTGCGCAGCCGGGCCGAAACCGGGAAGCGCCATCTGACGGGCGTAGCGATTCGCCGGGGTTTCCACGAGCGATTCCTGCATAGTCCCGATTCTGTCAGGTGCCGCGCGAACCCGAAAAAAAAGCGCAAAAGCGGAACTAAACTGTGTGTTATGTCTCAAATACGGATAAAAGATGCCGCCCTGTTTCTCGCCGTGAGTGACGACACGGTGCGCCGATGGATCGAGGCCGGCACGCTCGCGAGCTCGAAAGACGAGTCGGGGCGAAGCGTGGTCGACGGACTCGCGCTCGCGACCCTCGCGAGAGAGAACGCCGTGCTCGCCGCAGACCCCTCGGGAATCGGCCGGTCGGCTCGCAACCGGTTCGTCGGCCTCGTGACGAAGGTGACCATGGACACCGTGATGGCCCAGGTCGAGATCCAGTGCGGCCAGCATCGCGTCGTGTCGCTCATGAGCAGTGAGGCGGTGAGGGAACTCGGCCTCGAACCGGGATCGGTCGCCATCGCCGTGGTGAAGGCGACGAACGTGATCGTCGAAACTCCCACGGCAAAGGCGCAACCATGAAACGCGCGGCTCGCACCATCATCTCCCTTGCGACAGCGGTCGTCGTCGTCGTCGGAGCCGCGGCGTGCGCGTCCGGAGGCTCGGTTGGGCCGACCGATGCCAGGCCAACCTCCGCGCCACTGAGCGGCTCGATCACGGTATTCGCCGCCGCGTCGCTCACACGCAGTTTCACGGAGATCGCCTCGAAATTCGAGGCCAGGCATCCCGGCGCGAGAGTGAACCTGAGCTTCGCCGGCTCATCGGATCTGGTCACCCAGATCACCGAGGGAGCTTCGGCCGACGTCTTCGCCTCCGCCGACACGAAGAATATGACCAAGCTGACGGATGCCGCGCTCGTCGACGGCAACCCGGTCAATTTCGCCACCAACGCGCTCGAAATCGCGGTTCCGCCCGCCAACCCCGGCAAAATCGCGAATTTCGCCGACCTTGCCAGGGCAGGAGTCAAGACGGTGATCTGCCAGGCGCAGGTGCCGTGCGGCTCCGCGACCGCCGCGGTCGAAACGGCGACGGGAGTGAAGCTCACCGCGGTGAGTGAAGAGCCGTCTGTGACCGACGTACTCGGCAAGGTCTCCTCCGGAGAGGCCGACGCCGGACTCGTCTACGTCACTGACGTGAAGGCGGCCGGGGCGAGCGTGAAGGGAATCCCCTTTGCCGAATCGGGCAAGGCGGTGAACACCTACCCGATCGCGGTGCTCAGGGGCACCGCGAATGCAGCGGTTGCTGCCGCGTTCGTGGACTTCGTGGCCGGCAGTGCCGGCCGATCGGTGCTCGCGGCGGCGGGTTTTGGCGCGCCGTAGAGTGGCAGCCCGGGGGAGCCGCCCGGCGTTCGGCACGGTGCCGCGCTGGGTCGTGATCGTCGCGGCGGTCGGCGCGCTCTTCGTGCTCCTGCCCCTCGTGGCGATGGCGACGCGCGTCACCTGGGGAAGCTTCCTTTCCCTCGTGACCTCCGAGTCATCCGTCGCCGCCCTTCTCCTGAGCCTGCGCACCTCTCTCGCGGCCACCGTGCTATGCGTGCTGCTCGGCGTGCCGATGGCGCTCGTGCTCGCGCGCACGACGTTCCGGGGGCAGCGGCTGGTTCGCACGCTCGTGCTCCTGCCCCTCGTGCTTCCCCCCGTGATCGGTGGCATCGCCCTGCTCGCGGCGTTCGGCCGGCAGGGGCTGCTCGGGCACACTCTCGACGTGCTCGGCATCCAGATCGCGTTCTCGACGACGGCTGTCGTGCTCGCCCAGACCTTCGTGGCGCTGCCATTCCTCGTGCTGAGCCTCGAGGGATCGCTGCGCGTCGCCGGCACGCGCTACGAGGCGGTCGCCGCGACCCTGGGCGCGCGGCCGACGACGGTTCTGCGCCGAATCACGCTGCCGCTCGTGCTTCCCGCCCTGCTCTCGGGGGCCGTGCTCTCGTTCGCCCGGGCGCTCGGCGAGTTCGGCGCGACCCTCACTTTCGCCGGGAGCCTGCAGGGCGTCACCCGCACGCTCCCGCTCGAGATCTACCTCCAACGGGAGACGGACCCGAATGCTGCGGTTGCGCTCTCCCTCGTGCTCGTCGTCGTCTCGGTTATCGTGGTCGGACTGACCCTGCGCACGGGACCGACGCTCGGCCTTCGTTCCGGCGGCGAACCGGCCGCCCGGTCGACGGGGGCGCCGTGAGCCTCTCCTTCAGGGCACGGCTCGCCGCGCGGGGCTTCGACGTGTCGTTCGCGGTCGCGACCGGCGAGACCCTCGCCATCCTCGGCCCGAACGGCGCCGGCAAGTCGACGGCGCTCGACATCATCGCGGGACTCCTGCGGCCAGACGGTGGCGGAGCCGACTGGGACGGGGAGCCTCTCTTCGACCTCGACGACGCCTCGCGGCGCTCCTGGCTGCCGCCGCACCGGCGTGGCGTGTCCCTCCTTGCCCAGGACGCGCTGCTCTTCCCGCACCTCTCGGCGCTCGACAACGTGGCGTTCGGCCCACGCAGCGCCGGGGCGGGAATCGAGGCAGCGCGGGCGACGGCGCGAACCTGGCTCGCCGAGGTCGAGGCCGCCGATCTCGCCGCGATGCGGCCCGGCAGGCTCTCCGGCGGCCAGACGCAGCGGGTCGCGATCGCGCGCGCCCTCGCTGCCAACCCGCACCTGTTGCTGCTCGACGAACCGCTCGCGGCGCTCGACGCCGCCGTCGCGCCGACCATTCGGCGGATGCTGCGCCGCGTGCTCGCCGGCCGCACGGCGATCGTCGTGACCCACGAGGTGCTCGACGCGCTCACGCTCGCCGACCGGGTCGTCGTGATGAACCGGGGCGCCGTGGTGGAGACGGGCTCGACGCGCGAGGTGCTCGAGCGGCCGAGGCATCGGTTCACCGCCGAGCTCGCCGGGCTCAATCTCGTGCTGGGTTCCCGCACCCACCTGGGGATGGCGGCGCCGTGGGGCGAGCTGTTCGCGATGGCCGCTCCGCCCGTCCCGCTCGGCGCCGCGGTCGCCGCCGCCGTGCGGCCTGCCGTGATCGACGTGTTCGCGCTGCACCAGCCGGGGAGGGACAACAGCGTTCCGGTGACCGTGATCGACCTCGAGCCGCGCGGCGACTCGATCCGTGTGCGCGCCGATTCGCTCTACGCCGACGTGTCGCCCGGGCGCGCGGCGGCGCTCGACCTCGCCCCCGGCGACGAGGTCTTTTTCGCCTTCGACGGCGCGGATGTCGCGCTCTACCCCACGGACAGGTCGCCGGCCCTTCGATAGGGTTGCCAACACGAAGGTTCGAAGGGACGAGGGTGGCCATGTCGCAGACGCGCGCTCTTCAGCCCGGCCTTGGACCGATTCGTTCGGCCACCTATCTGCCGGCGGATCCCGGTGCGGTGCTCTGGGGGCGCCTGCCCTGCGAGACGGATAGTCCGGTGCTCACGATCGACCCCGGCACCGAGGTGACGATCGACACGATCAGCCACGAGGGCATCCTCGA
>DMKW01000199.1:28322-30592 GCA_003454135.1 Microbacteriaceae bacterium
CCGCACGTCATCACCGGGCCGATCCGCGTGAACGGCGCCCTGCCCGGCGACCTGCTCGCGATCACGGTGCTCGAGACGCTGCCGCGCGTGCCGTACGGCGTCGTATCGAACCGGCACGGCAGGGGAGCGCTCGCGGGCGAATACCCGCTCGCCGCCGGCACCGTGAGCGTTTTCGCCGCGGTCGACGGCGACCACGGCACGATGCCGCGGGTGCTCGGCGGGGAGCACAGCGTGCGGTTTGCGCTCGCCCCCTTTCTCGGCATCATGGGCGTCGCCGTGGCCGGCGGCACACGGCCGCATTCGGTGCCGCCTGGTTCGCACGGCGGCAACATCGACATCAACCTGATCACCGTCGGCAGCACGCTCTACCTGCCCGTGCAGGTGGCCGGGGCGCTCGCCTACGTGGGGGACCCGCACTTTGCGCAGGGCGACGGCGAGGTCGCGCTCACCGCGATGGAGGCGTCGCTGCGCGCGACGCTGCGGTTCGACGTGCTCTCCCAAGCCGACGCGCTCGAGAAATTCGGCCACCAGGTCGGGCCGCTCGTCGAAACAACCGATTTTCTCGTGCCGACGGGTCTAAGCCCCGATCTGGACGAAGCAGTGCAGAATTGCGTGCGGGCCGCCATCGGCCTGCTGCAGGCGCGATACGGCATGGATGCTGCCCACGCCTACGCCTACCTGAGTGCGGCAACAGACTTCAACATTTCCCAAGTGGTCGATCTCGTCAAGGGTGCGCACGCGCGCATCAGAAAGGGAGATTTTCATGACTGACGTGCGAGTATCCGTTCCCGCCGATGCCGAGGAGCCGAGCGGCCTGCTCGACGCCTTCTGGGACTACGAGCGAGCCATCACCGATAACGACGTCGACGCACTCGACCGACTCTTCGCCTCCGGAGCGGACACGCTGCGCGGCGACGCCGGCGGCCTGCTCGTCGGCCACGACGCGATCGCGGCCTTCCGTCGCGCTCGCTCCGCTGCGCCCCAGCGCGAAATTCTGGAGGTGCGCGTTCTGCCGATCACCGATGGCGACGCCCTCGTCGTGGCCGTCACGGCCCCGACCGGTGGCGGCCGCGGCCAGCAGACCCAGCTGTGGAAGCGCGGGGATGACGACGCGTGGCGCATCGAGGCGGCGCACGTGAGCGTTCCGGCGCCCGCAATCGCGTCGACCACCTGGCGCGTGGTCGGCGACCCGCTCGTCGACGGTGCGGCATCCGGTCCCCTGTCCGGCCACCGCGTCGCGGTGAAGGACCTCTTCGACGTCGTCGGGTTTCCCGTGGGCGGTGGAGTGCCGGAGTACCTCGCCGAGAGCCCCCGCGTCGTCACCAACGCGACGGCCGTCACGGCGCTCCTCGCCGCCGGCGCGAGCGTGCAAGGCATCGCCCGCACCGACGAGTTCGCCTACAGCCTTGCCGGCATCAACCCGCACTACGGGACGCCGCAGAACGCGGTCGTCGTCGGGGCCATCCCCGGCGGTTCGTCGAGCGGTCCGGCGACCGCCGTCGCGAGCGGCCAGTCCTCGATTGGACTCGGCACCGACACGGGCGGTTCGATCCGTGTGCCGGCGTCGTACCAGGGCCTCTGGGGGCTGCGCACGACGCACGGCTTGGCGAGCCGCGACGGCCTGCTCGCCCTCTCGCCCACGTTCGACACCGTCGGCTGGCTCACCCGCGACGCCGCGACGCTGCGGGCCGTGGCGTCCGCCTCCCTCGCCGGGGCGCCGCGCGTCTCGGCCGAGTCGCGGTTCGCGGTTGCGCCCCGGCTCACCGCCGTCGCGAACGACGACGTGCGCGCGGCGTTCGAGCACGCGCTCGCCGACCTCGCCGGGGCCGATTTCACGAGCGACATCGTCTCCATCGAGCTTCCCGATTCCGACGACCTTCTCGAGATTTTTCGCACCGTGCAGGCCGCCGAGGCCTGGCACACGCATGGCGAGTGGATCGAGGCGCACCCCGGCGCCCTCGGGGACGACGTTGCCGCGCGGTTCGCCTTCGCGAAGACGATCGACGCCGAGACCGAGGAGTTCGCTCGCCAGGCCCTCGGCCTCGCGCGGGAGCGCATCGACTCGGTGCTTGGCGACCGCATCCTGCTGCTGCCGTCCGCGTCATCCGCCGCCCCCCTCGTGAGCGCGGATGCCGACGAGCTCGAGTGGGCCCGGTCGAGCACGCTGCGGCTGACCTGCATCGCCGGGCTCTCCGGGCGCCCCGCGCTCAGCGTGCCGGTGCTCACGGTGGCCTCACCGACCTCGGCTGCCGCCCCCGTCGGGCTCAGCG
>DMKW01000134.1:0-1649 GCA_003454135.1 Microbacteriaceae bacterium
ATGGCAGAACTTCGAGCAGAGGGACGAGGGCATCTCGGCTTCCGAGCGGCGGGTGTGGCGGTTGTGCTCGCAGGAGGGCATGTTCTCGGCCGCGCATCACCGCAAAGGCCGCCGGAAGCACCGCCGTCCGGGTCCCGCGGTCCGCGACGACCTGGTTCACCGTGACTTCACCGCCGATGCCCCGAACGAACTGTGGCTCACCGACATCACCGAGCATCGCACCGGCGAAGGCAAGGTCTATCTCTGCGCGGTCAAGGACGTGTTCTCGGGCCGGATCGTCGGGTACTCGACCAGCGACCGGATACGCGCGAAGCTTGCCGTCGACGCGCTTGAGGACGCAGTGGGTCGGCGCGGGAACCCGACCGGGGTGATCGTCCACTCCGATAGGGGGTCGCAAGCCGTATTCAACCGGTTGTCGCAACACCTGATCATGGAGGTGTTGGATGCGGGTTCGAGATCGGCAGGAACAGGTGCGGGCGTATCGGGGGCAGATCCCTTCGCCGGGCCGACCGTCGGTGGCGTGGCGCGAGGATCGGGTGCGGTTCTGGGCAGCGATCGCGGCAGGGGCGAAGACCCGCGATGCCGGTGTCGCGGCGGGCGTGTCAGAGCCCGTCGCGTATCGATGGTTCCTGCACGCTGGCGGGGTGGATCCTCAGCTGGCCCCGACACTGTCCGGGCGGTATCTGTCATCGAGCAATCGTGAGGAGATCGCGTTGTGGCGGGCGCAAGGCTGCGGGGTGCGAGAGATTGCTCGCCGGCTGGGCCGAAGCCCCTCGACGATCTCTCGGGAGCTGCGCCGCAACGCGTCGACGAGGACGTATCGGTTGGACTACAGGGCGTCTACGGCGCAGTGGCATGCGGAGCGTCGAGCACGCCGCCCGAAGACCGCAAAGCTGATCACCAACGAGCGCCTCCGTGACTACGTCGGTGACAAGCTCAGCGGGCACATCCGCACCACCGGCGGAGAGCGCCTCGGGCCAGAAGGGCCGACCTGGGACGGGAAGAACAAACCGCACCGCGAGGACCGTGAGTGGGTGACAGGCTGGAGTCCGCAGCAGATCGCGAAACGGTTGCCGATGGAATTTCCGGACGATCTCTCGATGCGCATCTCGCACGAAGCGATCTACCAGGCCCTCTACGTTCCGGCCCGGGGCGGTCTCGTCCGGGAGCAGTCTTGGCACCTGCGCCGAGGGCGCACAAAACGGATGCCGCGGGCGAGGACACGCCAGCAGGCGTGGGCGCATGTCACCGACGCCACGACTCTGGAGAAGCGGCCCTCCGAAGCCGAGGACCGCAAAATCACCCACCACAACAACGTAAGGAGGGGGATCTCATCATCGGTCTCAACCGGTCGGCGATTGCGACGCTGGTCGATCGCACGACCCGTTTCGCGATGCTGGTCCACCTGCCCCGGCAAACCGGATATGGGCTGATCAAGCCGAAGAAGAACGGTCCCGCGTTGGCCGGATACGGTGCCGTGACAATGAAGAACGCGCTCGTTAGGACCTTCGAGGCGCTGCCCGCGGGCCTGCGGCGTTCCCTCACCTGGGATCGCGGGAAGGAGATGTCAGCGCACGCGCTTCTGACGCGGGAGATCGGGTTGCCGGTCTACTTCGCCGACGCGAAGAGCCCCTGGCAACGCGGCAGCA
>DMKW01000134.1:1799-8809 GCA_003454135.1 Microbacteriaceae bacterium
CTGGCAACGCGGCAGCAACGAACACCTCAATGGGCTGCTCCGGCAGTATTTTCCGAAGGGCACCGACATCTCCCGCTGGAGCACACCCGAGGTCCAAGCCGTCGCCGACACCATCAACAACCGGCCGCGCGGAATCCTAGGCTGGCGCACTCCCGCGGAAGCCTTCGCCGACCAGCTACGCTCGGCGCAAGAAGCAACTGTTGCGACAACCGGTTGAATACGGCCAATTTCGTTCACGAAAATATCGGCGAGCTCTGCGCCGCCACCAGCTCCACGGATCGATGGGTCGCGTGGGCGCCTGCGCAGACAACGCCGCGATGGAGTCCTTCTTCTCCCTGCTGCAAGAGAACGTCCTCAACCAGCACGCCTGGGTGACAAGAGATGAGCTGAGACTCGCGATCGTGTACTGGATAGAAGCCCGCTACCACCGCCGCAGACGACAACGCAGACTCGGGAAATTGACCCCCGTCGAGTTCGAGACCATCATGAAGGACGCCGCAGGTCTAGCGGCATAAGGAAACGAGTCAACCAAAGCCGCAGCATTCCCGACTCCTCACCGAAGTGAGCGGTCGCCACTCGACACCGCCGGCCACCTCGCCGCATACGCCGGCCTGGCACCCGTGACGCGGCGATCGGGAACCTCGATCCGGGGCGAGCGTCACTCCCGCCGCGGCAACAAAGTCCTCAAGGGAGCTCTCTACCTATCCGCCTTCGCCGCCCTCAGAGACCCGGTCTCGAGGGCTTACTACGACCGGAATATCTCCCAAGGGAAACACCACAACCAGGCCCTCATCGCCCTCGCCCGCAGACGCTGCGACGTCCTCTACGCTATTCTCCGCGACGGCACCCTCTACCAAGCCGACCACACCCTCGCCGCTCGACAAACCACATAGGGGCCCACATCTCATCAGGATTCAGTGCAGTTCTGGTGATCGCCGAAGACCCATGAACGCCGGAATTCCGGGGCGGGCGGGGAGTGGTGTGACGTCGGCGGGCACCCGCTGTACCACTCGTAATGAGAAGGTCGTCAGTTCGATTCTGACAGGCGCCCCCATCAATCCCTGCATTCTGGCCATTCCGAAAGCTGCTTTACACGTTGCGTCAACCTGTAAAGAATTGGTTGAATTCTTTACACTTCGACTTCTGCGCGCTGGCGCGATGCGGCAAGGTGATACTGTCCCGGGTATGGGACAAGAATTTTCTGCCACCCCCTATCCGGATTTCACGGTGACCGCTGAACAGTGTGCCGACGCCGTCGCGTCGGCCAAGAAATCGGCCGAAGAAGCCGAGCTGGTGCTCCAGTTGGTTCTGGCTCAGGCGGTACGCCGATGCACCTTGAGCGGGCTCTCCCAGCGGCAAACCGCAGAAGTCCTTGCCCTGAGCAAGAGCGAGGTGAATCGCATTGCGAAGCTCGTGGCTGCGCCTCAAGCGGGAGCAGCGCTGCGAAACGGAGGCTTTGCAGACGATGTCAACAAGGCAATCGAACGGGCATGGGCGCCCCAGCAAATCACGGACGAATCCGGTCGATGATCTTGTGGTGAGTCAAGCCTCCAACATATTTCTTAGACACCGGAGCGTGGAATCGATACAACCGAGGCGCGATGGGCTTCGGGCGCGTAGAACCGCGGGAGGATCTCCGTGACCGTGCAGCGCATCCATGTGGGCCGTCCTGCAGCGCGGGCGCCTGTCGGACGCGTAGTGAAAATCGTGTCCGACAGACGCTCACGCCAGATTCACGGAGCTACCGTGAGTTGCGAACTTCCCATCGTTTGAGTGACGAACGGCGGGAATGGCAACGTGAGGTAAGTACCAACCGCGCCGCTGTAGTGATGGTAGACATCAGGCACTGTGATGGTTGTTGGGAAGCTGCCCAGGCCGTTGAGCACGACGCCATTGATGGTGAGCCATCCGCCGTTATCCGACCATGTCACGCTGCCCGAATCAGCGACGGCGCCCGTTCCGCCAAACCCGTGCCCGCAGTCTGAGCCGGTGTAATCGCCGGTGTGGTCGCGGCTGAGCTCGATCCACAACCACGCGCCGCCTCCACCGCCTAGCAGCTGTGCTGCCTGTCCGTTCAGGTTGGCCGAAAGCTCGATCTGGTAGACCGCGCTCGAGCCGTAGTCGGCGAGGGCGGCCGCAGGCGCCGCGACCACCGCTAAGCCGCCCGCGAGAGCGAGCGCGCCCACGCTGGCCAATAACCTTGACTTGCTTATTCTCATTGCAATCTCCGTTGACCTCATGTGAAAAATTGTGAAATAACCTCCCGAAGGAGACACATGCGACTCGAGGAGAGCGAGCCTTGTCCGCCTGGGGGTCGTGGGACCGCCACGTGAGCCAGCGCCACTCCCGCGGCGTGGGTTGGCGAACTGTTTCGGGTTCAGCTTCCATCGGGTGACCACATCAGGTGATGTGTTGGCGGGATCGATCGTGTCGCCAGTGCGGCCCAGCGGCGCGGACGTGATTCCGCGACCTCGACCGCACCTCGTCATGCCCAACGTCGACGTGACGCGATCGTATGCAGCCTGCTTGCGGAGGGGCCTCTCCGCCCGTGGCTGCGCATTATATTTGCATTCTTCAGCACGAATATTTCTCCGACTCATGGCTGTTGTCAAGGCAATCCTCAATCCGCTGTCAGCCAACATCAACAGTGCAAGGAGCAGATTCAAGCATTTTGGGTGGAGTGCCGAGAATACGAGCACCGAGCGCAATTTCTCAGGGCTGCGGCAAGGGTTGCTGCCCGTGGGTGCCCGGCTGGCCCACGGATGTTGTTGCCCCGGCAGAGACTCCCGATGAACAAAGCGGCCGGCGCGGGGAGACACGCACCATGGCCGTCGGCTACAATTGCAAGGGTACCCCCGAGGGGTATCAGAATTGGAGCACGCCGTAGTGACTCCGGCCCACGCTCACCGAACCGTGCAGGAGAAGACCAACATGTGCTCGAACACCGTGACGACCGACCTTGGCCTGACTGACAAAAACGCCGGCTGCGCATGCGGCGGCCACTCGGCGCAAGACGCGGCGGTCGAGTCGGCCAGCCCTGCAGCAGTGCTCGCCGACTACCTCGTCTCGGGCATGACCTGCGGCCACTGCGTCTCCAGCGTGACCGAGGAGCTCTCCGCCCTGGCCGGAGTCACGGCAGTCGATGTGGCGCTCAACGCGGGAGGCGTCTCCACGGTCACCGTGGCGAGCGACGTCGAGTTGAACGCCGACGACGTGCGCGCTGCCCTCGGCGAGGCGGGCTACGAATTGGTCAGCAAGGCGAAATGAGCCTCACGGACGTCGAGCTCGATATCGGGGGAATGACCTGCGCATCGTGCGCGACCCGCGTCGAACGTAAGCTCAATCGCCTCGACGGAGTGGATGCCACGGTCAACTACGCGACGGAGAAGGCAAGAGTCCGGGCGCGGGGCGGCGTCGATGCCGCGACTCTCATCGCCGCCGTGAAGGCCGCCGGCTACACCGCGAGAGTGCCGGCGCCGCCGCGACCCCAGGGGGAGGACGCCCCGGTCGCGAGGGACGACGAAGCCGACGCGCTGCGCCGTCGCCTGTCGATCTCGACCGTGCTCGCCGTGCCGGTGGTTGTCCTGTCGATGGTGCCGGCGCTCCAGTTCACGAACTGGCAATGGCTCGCCCTCATGCTCGCGGCGCCTGTCGCGGTGTGGGGCGCCTGGCCGTTTCACCGGGCAGCGTGGGTCAACGCCCGCCACGGCGCGACCACCATGGACACCCTCATCAGCGTCGGGGTGATCGCCGCTTTCGGTTGGTCGCTGTACGCGCTGTTCTTCGGCAGCGCTGGCATGCCCGGGATGCGCATGACCTTTTTGTTCGTCGGCGATCCTGGCTCCGGTGCCAGCGAGATCTACCTCGAGGTGGCCAGCGCCGTGACGGTGTTCATTCTCGCCGGCCGATACGCCGAGGCACGGGCCAAGAGGGAGTCCGGGGCCGCGTTGAAGGCCCTGCTCGAGCTCGGGGCCAAGGATGCCGTAATCCTGCGCGATGGTGCCGAAATCCGTGTCGCGATCGGCCAGCTGGTGGTCGGCGACCGGTTCGTCGTGCGCCCCGGCGAGAAGATCCCCACTGATGGGCTCGTGGTCGAAGGTGCTTCGGCGGTGGATGCGAGCATGCTGACCGGCGAATCTGTGCCCGTCGAGGTCTCGGCGGGGGATCGCGTGGTCGGGGCGACGCTCAACGTCGGTGGGCGGCTCGTCGCCGAAGTCACCCGGGTGGGCGCTGACACGGAGCTCGCGAGAATCGGCCGACTCGTCGAAGAGGCGCAAACCGGCAAGGCGCGGGCGCAGCGACTCGCCGATCGTGTGTCGGCGATCTTCGTACCCGTCGTGATTGCGCTCGCCGTCGTCACGTTCGCCGGCTGGCTCATTTTCGGCGGCTCGGTGACCGTCGCGTTCACGGCCGCCATCGCGACCCTCATCGTGGCCTGTCCGTGCGCGCTCGGCCTCGCGACCCCGACCGCGCTCATGGTCGGCACGGGGCGCGGATCCCAGCTGGGGATCCTGATCCGGGGCCCCCAGGTGCTCGAGCAGACCCGTCGCGTCGACACGATCGTGCTCGACAAGACCGGCACGGTGACGACGGGCGTGATGGGCGTGGCGAGCGTCGCCAGCTTCACGGAGTTGGTCGACGACGAGGTGCTGCGCATCGCGGCCGCGGTCGAGGTCGGCTCCGAGCATCCGGTCGCCCGCGCTGTCGTTCGATCGGCCGCCGAGCGCGGTCTCGCTCTCGCGGCCGCCGACTCCTTCCATTCTGCGCCGGGCGGCGGGGTGACGGCGGCCGTCGACGGACTGCTCGTTCGCGTGGGACGCCGCGATTGGCTGAGCGCCGACGGCAGCGTCGAGCTTCCGCCGGCCGTCGCGGCCGCGGCCGCCGAGGAGGAGGCCATCGGGCGTACCGTCGTCCTCGTGGCATGGGAGGGTCGCATCCGCGGCCTGATCTCGGTGAGCGACACGGTGAAGCCGACGAGCGCTGCCGCGGTTCGGCGCTTCCGGGAGCTCGGCCTCACCCCGGTGCTTCTGACCGGAGACAACGCGGGATCGGCCGCTGCCATCGGCGAAATCGTCGGCATCGCGGATGTGCGGGCCGGCATCACCCCGGCAGGCAAGCTGGCGGTCATCCACGACCTGCAGGCCGCCGGTCGGGTGGTTGCGATGGTGGGCGACGGCGTCAACGACGCCGCGGCGCTCGCCGCCGCCGACCTCGGAATCGCGATGGGCGCCGGCACCGACGCGGCGATCGCGGCGAGCGACGTCACGGTCATGAGCGGCGACCTGCTCGCCGTGGGCGACGCCATCCGACTCGCGCGCAGCACCCTCGACACGATCAAGGGCAACCTGTTCTGGGCCTTCGCCTACAACGTGCTGGCGATTCCCGTGGCCATGCTCGGACTCCTCAACCCGCTGATCGCCGGAGCGGCGATGGCGCTGTCGTCCGTGTTCGTGGTGGGCAACAGCCTGCGGTTGCGGCGATTTCGCCCGCTGCGGCCCTCGCTTGTCGTCGCGAACTGACACCGCGCGAGAACGGGCGGGACGCTAATCAGCGCCCCGCCCGTTTGCGCTTGTCAGAGGGAGGAGACGTCCGCATGGTTGCGGACAGGGGCGAGTGGAGGACGAAAAGTGCGAGAAAACGCCAGCAGCGCGACGATCGCACGGCGAAAGTGACCGTGTCGGCGCGAAGCGGTGGGCGCCGACTCAGTGCGCATTGCTCATCCACCCCTCCTTGACCGATACCCCTCTAGGGTACAGAGTCAAGCCGACGGCGGCTCCGAGTTCGCCGTGACAGGGGAATGCGCAGAGCGCCGCAAATTCGAGGGCCCCGCCGGGTGCCGAAGCGGTGGGCGAAAGGCTCGATCAGCGCGGAGCCGCGAGCCGTTGCGGGCCCCGTGGTACGGTGCTGTTAACCTACGGAGCATTTAACATGCAAAATGGCACCGCGTCACTCTGGAAACGATCTGCTTTTGTCTTCGGACTCTTCGTCGCGGTCGCCGTGCTCATCGGTGTTCATCCGTTGACGACGTACGCGGCTCCGGCCTCTCCCGCGGTCAACCAGTGCAACGGCACCGACAACGTCGGCGGCCAGGCGGTCGTCTGCGATGTCACCATCACGAACAACCTCAACCTGGCAACCGGTGCCGTCAGCTCCACGGTGACCACTAACGATTGTCACGGCGCGGCCGGCGCGCCGCCCGTGATCACGTGCATCCCGCTCACCCAGAGCTTTCCGACTCTCACGACTTCAGTGACCCAGTGCGACGGCTCAGGGCTGGGCGGCGGCGCCAACGTGATCTGCAGCGTGACCATTCTCAACATCATCACCGGAACGATCACGCCGACGGCCGCCACGGTGGACCAGTGCGTCGGATCGGGTACCGGTGGAGGAGGTGGCTCGACGATGATCTGTGACCCATTCCCGGCGAGCACGACGAATGCCACGGTCACCCAGTGCAACGGCTCGGGTAACGGCGGAGGTGGCACGATTCGCGTCCAGTGCACCGTCGGACCGTCGACCATCACCTCGGCGCTCCCGGTGACCGTCGACCAGTGCAACGGGTCGGGCAACGGCGGCGGGGCCACCGTCACCTGCACGGTGTCGATCAGGAACACGATTCTCGCGTCGACGACCCCGGTAACCCGACTGCCAGTCGTCTCGGGTTAGCAGCCAACAATCGACCGGGTGCGGTGCGCGAGCCGAATGATCGGTTGGATTCCGGCAGTCGGTCGCTGACGGGGTTAGTCATGTCTAGATTGCGTCGCTGGATTCTCATCGCGGGTGCCATGGCCTCTCTGGCAGCCGTGGGAATCGTCGTCGCGGTCAGCGCACGCACCCAGCCGTCGGCGTCGAGCTCGGCGCACCCATCGGCTCGCCCGTCGATGACAGCACCCAGCACACCCGCGCCGGGCCCGACATACACGCCGCCGGACGCGGCGGCGCTCGCCGCTCTGCCCGACGCGAACTTCGACGCGGTCATCCCCGGGCTTCTCGACGCCGCGGCGGCGGCA
>DMKW01000134.1:8952-17791 GCA_003454135.1 Microbacteriaceae bacterium
ACCGCGGACGGCACCGTAACCGCTACCTACCCGATTGGAATCGGGAAGGCCGCAACGGCCACCCCGGTTGGGCTCAGCTATCTCGAGGCTCGATACAGCGACCCGAAGCAGGTCGTCGGCCATTCGATCTACCTAACGGGGGCGCACTCGGCGGTCGCCGATCACCCGTTCGGACCCGACCAGGGGCTCGTCGGCATCCATTGGGCGGCGATACACGATGGGGCGGTCAGCCACGCGTGCATCCGTCTCAACACTGCCGGCGACGTCGCGTTGTCGAAAATCGCGGTCGGCACCCCGGTGCTCGTCGTCGAATGACCATCGACCTGCGGCCGGGCCTCAGCGCGCGACTGTACCCTTCAGGCCGAGCGCCCTCGCACCGATTTCGTTGAGGTCTGTTTCGGAGAAGCGGTTAGTCCACTCCACCTCGTAGTCCTCCTTGGGAAAGTCCGTCGGGCTCTCGCCGAGGCGGAATCGCTCGGCGACGTCGGCCGCGTACCTCGCGTTCTTCTCGCACATGGGGGCGGCGGGGATGTAGATGACGTTGCCCCAGCCTTGCTGGTCGGTAACGGGCGCAACACTGTGGATGAGGTCGGAGTGCCACCACACCGAGTCTCCCGGCTGCACGTCGGGGATGCCCGAGACCGCCTTCATGAGCAACGGGTGCCACTGCTCGTTCACCCCGAGGGCCTTGCCCTGTGCCGCGCCGCAGAGCGAGTCCTCCGGCACGTCGTCGAGGAGCGGCCGGATGAGCAGGTACGCCATGGCGGACGGCACGGGAACGACGTGCAGCACGCCTTGGTCGTGCTTCATGTCGGAGAGCGCGAGCCACCCCTGAAAACTACGGAACACGCTGCACATCGTCGACGACGGGTACTCGTCGACCTCGGTGCGGTGCGCGGCGTCCCACGGGTCGTAGCTCTCGAAGTTCCCGGTGAACAGGGGCGCGAAGACCTCCTGGTACGCGGGCGTCAGCCAGCGTTCGATCGAACCGGAGTCGGTGTGCGCGCCGAGTCCCTTCGAGGTGGTCCCCGGCGGGCGGCGGCGGATGCGGTCGGGGTACATCGAGTCCTGGTCCGGGTCGAACCAGACGGTGCCTTGAGTCTCGTTCTTCCACTGCGCGTTCAGGAAGCTCTGCACGATCGCCGTGTTGGCATGCTGGCGGGCCTCCATCTGCGCGGCGGACCAGTAGATCGGGTAGATCTCCGGCTTCGACGCCGCGAGCGTGCCGAAGAAGTCGTCCGCCGGGCCGCGGTAGACGTTCTCGAAGTCGTTGCTGTCGACGTAGTCGACGAGCGAGCCGTCCCATTCGGTTGCGGTTGCGGCCGGTACCTGGCCCCGGATCACGGCGCAGCCGCGGCGGTGGATGAGGTCGAGCTGTCGCTGGGTCACGGTGCCATCCGCGATGTCCGAGAACTGGATGACCGGCCAGACGTCTTCGCCACGCTGCTTCGTCGCGACGATGTCGGCGACCTCGGTTTCGAGAGCGGACTCGATTCGGGCGAACAGCGCGTCGACGTCGCCGATCTGAGCGCGCAGCTTCTTTTTGACCGCCACGATCGCCGCGGAAATGTCGTCCGGCGGTGTGGCCCAACTTGTCTGCTCCATTGCATTCATGATGTCTCCCTGGTTATTCAGTAATGAGGTATTACTGAAACGTGACTACGATCATAGGCCAACGACTAGCATTTGGTAAAGCCCCCGAACTGAAAGGAGGATCATGACGGACGACGTCTCCCGCACGCGGGGTAACCTGCTGGCCTCTTTGACCGACCAGCAATTCCTACGCGCGCTCGCGGCCGCGGGCGAGCCCCTCTCCCGTGCCGAGATCGCCGCGCGAACCGGGATTTCCAAACCCGCGATCTCCGACGCCGCCGCGCGGCTCGAGAGCAGCGCCCTCATCGTCGATGCGGGAGTGCGCGAAGGGCGGCGCGGAGGAGTCGCCACCCTCTACCGGATCAACGCCGAACGCGGGCACTCGCTCGCGATCGCGATGCAGTCGACCGGCGTGGCGGTTCGCGCGCGCGACCTCGCCGGGGAGACGGTCTTCGACCGTGACGTGCCCCTGCAGCATGATGTGACGGCCAGGGTTGTCGTGGACCTCGTCAACCGGCTCATCCTCGCCAGTGCCGATGCGATCGGCACCCCGCTCATCGCGGCCACGCTGTCGGTCGCAGTGCCGGTGGACAGTGCAACGGGAGACACCGTCCGGCTGCCGAACTCGCCCTTTCCCGCCGGCCAATTCAGCCTGCTCGGCGAGCTGAACATCGCCCCGGATGAGCCGGCCATCGTCGACAACGATGTCAACTGGGCGACGCTCGCCGAGCGCCATCTGGGGTCGATGACCGAGTGTGACGACTTCATCTACGTCTACCTGGGAACGGGCATAGGCGCGGGGATCTTCGCTTCCGGCGCCCTGCTGCGCGGATCCCGGGGCCTGGCCGGGGAGATCGGATATCTTCGCAGCGTCGAGGGCCCGGACCTCACGCAGGCGCTCGCCGCGCTCGGACTGGGGACCGCCGAAGCCTACGGCCTCGACGTCGATGCGGCCCTGGCGCTCTTCCCAAATGACCCGCTGCGGGAAGAGGCCGAGCGGGCGCTCGACCTGCTCGCGGTCGCGATCGTCAACGCGGCGATCCTGGTGAATCCGCGCGCCGTCGTGCTCGGCGGGCCGCTCACCCGTAGTGCGCGACTCGTCGACGGACTGCGTGCCCGCATCCTCGAGACCGCCCTCGACCCTCCGCGAGTGATCGCGAGCTCTCATGCACCGCTCGAGGGCGCGAGCTTCGAGGCCCACCGCTTGGCGCGAGGGCGATTCGATTTCTAGCGCGCCGAAAAGGCGCCGGATCCGCTCGTCGACCGGTCCGCACTTTAGGGGACACAATGCGTGTTCTGCCCCCTTTCTGAGGGCTTTTTTGTGTAGCGACACGCCCCCATTTCGAGGGTATTTATCCTGACGGATCCCCGCTTTTGGTTGTGACGCCCATGGACCGGGCATAGCGTGGGGTGAGGTGCTGCAGAGGGGTACGCACCTCACAGGGTTCGGGGGAATCTGAAATGAAGCGGTTTGCACTACTCACGACGCTTGTGACGGCGGTGCTCACGCTCGTGCTGCCGTTCGTCGGCGGAGGCGGGCCATCGCTCGGTGCCGCCGTCTCGTCGGCCAACGCCGCCGAGACCGGCGTACCCATGTTCGCGTCGCCGGCAATCGCGACCGTGACCGCTGTCGCTCCGATCGTGCCGGCGAGCACGAAGGTGCTCGAAAGCCGGCAGGCGCAGACCGTCGCGTATCTCAAGACCGACACCGAGCACCTCGCCCAGAAGCCCGTTCCCATCCCCGTGGTCGTCGCCCCGCCCGCTCCCACGGCGGCGAGCGGATCGCACCGGTCGTCCGCGTCTGCAGCCTCCGGCACCGCCGAACGGCGGGCCGCCGCTGCGGCGAGCGGCGCCTCCTGCCCGGGCAGCGCCGGCGGAGGCGGAAGCGCACCCGGCAGGACATCTGCCGGCGGGGTCGCCGGCACCACGTCTGGCGACATCCAATCATTCTCGGCGGCCTACAACTCCATCCGTGCGGCCAACTGCCTGCAATCCATTCCGGCCGGCAACTTCCGCTACGACGCGTGCATGGAGCAGCGCCTGTTCTGGATGGCCGAAGACCCGAGCACCGACCCGGCAAGCGCCTGGGGCCATCTCGGCTCCGTTCGCAGCGACGGCGTGCCGAGCGTCGGGTGTGACGGCAATCTCGCCGGCGGCACCGGCAACAGCGGGGCGACCGTCGCCCAGAAGTGGTGGGACTCTGCCCCCCATCGGCTGTCGCTCTACAAGCCGAGCTACACCGGCAGCACGGGCGGCGTGTGCATCTATTTCGCGATGACGCACGGCGGAATCCCGAACGAGCCGTACAGCTTCACCCGGGCAGCGGCCCGTTGGGGCGGCTGCTAGATTCCTTGTGGCGCGGGCTCTGTGGCCCGGCCGGGAGGAAGACATGGCTGGGACGATTCGCTGGGGCATCCTCGGCACAGGATTCATTGCGCACGCGCAGGTCGCCGACCTCGTCGGCTACGGGTTCACCGTGACCGCGGTCGGTTCGCGCAGCCAGGAATCGGCCGACGCGTTCGCCGCCGAGTTCGGAATCGCGACGGCGCACGCGAGCTATGAGGCGCTCGTCGCCGACCCCAACGTCGACATCGTGTATGTCTCCACGCCTCATCCATTCCACGCCGAGAATGCGCTGCTCGCCTTGCGGGCCGGCAAGCACGTGCTCATCGAGAAGGCCTTCACGCTCAACGCGGCGCAGGCTCGCGAGGTGGTTCGGGTCGCTGCCGACTCCGGCCTTGTGGCGCTCGAGGCCATGTGGACGAGGTTTCTGCCGCACTTCCTGCGAATCCGGGAGATTATTGCGGCCGGCACACTGGGCGAGGTGCGCACCGTCATCGCGGACCACAACCAGAACCTGCCCAAAGATCCGAATCACCGCATCAACAACCCCGAACTCGGGGGCGGAGCGCTGCTCGACCTCGGTATCTATCCCGTGTCCCTCGCCTTCGATATCTTCGGCTCGCCCTCGAGCGTGTATGCGATCGCCGCGAAGACGGCGACGGGCGTCGACCGGCAGACGGCCATCGTCTTCGGTTATGCGGGCGGACAGCAGGCGTTGTTGCACGCCGCGCTCGACACGGCGGGCCCGAACACCGCGGCGATCATCGGCACCGAGGGTCGCATCGAGATCGACTCCGTCTGGTACTCGCCGACCTCCTTCACCGTGTTCGACTCGAGCGGCGCGGTGATCGAACGCTTCGAGCAGAAGGTGGACCCCCGAGGGATGCAGTTCCAGGCCTGGGAGGCCGAGCGCCTCATCGGCGCCGGGCTCACGAGCGGCGAGATCCTGCCCCCGGAGGAGAGCGTGCGGATCATGGAGACGCTCGACGAAATCCGGCGCCAGATCGGCGTCGTCTACCCGGGCGAATAGGCCCAGAACCGGCCGCGGGCCGCGCCATTTAGAATGACGGAGTGAGTGACCCCCAGGATCCACAGTCGCCCCCGGAGCAGCACCTGAGCCGGAGAGCCGCTCGCGAGGCCGCCGAGGCCGCGGAGGCCGGTAAGGCGAGCGCGCCCGCGGCGCCCCTCGGGGACGACCAGCCGACCACCGAGCTGATCCCTGTCGACGGGGCGACGGAGCTCCTGCCGGTCGCCGCGACGACCGCTCGCGTTCCCGCCGATGCCGAAACCGCGCTGCTGCCGAGCGGCGCCGAGACCGTGTTGATCCCCGCGACGGGCCCGGTCGGCTCCTCCACCGGCGCACAGGGACCGGATGCGACCGGCGAGCCGCGGGCAAGTCTGAAGGCGACAGCGACCGCCGCGCTCGGTGGCCTCTTCGCGACCATCAAGAGACATCCCAACGCGTGGCTCTTCTCCGCCCTCGGGCTCGTCTTCGTGCTGCTCGGAACCGGCGCGGTCTTCGCGGGCGTCGCCGTCGGTTCACCGTCGCCCTCGGCCGTCGTCGTGCCGACGAGCACCCCGACGCCGACCCCGCGACCGACCCCCAGCGCGATCGCCGACCCGACCCATTTGCGCACGTGCTCCGTGGCGAAGCAGGCATCCGATCCGAACCTGCTCACCTTCCAGGGCAGCGTGATCAACGCGACCACAGGCGAGGTGCTCTTCGACCGCGCGGGGGCCACGCCCGCGCGAACGGCGAGCGTGATGAAGACCCTCACCTCGTCGGCCGGCCTGGCCGTGCTCGGGCCCGGCTACCAGTTCTCAACCAAGGTCTACGAGGGGAGCACACCGGGGAGCATCGTGCTCGTCGGGGGCGGCGACCCCACGCTGAGCGCCCTCGGGCCCGGCGAGGAGAGCGTCTACAAGGGCGCTCCCAAGCTCAGCGACCTCGCCACCCAGGTCAAGGCCGCATGGGCCGCGGCTCATCCCGACCCGATCACGAGCGTGGTGCTCGACGCGAACATGTGGAACCCGGCCGACAACTGGGACCCGACGTGGGAGAGAAGCGAACAGACCCAGGGTTACCAGCCGGAGATCACCGCGCTCATGGTGGACGGCGACCGCGCCAACCCACAGGCGCAAGACAGCCCGCGCAGCAACGACCCGGTCGGCCGCGCCGGCAGCGCCTTCGTCTCGGCGATGGGGCTCCCCGCCTCCGTGCCGGTGACCACCGGCAGCGCGACCGTCGGCACAAAGCTCCTCGGCGAGGTCAAGTCCCAACCGCTCAAGACCCTCATCTCCTACATGCTGCCGGTCTCAGACAACACGCTCGCCGAGATGATCGCGCGTGTGACGTCGAAGGTCTCGGGCAGTGACGGCTCGTCGGCATCGCTCAACACTGTCATTCCGGCCGCGCTCGCGACCTACGGGCTGCAGACCTCCGGGCTCACGATCATCGACGGCTCCGGCGAGAGCAACTCCAACGGGGTACCGGCCACGTTCGTCGCCCAGCTCATGACCAAAGTCGCCGCCGGCGTGCAGAACCTCAAGATCGTCTACGACGCCCTCCCGATCGCCGGCAAGACGGGCACGCTCGCCGGCCGGTTCACGGGTGCGAACGCTATCGCCCGCGGAGCGGTGAACGCCAAGACCGGGTGGATCAAGACCGAATACGCCCTCGCGGGCGTGGTGCACGCGGCCGACGGAACGACCCTCGCGTTCGCGTTCTACGCCCTCGGCGCCATCAACGGCAAGACCCAACCGGCTCTCGACACCATCACGACCGCGGTGTTCAGCTGCGGCAACAACCTTTCAAACAACTGACCGAGCGCTCAGCCCATCGCGGGCGAATCTAGACTGTCGCTATGACCCGGGCACTCCTCATCATCGACGTGCAAAACGACTTCACCGAGGGCGGCGCGCTCGGTGTGGATGGCGGGGCCGCCGTCGCCTCGCGCATCTCGCGGTATCTGGCAGAGCATCCCGGCCGCTACGAGCATGTCTTCGCGTCACGCGACTGGCACGACGCCGACAATGACAACGGCGGACACTTCGCAACGACGAGCCCACCCGATTTCGTCGCGACCTGGCCGGTGCACTGCGTCGCGGGCACGGCGGGTGCCGAGTACCACCCCGATCTCGACACGAGCCGCATCACGGTCAACGTGCTCAAGGGCCAGGGCCGGCCGGCCTACTCGATCTTCGAGGGGGTGACGGATGACGGACGCACCGTCGCCGAGTCCCTCACCGCCCTCGGGGTGCAGGAGCTCGACGTCGCCGGCATCGCCACCGACTACTGCGTGCGCGCCTCGGCGCTCGACGCGCTCGCCACCGGCCGCCCGGTGGCGGTGCTTTCGGATCTCGTCGCCGGGGTCGCCCCGCAGTCGAGCGAGGCGGCGCTCGCCGAACTCGCCGCCGCCGGCGTGAGCGTGCGGCACTCCTGACGGGCGCTCGGGCGCCCCTGCCGTACCCGCCGTACCCGCCGTACCGCGCGATAACTAGACTCGATCGCATGACTTCTCTGACAGAATCCGAGCTGTTGGCAAAGGTGCCCAGCCAGCTTTTCATCGGCGGCGACTGGGTCGACTCCACCTCAGGCCGCGCTATCCGGGTGCAGGATCCGTCGACGGGCGCGGTGATCAAGTCGATCGCCGACGCGTCCGTCGCCGACGGCGCGCGTGCCCTCGACGCGGCAGTGGCCGCGCAGGATTCCTGGGCGTCGACAGCGCCCCGCGCGCGCGGTGAAATCCTGCGCGGGGCATTCGACCTGATGCAGAAGCGAGCCGAGGAATTCGCCCTGCTCATGACGCTCGAAATGGGCAAACCCCTCGCCGAGGCGCGGGGCGAGGTCACCTATGGCGGCGAGTTCCTGCGCTGGTTCAGCGAGGAGGCCGTGCGCATCGGCGGTCACTACGGGATCAACCCCGAGGGCACCGGGCGCATGATCGTGACGCACCTGCCGGTCGGGCCGTCGTTCCTCATCACGCCGTGGAACTTTCCGCTCGCGATGGCGACCCGCAAGATCGCCCCGGCGATCGCCGCCGGCTGCACCGCCGTCGTCAAGCCGGCCGAACTGACGCCCCTCACGACCCTGTACTTCGCCCGCCTGCTCGAGGAGTCCGGCCTGCCGAAGGGGGTGCTGAACGTGATCACGACGTCGACCTCCGGGGCCGTCTCCGAGCCCATCATCGCCGACCCCCGGCTGCGCAAGCTGAGCTTCACCGGGTCCACCGCAGTGGGCGTTCGCTTGCTCAAACAGGCCGCAGACAACGTGCTCCGCACCTCGATGGAACTCGGCGGCAACGCGCCGTTCCTCGTCTTCGAGGATGCCGACATCGACAAGGCCGTCGATGGGGCGATGATCGCCAAGTTCCGCAACGTCGGCCAGGCCTGCACGGCGGCCAACCGTTTCATCGTGCACGAGTCCATCGCCGATGACTTCGCCGCGAGGGTCACCGCGCGAGTGAAGCAGTTCACGGTGGGCCGCGGCACCGAAGACGGCGTAAGCATCGGTCCGCTCATCAACGACGCGGCGGTGGCCAAGGCGAACGACCTCGTGCAGGATGCCGTCTCCCGCGGCGCGACGCTGCTCATCGGCGGCTCGGCGATCGAGGGCGATGGAACCTTCTACGAACCGACCGTGATCTCGGGCGTGACGCCGGGCAGCGAGATCCTTCGTCAGGAGATCTTCGGGCCGGTGCTCGCCATCACGACCTTCACCGATGAGGCGGATGCCGTGGCCAAGGCCAACGACACCGAGTTCGGTCTCGTGAGCTATGCCTTCACGAGGGATCTCGCGCGCGGCCAACGACTCATCGAGAGCCTCAAGACCGGCATGACGGGGATCAACGTCGGGGTCGTGTCCAACGCGAGCGCGCCATTCGGCGGCGTCAAGCACTCCGGC
>DMKW01000134.1:17957-18503 GCA_003454135.1 Microbacteriaceae bacterium
CGGCCCGGGAGGCCGAGCATGCGCCCGGCCCTCCCCGGGAGCCGTCGCTATTTCTTACCCGCCGTGACGGCGATCGTTTCGGGAGCGCCGGCCGTGATTGCCACCTTGCGCGGCTTCACCTTCTCGCTCACCGGGATCACGACGCTCAGTACGCCGTTCTGGTAGCTCGCCGAAATGCTGTCGGCGTCGATTCCGTCGCCCAGGCTCAGCTGCCGAACGAACGAACCGCTCGGGCGTTCCTGCGTGAGCCATTCGGCGTTCTCGGCGCTCGAAAGCGTGCGCTCGGCGCGGATCGTGAGCACCTGGCCGTCGACGTCGATGTCGATCGAGCCCGGGTCGACCCCGGGAACATCGGCATTGAGCACGTAGTGGTCGCCTTCCCGGTACAGATCCATCGGCACGAATCGCGGGCCGCGTCGACCATCGAACATCGTCGCGGTCATGCGGTCGAGCTCCCTGAACGGGTCAAAGAACATTGCCATTTTCTTCTCCTCTCATTCGCGTACGACCCGTTGCATCGGGCCGCCGCCCTCTTGTGGAATAAAT
>DMKW01000134.1:18589-20465 GCA_003454135.1 Microbacteriaceae bacterium
GCGGTTGTCCACGAAGTACACGCCGGCGATGCGTTCGACGGCGCGATGAGCAGCGTCGCGCTGGTAGTTCCAGTTGACGGTGCCGCGCAGGGTCACGACGTGGTTGCGCACCTCGGCCTGCACCGTGGCGTGGGGAACGTCGGCGGTGTAGAGCAACGCGTTGTTGACCGCGGTCGCCACCTCCGTGTCGCTGATGGCACCCTCGTTCGGATCGCGGACCTCCATGCGGTCAACGACGGTCGATACTCCGCGCACCCGCAGCGCCGCCCGTTTCGCCGCTCCACGCTCCGCGGTGCTCACCTCGCCGGAGAGGGTCACGACCCCCTCGTGCACCGAGACACCGATGTCGGCCGGGTCCACATCCGGGGTCCACTCCAGTTCCTCCACGACGGCGGCCTGCACGTCGAGGTCGCTGTGCCCGTTCGTCGAAGTAGTCATGTCACCAGCGTCGACCAGCGGCCACCACGAACGTAGGGCCGAAGGTCCCCGGTGCCGGTCGTGCACCCCAGCACCGGGGGACTTTCGGCCCTACGGTGCCCGCCGCAGGGGTTGACGATGAACCATGGACACGACAAAGGAACACGCCGACTCCGACCGAATCGTCGTCGGCGTCGATGGCTCTGTCGCGTCGATGGCCGCCCTTCGCCGGGGCGCCAGGATCGCCGAAGCCCTCGGAGTCCGGCTCGAGGCGATCACGGTCTGGCAGTACCCGCTCGAATTCGGCGGCTACGTGACCTCCGAATGGTCGCCGGAGACGGACGCCCGGGCCGTGCTCACGGAATCGGCACAGAAGGTCTTCGGCGGCCCGCCGCCGGAGTGGTTCCTCCCGGTGGTGAGCGAAGGGTCCGCCGCCCAGGTGCTCATCGACGCCAGCAAGGGCGCAGAGATGCTCATCGTCGGCAGTCGCGGCCACGGCGGATTCGTCGGACTGCTGCTCGGCTCGGTGAGCGCCAGGTGCGCGGAGTACGCGCACTGCCCGGTGCTCGTCATGCACAACGCGGACCGTGAGACGGCGCAGCCGACCGCCATCGGGGCCGTCGCATAGAATCGAGGCCTCACCTGGAGGCCAGCAATTCCCGTCATCGCGATCACCGATCTGGCCGATCCGCGCCTCGGCGACTACTCGCACCAGACGGATGTCGCCCTCAAGAAGGCGCGCGGCACGGAACACGGCCTGTACATCGCCGAGTCGGCGCTCGTGCTCGAACGCGCCCTCGCGGCCGGCCACGAACCCCGCTCGGTGCTCGCGCTCGGCGGATCGGCGGATGAGGCGCTCGCGTTGCTCGGCGGCCGCGACGTGCCGGTCTTCTCCGGCCCGTCCGCACTGCTCGAGGAGCTCACGGGATACCTCCTGCATCGCGGCCTCATCGCCGCGATGCACCGGCCGGCCCTCCCCTCCCCGGAGTCGCTGCTCGAGACCGCAAAGCGAATCGTGATCCTAGAAAACGTGGCCGATCCGACCAACGTCGGGGCCATCTTCCGGTCGGTCGGCGCGATCGGCGCGGACGCGGTTCTGGTGACACAGCGCTGCTCGGACCCGTTCTACCGCCGAGCGATAAGGGTGAGCATGGGCACCGTGCTGCAGGTGCCGTGGACTCGCGTCGGCGACTGGGCGTCGACTCGCGCGCTGCTGTCGGCATCCGGATTCCACGTTGCGGCGCTCGCGCTCGGTGCGGATGCCGTCGGCCTGCGCGAGTTCGCCGCGACCGCCCCCGAGCGGGTCGCCTTCGTGCTCGGTGCCGAGGGTGACGGGCTCACCGCGGAGGCGCTCGCCGCCGCCGACACGATCGTGAGGATTCCGATGGCGCACGGGATCGACTCGCTCAACGTGGCCGCCGCGAGCGCGGTCGCGATGTGGGCCCTCGCCGACTGACCG
>DMKW01000134.1:20661-24993 GCA_003454135.1 Microbacteriaceae bacterium
GGGCGCACGGATGTTGCGACAGGGCGCTAGAGCGCGCGCATCCGGTTGTTGCGCGCGTCGTGGGTGAGTTCGGCGAGCCCGAGCTGCTCGAGCAGCGGGGGCAGGTACATGCCGAAGCGACCGCGGTAGCCCTTGCGCAAGCCGTACCAGCCGCCCACGGGATTGCTCTCGGAACGCCCCCAGGCCTCGACCGTGCCCTCGGCTGCCGGTTTCTGCTCATCCGCGGCGCCGAGTGGCACCCAGTCTCCCTGCTCTTTGAGCCATGCGTGCAGGTCGTCGATCGCACCGAGGTGGTACTTGAGGGTCGTCGATCCGACCCGGCAGACGAGGGCGGGGGGATCGGCTTCGTCGTCGGAGTACATCGTGTAGGTGGAGGTGCCCGGGGCCGTCGTGAGTTCCCACGGGTCTTCCTTGGTTCCAGCGGCCATGTCAGCCCTCTTCTCTCACGAGCACGCTACCGCGAAGTGCATCGGGCATCTACGGCGGCCGCGCCGTCAGACGAGCAACTGGTGCTTGGCGAGGTCCTTGTAGAGCGGCGTCGACTTTACGAGCTCGGAGTGCGTGCCGACGCCGACCACCTGGCCGTGGTCGAGAACCACGATCTGGTCGGAGTCCACGACGGTGGAGAGCCGGTGGGCGATCACGATGAGGGTGCGATTGTCGGCGACGGCGTCGATCGCCTCGCGCAGCAACTGTTCGTTGAGCCCGTCGAGGCTCGAAGTGGATTCGTCGAGCAACAGGATGGGGGGAGCGGCGAGCAGGGTTCGCGCGATCGCGAGGCGCTGGCGTTCGCCACCCGAGAGCATTATGCCGTCTTCGCCCACCGGTGCGTCAAGGCCCAGGTCGTTGCGCTCGAGTACCTCGGTGAGGTTGACGTCGTGCAGCACCCGGATGCACTGCTCATCCGTGGCGTCGGGCGCACCCAGGGTGAGGTTGTCGCGCAGCGAGCCGGCGAGCACCGGCGCGTCCTGCTCGACGTAGCCGATCTGGGCGCGGAGGATTTCTCGGTCGAGGCCGCGCACGTCTAGTCCGCCGATGCGCACGACCCCCGCCGACGGGTCGTAGAAGCGTTCGATAAGGGCGAGGATCGTGCTCTTGCCGGCCCCACTCGGGCCGACGAGGGCAGTGCGCTTGCCGCGCGGCGCCTCGAAGCTGATGCCGTGCAGCACCGTGAGGTCCTTGCGTTCGGGCGGCCCGTCGGGATCCTCAGGGGTCGTTGTCTCGCCGACCGGCCTCGCGGCCTCGGGGTAGGTGAAGTGCACCCCGTCGAAGCTGATCGCGGCATCCGTCTGCTGGGGTGCCGCCGGCTCGATCGCCGCGTCGAACTCGTTCTCGCTCGGCAGGGAGATGATCTCCTGGATACGCCCGAGTGCGCCGAGGGCCTGGTTGACGGAGTTGATCGCTCCGAAGGCCTGGCCGAGCGGCATGATCATCATGAAGAGGAACAGGATGAACGCCACGAGGCTCGAAATGGTGATCGCGCCGCTCGCCACGCGGAAGCCGCCGACGCCGAGCACCACGAGGAACGACACCTGCAACGCGATTCCGGCGATGGGCACGACAAGCGCCGAGATCTTCGCGACACTGATGCCCATGCGCCACGCGCCCTCGGCATCCTTCTCGATTGCGGCGATCTCCCGCTCCGTCGCGTTCGAGGCGCGCACGGTGCGCACGGCGCTGATGGCACGCTCGACCGAGGCGGCGAGATCGCCCACTTTCTCCTGCTGCTTGCGGCTCGCGACGCGCACCCGGCCGGAGAGCGCGACGACCGTGATCACGGATCCGGCGATCACGAGCACCGTGAGCCCGAGCAGCACCGGGTCGATGATGAGCATGGCGATGAGCGCCCCGACGAAGACGAGCGCGCCGCCGACCGCATCCACGAGTCCCTGGGTGATGACGGCGTAGAGGAGGGTCGTGTCGGAGCCGACCCGCGAAACGAGGTCGCCAGTGCGGCGGGTGTCGAATTCGCTGATCGGGAGGCGCAGCATGCGGCGCACGAGCTGCCGTCGGGCGGAGAGCACGACGCTCGTGCCGGTGCGCTGCAACAGGTAGTGCTGGAACCCGCTCAGCAGGCCGGAAAGCACCACGAGGCCCACGAGCAGCCAGACGAGGGTGCCGAGGTTCTGGCCCTTCTGCACGACCGAGATGACCTCGCTCACGAGCAAAGGCTGGGCGAGTGACGCTCCGGCGCTCAACAGGCTCAGCCCTATCACGACGCCGAGGATGCGCTTGTGCTCGAGGAGGTAAGGGAGCAGCTGGCTGAACCGGGCGCGGGGCCCGTCATCCTTCTTTCCGCGCCCGAAAGGGGATCGGGACCGGGGGGTCTGCGTGTTGGTGCTCATGATTCCTTAGTCTTTCGTGGCGCCCGACTGGGGTGGTACTCCGAGCGGCGTAACTTCGGCCTAGCGGCGTCCGTACTTCTTGTGCACCGCCTGGCGTGAGACGCCCAGAGCTGTGGCGATCATCTGCCAACCCATGCCGAGGTTGCGGGCCTTGCGCACGAGCGTAGCTTCGTAGCGATCCAGTTCGGTGTGCATTTCGCTGACGGCATGAAGGGCCTTGAGCGGGTTCTCGTCGCCGGCTTCTGAGCTGAGGGTGCGGAGTGCGTCGGACACCCTGTCAACCTTAGTTGACAGGTCGCGGGATGTCAACGTGGGTTGACAGCGCTGCTGACGATGGCCCGTTTTCGAAATGTCAGTTCGCCGTGACGTCATGCTCAACTGTCACTTCGAAAGTGGGGAGGCAGCCCCCTCCCGCCCGGCGCAGCGGCGGCGCGTGAGGGACGACGTCAGCGGCCGGTGTCCGCCGCGCGCCAGCTCGAGAAGAGGGCCGTGGCATCCGTCACGAACGTGCCGCCGGCCAGCGGCTTGCCGCAGTCGTAGATGCGGAGCTTCCCGAGGGTCGCGTCGGTGAAGTGGATCGTGATCTTGGTGGAGAGACCGCCGGTGCAGTCGTCGTTGAGGGTTTCGTCGTAGTTGCGCAGGTCGATCGAATAGCGGCTGACGAGCGTGCGAAAGGCGTCGAGCCGCTTCTCGTCGGAGACGACGTGGGTGGTGTCGGTGAAGTTCGGCACGGCCTGGTACTGGCTGAACTCGATCGTCTCGATCGGTGCGAGCGAGACAGGCTTGGAGACGAGCTGCATGGCGAAGAACACCGCGAGAACGATCGCGATGATCGCCGAAGACCAGGCGATCGGTCGCACGGGGTCGCGGACTCTAGAGGATGTCGGCGACAACGACCGTGTGCCCGATGCTCTCTGTGGTGGTGGGGTTGATGAAGACGACGTACACGAACCCCACGGCTGCGGCGATCGCGACGATAACCGCCACGATCACGAGCACCTTGAATTGATTGAGCACGAAGCCACTCTAGCGAGCGTTCAGGCCTTGAGGTCGCGGATGAGCGCGGCGGTGGCGAGTGCTGCCTCAGCCGCCTCGGCCCCCTTGTCTTCCTTCGAGCCCTCGAGGCCGGCCCGATCGATCCCCTGCTGCTCGTCGTCGAGGGTCAGCACGCCGAAGCCCACTGGCTTGCCGGTGAGCACGCTCACCTGCGTCAGTCCGCTGGTCGCCGCGTCCGAGACGTATTCGAAGTGCGGTGTGCCACCCCGGATGATCACGCCGAGCGCGACCACCGCATCCGCACCGTTGTCCAGTGCCGCCTTGCTCACGACGGGCAGCTCGAAGCTGCCGGGCACACGCACCTCGGTGACTTCGGCTCCGGATGCGGCGAGCACCCGCCGGGCTCCAGCGAGCAGCCCGTCAGCGATGACTTCGTGCCACCGGCCGGCCACGATAGTGACCTTCAGCCCGGTGCCGTCCGTGGTGATCTCTGGTGCTCCGTCGCCGCTCATGCGAGGTGTCCTTTCGGTGTTTCGAGGAGACGCTTGTGGGCACGCGCTGCCCCCTCGAGTTCGGTGTTGTTGGGAAGGATGTGGCCCATGCGGTCGCGCTTGGCCTCGAGGTAACGCTCGTTGAAGCTCCCGACACCCACCACGAGCGGAACCTGCTCGCTCACCGTGACGCCGCGTTCGCGAAGCTGGCGTAGCTTCTCCGGGTTGTTCGTGATCGCGCGGACCTCCGAGATCCCGAGGTCTTCGAGGATCGCGACGGCCGCGCTGTAGTCGCGGCCGTCGGCGGGAAACCCGAGAGCCGTGTTGGCATCGAGGGTGTCGAGCCCCTCCTCCTGCAGGCGGTAGGCCTTGAGCTTGTTGATGAGCCCGATGCCTCGGCCCTCGTGACCGCGCATGTAGATGACGACCCCGCCCTCGGACTGGATCTGGTCGAGCGCCGCATCGAGCTGCGGGCCGCACTCGCACTTGAGCGAACCGAA
>DMKW01000134.1:25109-25989 GCA_003454135.1 Microbacteriaceae bacterium
GGCACGGCCGTCGGCACCTTCGCGTCGCAGTGGGTCTCCTGCAGGTGGGCGATGAGCGCTTCGATCGTGACGACGAGCACGCCTTCGCGCTCACCGAGCTGGATGAGCCCGGGCAGGCGCATCATTTCGCCGTCTTCGGCCACGATCTCGGAGATCGCCGCGACGGGCATCAGCCCCGCGAGCTTGAGCAGGTCGACCGAGGCCTCGGTGTGGCCGTCGCGTTCGCGCACGCCGCCGTCCACGGCCCGCAGGGGAAGAATGTGACCGGGCCGGTGCAGGCTCGACGGCGTGGACTCGAGGCTGGCGAGAACGCGAAGCGTGTGGGCGCGGTCGGCCGCGCTGATGCCGGTGCTCAGACGGTCGGCAGCGTCGACCGAAACGGTGTAGTTGGTGCCGCGCGGGTCCTCGTTGTTCACCACCATCATCGGCAGCTCCAGCCGGTCGGCGATCTCGTTGGTCATCGGAGCGCAGATGAAGCCGGACGAGTAGCGCACCATCCACGCAATCCACTCCTGGCTGGCGAGCTCTGCCGCGATAACGATATCGCCCTCGTTCTCGCGGCTTTCGTTGTCGACGACGATGATGGGGAGACCGGCGCGCAGCGCGTCGAGGGCCTCGGGGATTGTGGCGAGGCTCATGACCCGCTCCTTCTGTTGGTGACGGCGAGCATTCGCTCCACCTGGCGGGCCAGGATGTCGGTTTCGATGTTGACGGAGTCGCCGACGGACTTGAGTCCGAGGGTCGTCGCGCTCAGCGTTTCCGGGATCAGTGATACCTCGAACCAGTCGTCGCCGACGTCGCTCACGGTGAGCGAGACTCCGTCGATGGCGATCGAGCCTTTTCGCGCGACGAGCGCGGCAAGCTCGGGGTGCAGGCTGAA
>DMKW01000041.1:0-1269 GCA_003454135.1 Microbacteriaceae bacterium
ACTCGAACCAAGAACAAAAGAATCAGAATCTTCCGTGTTGCCAATTACACCATACCCCACCGCACCCAACCGAAGCCGGGCCGACTAGTCACTCTAACCTACCCACGGATGGTCGGCCAAATGGGCGGCGTCTGCGGGTGGACGTGGCAGAATTTGAGCAGCACCGCGACGAATCGAGCCCAGCCACGCCTCCCATCCTCACCTTCCTCACGACCTGGCGTGCCGATCCGCTGGCCATCGTCGCGATCGTCGCGGTGGGCGGGCTTTACGCGACGGGCGTGTGGCGGCTCGCGCGGCGCGGCATCCACTGGCCTGTTGCGCGAACGCTCGCGTTCTTCGTGCTCGGCCTCGGTTCGTTTGCCGTGGTGCAGTTCGGGTTCCTCGGCGCGTACAGCGGCGAGCTGCGCTGGGCGTTCACTACGCGAATCGCGCTGCTGCTCTTCGCGGTGCCCGGGCTCCTGAGTCTCGGCACGCCCGTGGCACTGTCGCGGCTCGTGCTGAGCGGTGCCCCGCTACGTGTGATGGATGCCGTGCTCGCGTCCTGGCCGGTGCGTCTCGCCGGCAATGCCGTCTTCGCACCCGTCTTCGCCCTCGCCGCCTTCTGCGTCTTTCTCACGCCGCTCGCGGGCGGCCTCCGGGAGTCGCCGGTCGCCGGCGCGATCCTCACTGTGGCCGTGCCGCTCGTGGGCCTTCTCATGGTGCTGCCGATCGTGGAGCACACCACCCAGCGCACAAGCTTCTTCATCACCGTGGAGTTTCTGCTCGTGTTCGTGGAACTCGTGATGGACGCGATCCCCGGCATCCTGCTGCGGCTCAACGACGCCGTGCTCGACCGGGTCGGCCCGGCGCTCGGTGCCCTGCCGGCCTGGTTTCCGAACGCGTTGCACGATCAGCACCTTTCGGGCGATTTTCTGTGGTTCATCGCCGAGGTCGCGGACGTGCCTGTGCTCATCCTGCTGTTCATCCGCTGGTCGCGGGTGGACCGCCGCGAGGCGAAGGCACTCGACGACCTGAGCGACGAGGAGATGGACGCGCTCACGCGCGAACACCTGCGCAACCGACCGCAGTGACACGCACCTCGGTGAATCAGTGCCGCGGGATGCCGATGAGGTCGCGATTGATGGTCGCGGCGACGCGCGCTCCGGCTCCGGCGGCCACGATGAGCTGCTGCGGACCGGGCGCGGTCGAGTCGCCGGCCGCGTAGACGCCGGCGACGCTTGTGCGGCCGTCGGCATCCGTCTCGAGGAGGCCCCAGCCGTCCGTCTCGAG
>DMKW01000041.1:1310-2266 GCA_003454135.1 Microbacteriaceae bacterium
CTCGACCGAGAAGGCCGGCGCCGAGTCTCCGCGCGCCGAGTGGGTGGAGGCGACGCTCTGCACCGTGGCGAGTTGCAGCTCGGCGTCCGGGTACGCCGCGAGCTCCTCGCGGGCCAGCCGGCGAAGCTCGTGCGGCGCGACCCCGTCCCGGGTGAGGAACCCGTGCGAGACGAGCGTCGCGGCGTTGCGCGGACGATTGGCGTCGAGCACGAGCACGCGTCGCCGGGCCCTCGCGAGGTTGAGGGCGGCGCTCAGCCCGGCCGGGCCCGCCCCGACCACCACGACGTCGTAGGCGTCGGTCACAGCCGCGCCGCGAGCCTCGCGATTCGCGCCATCGTCGACTCCTTGCCGATGATCTCCATCGACTCGAAGAGCGGCGGGCTGATGCGGCGGCCGCTGATGGCCGTGCGCAGCGCCCCGAAGGCGACGCGCGGCTTCAGGCCGGCGCCGTCGATGAGTTCCGCGCGCAGCACGCGCTCGATCTCCTCGTGCGACCAGTCGTTGAGTTGCTCGAGCGCTCCGACCGCCGCATCGAGGATGATGTCGGCTTCGGCGCCGGGCAGCGCGTCCGCGTCGTACTCGAGCGCGTCATCCGCGGTGAACAGGAATCCGAGGAGCCCAGGGGCCTCGCCCAGGAGTTGCATGCGCTCCTGCACGAGGGGGGCCGCCTCCCGCAGGATCGCCTCCTGCTCGCCCGTCGGTGGGTCGGCGAGGTACTCGCCGAGGTACGGGATGAGCCGCGCGGTGAACTCCTCGACGGGCAACAACCGGATCTGGTCGCCGTTGATCGACTCGGCCTTCTTGAGGTCGAATCGGGCCGGGTTGGGGTTGACGTCGGTGACGTCGAACGCCGCCACCATCTCATCCATCGTGAACACGTCGCGATCGTGGGTGAGCGACCAGCCGAGCAGGCTCAGGTAATTGAGCAGGCCCTCGGGGATGAAACCGCGGTCCCG
>DMKW01000041.1:2436-3143 GCA_003454135.1 Microbacteriaceae bacterium
TCGCCCGTCACGTACGGCAGGTGACCGAAGCGAGGGATCGCGGTGGCGAGCCCGATGTCGATGAGCGCGTGATAGAGCGCGATCTGGCGCGGTGTGGAGGAGAGGAGGTCTTCGCCGCGGAGCACGTGGGTGATACCCATGAGCGCGTCGTCGACGGGGTTGACGAACGTGTAGAGCGGTGCACCGTTCGGGCGCACGACCACGAAGTCCACGAAGGAGCCGGCCGGAAAAGTGATCTCGCCGCGAACGAGGTCGTCGAAGGAGAGGTCGGTGTCCGGAACGCGGAGGCGCAGCGCGGGCTCGCGACCGACGGCGCGCAAGGCGATCCTGTCCTGCTCGGTGAGGTCGCGCTCGAAGTTGTCGTAGCCCTGCTTGGGGTCGCGGCCGTTCGCGATGTTGCGGGCCTCGATCTCCTCGGCCGTCGCGAAGCTCTCGTAGAGGTGTCCGCTCGCCCGCAGCGTCTCGATCACCTCGGTGTAGATGCCGGAGCGCTGCGACTGACGGTAAGGCTCGTTCGGGCCGCCGACGCCGATCCCCTCGTCCCAGTCGATGCCGAGCCAGCCGAGAGCGTCGAGCAGCTGCAGGTAGCTCTCTTCGCTGTCGCGGGCGACATCCGTGTCCTCGATGCGGAACACGAGCGACCCGCCCGTGTGTCGCGCGTAGGCCCAGTTGAAGAGGGCCGTGCGGATGAGGCCGACGTGCGGAGT
>DMKW01000041.1:3316-3486 GCA_003454135.1 Microbacteriaceae bacterium
CCGGTGGGCGACGGGCAGAATCGAACGCGAACGTCGGGACCGGTGGCTGTGCTGAACATAGTTGGCATGGCCCAACAATCCTACCGGCGGAGTCCCGCCCGGGCTCAGCCGGCCGCCCGCGGCAGGCCATTGGCCCGCGCGGTCGTAGGTCTGTCTCTTATACACATCTT
>DMKW01000091.1:0-553 GCA_003454135.1 Microbacteriaceae bacterium
TCATGGCGAACACACCGGGGGTTTCGAGGCTCATGATGCCGGGCAACAACTCGCGGTGATGCCGCTCGGTGCCGAGGTGCATCACGGCCGCACCGAACAGGCCCCACTGCACGCCCGACTTGATCTGCAGCGATGGGTCGGCGATCACGAGTTCTTCGAAGCTCGCGACGTTGCCGCCGTGATCGTCCGAGCCGCCGACAGAGCTGGGGTAGGCGCGGTGCACCGCGCCTTCGTCGACGAGGATGCGCAGCTGGCCGAGAACCCGGGCGCGGTGGTCGGCCATCGACAGGCCTTCGGCGCGTTGGAACTCCGGCCTGGACACGAGGGCCCGCGAATGGCGCCGGGCGTCCGCCCACGTGCCGAGCAGCAGTTCGCCAAGGGCAGGGACATCCACGCCAGTGGTCGACGAGGTCGACGGCGTCGATTCCGGCACTGTCCCTGCCTCGGAAGTCACTGGGCGGTCGGTCAGCTGGGTCATGATGTGTCCATTCGCACGGGGAGGGCGGTCCCTTCAACGCTACGAGCGCCTATCGCCTTCGCCAATTGCGCGGTA
>DMKW01000091.1:811-2510 GCA_003454135.1 Microbacteriaceae bacterium
GGTTGCCCGCTCATCCGGTGAATGGCCTCCATGATCTCGTCGGTCGCCCCCCGCCTCGCCCGGCCGGAGTCTGCCGGCCCGTGTCGGCCCACATCGATCGGGGTCCCGAACTCGACGGTCACTCGCGCGAACCGGGGCAGCTTCGATCCGACCGGCTGCAGGTCCTGGGTTCCGGTGAGAGCCACCGGCACCACTAGCGCGCCGGACGTCAGCGCGAGCCACGCTACCCCGGTGCGGCCCTTGTAGAGACGACCGTCGAGGGACCGGGTTCCCTCCGGATAGATGGAGAAGGCTTCGCCCCGACCGAGGACTTCGAGGCCGCTGTCGAGAGCGTGCTGGGCGGCCGTACCCGCGCCCCGCTCGACCGGAATAGCGCCGACCCCGGTGAAGAACGCGCGCGAGAGCCAGCCGCGAAAGCCCGCGCCGGTGAAATAGCTCGCCTTGGCGAGGAAGGACACGGACCGCGGGGCAACGAGGGTGATCACGACGCTGTCGATGAACGAGAGATGATTGCTCGCGAGGATGACCGCTCCGGTCTTTGGAACGTTGGAGCGCCCGATGATTCGCGGCCTGAAGATCAGGCGGGCGAGTGGGGCGAGGAAGATCCTCGACAGTCGTTTCAGCATCCATGCCTCCCGGGCGTGCAGCAGTGCTCGATCTACCCTACGGAGCGGTTCATTCCCACGCCCGCATATGCGGTATTTCGGCAACGAGGCGTTGCCTATGAAACGAGGCGATTTTATAGGTGCCGAGTGTCCGAATCGCAGGAAAATATTCACCCAAACTGGGGCATTCGCTTTAGCGAAAGACGCGCTACCCTAGGCAAATCGAGTGATTACTGATCGCCCGTTCGGACTCGCCCGGAGTCAGGACGGCTGAGATTTATCTCACGTGAGCAGTGGTCATCCGTTCCCTGTAAACCCGAACTACAGGAATGAATCAATGACCCGAACATTGACGACCCTAAAAAACGCGTCGAGCCCTGAATACGTTGTTGTAATCAGCGCCGTGTCGAGCGTGCGAGCCAACCGATCTCGCGGTAACTCCTGCCATGACATACCCCTGCGGGTGGATCATGAGTGAACTCGGAAACGCGCTCCCTGCTCGTGATATTAGCCAGGCGGGGTACCGCGACCGGTATCGACACGCCGACGCGGCGACAGTCACCTCCGCCGCCTCAACGGCCACCGGTGTCTCCTGGTGCCGGCGATTCCGCAGGAAGCTGCTCATCTCCGACACGGTCGTGATCGTGGTCGCGATCGCGGCTTCCCTGCTCGCTCGCTTCGGCTTCGTCGCGAGTCCGGTGCCCGCGCTGAGGATAACGCCGGATTACGCGATGCTCGCCGGCGTCATTGCCGGCGCGTGGATGGTGATGCTCGCGGCATACCACTCGCGCGACTCCCGATTGCTTGGCGTCGGTTTCGGCGAGTACAAGAGCGTCGTCAACGCGAGCTCGCTCACGTTCGGCCTGCTCGCCATCAGCTTCCTCGTGCTTCAGGTACCGATCGCCAGGGGCTTCTTCATCGTCGCGCTCCCGGCGGGCCTGGGCGGTCTGCTTCTCGAGCGGTGGCTCTGGCGGCGCTGGCTCAACCACAACCGCGGCGAGGGCCACTACCTCTCCCGAGCCATCGTGGTCGGGGAGTCCGCGGACGTCAACTACGTCGTGCACCAGATCGACAAGAAGTCGGGAGCGGCCTAC
>DMKW01000091.1:2737-6336 GCA_003454135.1 Microbacteriaceae bacterium
GCCTCGAGCCTCACCAACGTCGCCGGTCCGCGCATCCATTTCCGCCCGGTCGAAGGGCTGCCGCTCATGCACGTCGAGCTGCCGCAATTCGAGGGTGGAAAGCACCTGCTCAAGAGGGTGTTCGATGTGGCCATGTCGGCTGTCGCGCTGCTCATGCTCCTCCCGGTGTTTGCGGTGATCGCGATCGCCATCCGCCGGGACAGCAAAGGGCCGATCCTCTTCCGCCAGGAACGGGTGGGGCGAAATGGCAAGACCTTCAAGATGCTGAAGTTCCGCTCGATGGTGCAGACCGCCGAGGCCGATCTCGCCGCGCTCCTCGAAAAGAACGAGGGGTCTGGACCCCTGTTCAAGATGAAAAACGATCCTCGGATCACTCGCGTCGGCCGATTCCTGCGCAGACTCTCGCTCGACGAACTGCCCCAATTCTGGAACGTGTTGACCGGTGAGATGAGCCTCGTCGGGCCTCGTCCTCCCCTGCAGACCGAGGTCGAGGACTACGAGCGCTATGTACACCGTCGGCTGTACATCAAGCCGGGGCTGACGGGCATGTGGCAGGTCAACGGCCGCTCCGACCTCAGTTGGGAAGAGAGCGTCCGTCTCGACCTCTACTACGTGGAGAACTGGTCGCTGACCGGCGACCTCATCATCCTGTGGCGCACCCTGCGTGTCTTCGCCCGACCGGTGGGAGCCTACTGATGATCGAGCACGCGCGCGCGGGCACGGTTCGCGGCGACCCGCCGCCCGAAGAGGAGCCGGCGCAGATCGCCTTCACGGCAGACATCGATCCGCGCAGCCGGATCGGGCCGGGAAGCTTCGTGTGGCACCTCGCCCAGGTACGCGAGTACGCGCAGATTGGCGCCGGCACGATCATCGGTCGTGGCGTGTACGTCGGCCCGGGAGTCATCATCGGACGCAACTGCAAGATCCAGAACTACGCACTCGTCTACGAACCGGCGTTGCTCGAGAACGGAGTGTTCGTAGGGCCGGGTGTCGTTTTCACCAACGACGTCTTCCCGCGGGCGATCAACGTCGATGGGAGCCGCAAGTCCAACGACGACTGGGAGGCCGTGGGAGTCACCGTTCGCACCGGGGCATCCATCGGGGCGAGGGCGGTCTGTGTCGCCCCTCTCACGATCGGACGCTGGTCACTCATTGCGGCCGGCGCGGTGGTCACCAAGGACGTGCAGGACTATGCCCTCGTCGCCGGAGTCCCGGCGAAGAGGATCGGTTGGGTCGGCCGCGCCGGAGCGGCGCTGCGCGACGAGGGTGACGGAGTCTTCGTCTGCCCGGTGACCGGAGAGAAGTACCTGGAATCGGGTGGAGCGTTGGGGTTGGCATGACGAGCCCTGGGGGAGACAAGTCGAAGATCGCGCGCCGCGCAATCATCAGCGGGCTGGCCGCCGCGGCCGTCATCGTCGTCGTGACCCTGGTTCTCAGCTCGCTGAACTCCGCTCCGGCGACGCCATCCTCCCAAACGACACCGAGCGCGCGGGCTACGGCTCCCGCGGACTCCGCCTCCACGCCGGCGCCGACGGCCGACCCCGGCGCCGCACCGACCGCGGCTCCCGCTCCCGGCCCGAGCCCGACGGCGACGGCACCGCGCACGTCAACCGAGGTCCAGAAGGGAACCACGGCCGGAGCGGCACTGCCGCCGGCGGTTCCCCTTCCCGTCCTGTTCAGCGGGCCAATGCCGAGGTCGGCCTCCGCCGTCGGCAAGCTCGTCGCGGGGTTCCCGGCGGTGATCCCGGTGGCCCAGGGCTCCAAGATCGCCGACTCCTCCGTTTCGTCGAGCGGCAACTTTCTCCAGGCGACGCTCTCGGCCAAGACTTCGCTGTCGCCGAACTCGGTGATCGCCTTCTACCAGTCCGAGTTCGCGAAGATGAGCCTGCCGGGGGCACCCCTGCCTGCCGTCGGCAGATCGACGGCGTTCGACTTCGCTCGCGACGGCAATTCGATCACCCTGACGGTGTCGCCGTCGGGCTCGGGGGGCTCCACCTACACAGTGCTCGGTGTGCTGCGCGCGTCGTCGTAGTCGATAGTTCGGGGGAAACGGTTCGTGTACATATCGTTGAGCGACGGCGTGCTGTGGTTCTCGCTGGGTCGCGTCAACGCCATGGTCATCGTGGCCGCCGCCCTCGCCGTGGCGATTCCCGCCGTCGTCCTGCTGCTTCGACCTCTCCTGCCCACCGCGAGGACGGCATGAACCGGGCGCGGCTCATCATCGCCGCGGCAATCACCGTGATCCTCCTCGGCGGCGCGATCATCTACGCGGCGGTCGCATTCACCAACTACGAGCGTCGCCAGACCACTCCGGCCGCACCGCAGGCCGAGGCGCGGTCGAGCGTGGCCTTCGACGGGTCGCCCAGAATCGTCTTTCGGAACACGACGCCGGATTCCGGGTACGGTCTCGTCGCCAGCGTCCCCCTGTCAGCCCCCTCGGGCGCACGCTCCATCACCACTGTGCCCTGCGATCGCGTCTATGCGACGACCAGGTACTCGATGTGCCTTCGCGTCGACCGCGGCGTCGTGACCACCTTCTCGGCAAACCTGTTGGATTCGACGGGCAAGACCGTGCACACGTGGCCGCTGCCCGGCATCCCGAGCCGGACCCGGATCTCCCCGGACTCGAAACTCGTCGGATTCACCGCCTTCGTGACCGGGGCGGCCTACGGCTCCGTGGGAGTCTCGACCGAGACCGAGATCTCGAGCACCGCCGGTCATGACTTCGGCAACCTGGAGGACTTCGCTCTCATGGTGGATGGAACACGGGACACGGCGACCGACCGCAACTTCTGGGGCGTGACCTTCACCTCGGACGACAACGAGTTCTACGCGACGGCGGCGTCGGGCGGTCACACCTGGCTCGTGCGAGGCGATCTCGCCGCACGCACGCTCACGGCGATCAAGGAGACAGCGGAGTGCCCGTCTGCCTCACCGGACGGACGCCGCGTCGCGTACAAGAAGAACGTCTCGACGACGGCATCCGCATACTGGTCGATCGCCGTGCTCGACCTGGCGACGGGCAAGGAGACCGTGCTTCCCGAGAAGCGGAACGTGGATGACCAGGTGGAGTGGCTCAACGACTCGACGATCCTCTACGGGATGCCGAGAACCGACTCCCCCGGCGACAGCGACATCTGGTCGATACCTTCCAACGGGGCGTCGGAAGGTAAACGGTTTGTCCAGCACGCGTGGTCGCCATCCGTTGTGAACTGATGAGCTCGCCGCTCGATGATCCGTCCGTGCCGCGATACATCTTCACGCAGATCTGGGATCGGGCGGGCGCGACCGCTAAGGTGACGATGTCTCTGAGAATGCATGCCGTTAGTCTGACTCGTGTGTGGGGACACCGTCCACCGCCGACCATTCTCGATCCAGGGAGACGTGATGACCACACCTCGGGTGGCGATCTGTGTTGTCACATACAACAGCGCACCCCTCATCGCGGATCTTGTCGGCTCACTCGAGCGTGGAGCTGCGGGTGTCGACTGGTCTCTGGTCTTTGCCGACAACGCTTCGACCGACGGCACGCTGTCCGAACTGGAACTCCATGCGCCCCACGCCACAGTGGTCCGCAACGGGGGGAACCTCGGATACGC
>DMKW01000128.1:0-3386 GCA_003454135.1 Microbacteriaceae bacterium
AGGTCGATGAGCGGTCGCATGTAGCGGAAGAGCAGCGTGAGCAACAGGGTCGTGATGTGCTGGCCGTCGACGTCGGCATCGGCCATGAGCACGATCTTGTGGTACCTGGCCTTCTCGGGGTTGAAGTCCTCCCCGACGCCGGCACCGAACGCGGTGATCATGGCCTGCACCTCGTTGTTGGCGAGGGCGCGGTCGAGGCGCGCCTTCTCCACGTTGAGGATCTTGCCCCGCAGCGGCAGGATCGCCTGGAACTCCGGGTTGCGGCCCTGCACGGCGGAGCCGCCGGCCGAGTCGCCCTCGACCATGAAGATCTCGGAGAGGCTCGGGTCGTTGCTCGAGCAGTCCCGCAGCTTGCCGGGCATGCCGCCGGACTCGAGCAGGCCCTTGCGTCGGGTCTGTTCGCGGGCCTTGCGGGCCGCGAGGCGGGCGGCGGAGGCCTGGATGGCCTTGCGGATCACGTCACGCGCCTGGGTGGGGTTGCGATCGAACCAGTCGCCGAGCTGGTCGCCGGTCACGCGCTGTACGAACGACTTGGCGATCGTGTTGCCGAGCTTGGTCTTGGTCTGGCCCTCGAACTGCGGTTCGGCGAGCTTGACGGAGATGACGGCGGTCAGGCCCTCGCGCACGTCGTCGCCGGTGAGGTTCTCATCCTTTTCCTTGATGATCCCCTTCTCCCGTGCGTACTTGTTGACCAGGGTCGTGAGCGCCGCGCGGAAGCCCTCTTCGTGGGTTCCCCCCTCGTGCGTGTTGATGGTGTTGGCGTAGGTGTGCACGCTCTCCTGGTAGGAGGTGGTCCACTGCATCGCGACCTCGAGAGAGATCTTGAGGTCGGTGTCTTCGAGTTCGAACGAAATGATCTCGGGATGCACAACCTCGACCTTCTTCGCCGAATTGAGGTATTCGACGTAGTCGACGAGCCCTTTCTCGTAGAGGTACGTGACAGTGACGAGTTCTTCGCCGTCCAGCTCTCTCTCATCGGTCAGCGAGATCGAGAGGCCCTTGTTGAGGAACGCCATCTGCTGGAAGCGCGCGCGCAGCGTCTCGAAGTCGAATTCCACGGTCTCGAACGTGTCCGGGCTCGGCCAGAAGGTGACCGTGGTTCCCGTTTCGCTCGACTCCTCGCCCTGTTCGAGCGGCTCCTGCGGCACACCATGCTGGTAACTCTGGCGCCACACGTGCCCCTGGCGGCGCACCTCGACATCCAGTTCCTTGGAGAGCGCGTTGACGACGGAGATGCCCACGCCGTGGAGTCCGCCCGAGACGGAGTACCCGCCGCCGCCGAACTTTCCCCCGGCGTGCAGGATGGTGAGAACGACCTCGACGGTGGACTTGTTCTCGGACTTGTTCAGGTCGACCGGAATACCACGGCCGTTGTCGATGACCCGAACGCCGCCGTTCTTCAGCATCGTGATGAGAATCGTGTCGCAATAGCCGGCCAGGGCCTCGTCCACCGAGTTGTCGACGACCTCGTAGACGAGGTGATGGAGTCCGCGCGGGCCGGTCGAGCCGATGTACATGCCCGGTCGCTTGCGAACCGCCTCAAGCCCCTCGAGGACCTGGATCTGATCTGCTCCGTAGGTGTCTTCAGATTCGGTATTCGAGCGGTTTGCTGGCATGTGTAATTAGGCTCCTGCCGGGGGGTGGATCGATGAGTCGTTCGCGGCCCGGGTTCCGAAAAGGAAGCTGCCATGACGACCAGACAATTCTACCAAACACGCGCGGGGTACAGGGCCGAAAACGCCCGTCTGGGGACTTTATTTGAGCCCGGCGACCTATTTTGCCTAGTTAGCCGTAAGTATCGCGCGGACCGCGCCCTGGAATTGATCTGGGGCCTCTTTTCCAGGAGGGGGCGCCTGGCCCTTCAAATCGGATTGAGTCGATACCGGCATCCGGATACCGCACGCTGATCTGCGTCATGATCTGCACGCGCATGAGCCGCAGTTGCGTCGCCCAGGCCGTCGAGTCGCAGCGCACGGTCAGCACGCCATCCTCGATGCCCGCGGGCGTCGAGTGTTCCGCGGTCTCGGAACCGGCGATGTCGTTCCACGACGCGAGCAGTTCGGAGCGCGCGAGTGGCGAATTCCAGCCGAGCCTGGTCGTGAGTGCGTCCACGATCGCGCCCAAGCCCTCCGGGTCCCGGCCGGAACCGAACGGCACGCTCGACCCGGGTTCTTTCGTGGCTCGCTTGCGCGCATCGTTCGATCTGGACGATCCATCGCCGAAGACCCGGCGAAACCGCAGGTAGACCGCGGTGGACTCACTCTCGGGCTTGTCGTCGGTCATCACGCGCCCTCCAGTATCGTGCCGCGAGAAATTCGCACGGTGTTGCCGGTGAGCGCGCCGGGAACATCGCCCAACACCGCGGCGGTGATCAGTACCTGTTCGAAGTCTGCCACCGCGGCGGCCAGCCTCTGTCGTCGCGACTCGTCGAGTTCGGCGAACACGTCGTCAAGCATGAGAACCGGGTCGCCGGTGGTCGACTCGCGGCGCAAGAGTGTGGCCGAAGCCAGCTTGAGGGCCAGGGCGAACGACCACGATTCCCCGTGGCTCGCGTACCCACGCGCCGGGAGACCGTTAAGTTCGAGCACGAGATCGTCGCGATGGGGACCGACGAGGGTGATCGCGCGGTCAAGTTCGCTCCGGCGCAGCCGGCCGAGAGCCTCACGAAATGCCTCCGCAGCTTCAGACGCGGTGATGATGTCTCGTCGAGGCGCCGCGGTATCCTCGTCCGGCCCCCCCGCGAAGATGCTCAGCTGGCTTGCGAGGGTCGCGTGATGGTCTTCGCCGGCGACCGCGGTGTAGGCGGCAGTCACCTCCGGCTGCAGTTCGGTGATGAGTGCGCTCCGCGCCTCGATGAGCTGCGAGCCGAGGTCCACGAGTCTCTCATCCCAGATATCGAGCGTTCCCAGCTGGTTGCCCTTGACTCCGGATGCCCTCGCCGATTTGAGAAGCGTGTTGCGCTGCCGCACCACCCGGTCGTAATCGGCCATGACGCCGGACAGGCGGGGGGAGCGCAAAACGAGCAGCTCATCGAGGAACCGGCGCCGGCCCGCCGGTTCGCCCCGGATGAGAGCGAGGTCCTCCGGCGCGAAGAGCACGCTCGAGAAATAGCGTGGCAATTCGCGGGTCTTGATGACGGAACGGTTGACCTGGGCGCGATTGGGCAAGCTCCGGTTGATCTGTACCTCGGCGAGAACCTGTCGTCCGCCGTGCTCGAGGCGCGCCCGGATCACGGCCGCTTCGGTTCCCTGCCGGATCATGGCGTGATCCACCGAAACCCGGTGCGATCCGAGCGTGCTCAAATACCCGAGGGACTCGACGAGGTTGGTCTTGCCCTGGCCGTTGCTGCCGACGAACAGGTTCGGCCCGACGACGAGGTCGACCTC
>DMKW01000128.1:3456-5793 GCA_003454135.1 Microbacteriaceae bacterium
ACGAAACTAGTCGGCCTTTTTGACCGAGTGCCCGCCGAACTGGTTGCGCAGGGCGGCGACCGCCTTCATGGCGGGTGACCCGTCGGCCTGGCGCGACACGAATCGGGCAAAAATCGATGCGCTGATCGTGGGAACCGGCACGGCGTTCGCGATGGCTTCCTCGATCGTCCACCGGCCCTCGCCCGAATCCTCGACGTACCCCTCGATGTCCTCGAATTCGGGGTCTTGTTCCAGTGCGCGCACGAGAAGTTCGAGCAGCCAGGACCGCACGACCGTTCCGCGCTGCCAGGCCTTGAAGGTTCCCGTGACGTCTTTGATGATGTCGTCGCGCTTGTCGAGAAGCTCGTAGCCCTCGGCATACGCCTGCATGAGCGCGTATTCGATGCCGTTGTGCACCATCTTGGCGTAATGCCCGGCCCCGATTTCGCCCGCGTGCACGAAGCCCTCCTCGCGGGGGCCGTCGGGACGCAGGGCGTCGAAGATCGGCATAGCAAGATCGATGTTCTTCTTGTGGCCGCCGACCATCAGTCCGTAGCCGTTCTTGAGTCCCCAGATTCCGCCGGAGACCCCGGCGTCGACATACTCGATTCCCTTCTCGCCGACGAGCGCGGAGTGCTTGAAATCCTCGGTGAAACGGGAATTCCCCCCGTCGATAATGAGGTCGCCTGCCTCGAGCACGCCGGCCAGCTCGGTGACGACAGCCGTCGTGATGTCCCCGGCAGGAACCATGATCCACACGATGCGCGGCGCGGGGAGGGCTTTGGCGAGGTCGGCGATGCTCGCCACATCCGTGACATCCGGGTTCCGATCGAAGCCGGTGACCTCGATGTCGTGAGCGCGCAAGCGCTCGCGCATGTTGTTTCCCATTTTTCCGAGACCCACGAGGCCGATGTGCATGGTGCGCTTCTTCCGATTCTGCGTGACTAGCGAAGCAGCAGGTTCGGCTGCAAGAGGTACTTGTAGTTGTCTGCGCCCGGCTGGTCTTTTGATGATTGGCTGGTGATGAGAACGGGACCCGGCTTGTTGGGGTTCTCGGTCTTCGTGAACGAAATGCGCACGAATTCCGAGTGCACGGCGCCCAGGCCGTCGAGTAGGAAGGCCGGCTTGAGCGACACCACCGTGTCGCTGCCGTTGAGGTGAGCGTCGATTGTCTCGGATGCCTGGGCCTGTTCCGACCCGATCGCCTCGAGAGTCACACCGTCGATCGTGAAGGTGAACCGAAGGGCGGCCTCGCGCTCCAGCACGAGGGACACCCGCCGCACCGCTTCGATGAGCTCGGCCGTGTTGATCACGGCGTAGTTGTCGACGGTCTCGGGGAAGAGCCGCTTCACGGGAGGAAAGTTGCCCTTGATAAGCAGCGACGTCACGGTCTTGCGGTCGGCACGGAAGGCGATGAGCTCGCGGTCGTCGGTGCTCGTGATGGCGACCGAGATGGTGCCACTGTGCCCAAAGGTCTTGCCGATCTCCTGCAGCGTGCGTGCAGGAACGAGCGCCGTGAGCGTCTCAGTCGTGCCCGCCTCACCGGAATCCCAATCGATGGCGCGCACCGCCACGCGATACCGGTCGGTGGCCACGAGCGTGAGGCTGTTTTCGGAGACCTCGAGTTGCACGCCGGTGATCACGGGAGTCACGTCGTCACGCGATGCCGCGACGGCCACCTGGGCGACGGCCGTCGCAAACGCGTCGGCGGGAAGCAGTCCCGATTGTTCAGAAATCTGAGGAAGAGTTGGATATTCCTCAACCGGCATGCTCAACAGCGTGAAGGTGGCGCTGCCGCAGGTCACGGTGATTCGTCCGTCATCCGTCGAAAACTGCACGGGCGCGTTCGGCAGCCGGCTCGCGATGTCGGCGAGAAGCCGGCCGGAGACCAGAATCTTGCCTGGCTCGTCCACATCCGCAGCGATTTCGGTCTGCGCGGAGACTTCGTAGTCGAACGACGAGAGCTTGAGACCGGTGTCGATCGTTTCGATCAGCACCCCGCTCAAGATCGGGAGTGTTGTTCGTTGGGGAAGAAGTTTGACGGCAAAGGAAACGGCCTCGCTGAAGACGTCACGATTGACTTGGAACTTCATGCCCACCCCTGTCGATTTGAAAGTTGATCCGGGAGGTTAATACTGGCACAGCCGGTGTCGGCCCGAGGTCCAAGGGTTATCTCCCCCAACATTGGATTAATTAAAGGATTAACACTCTTAACCGCTGTGGGAACTGTGAATAACTCGAGCACGGGCAGCAGGTGACGGGGAACTACAACCGTGTGAGTTGTGGGGAGACTGTGGCAACTCGTGTGATTCGTGCGGGGCGATGACCATCCCGGTTGCGCTGATTCCACAGGCAACG
>DMKW01000029.1:0-2613 GCA_003454135.1 Microbacteriaceae bacterium
GGGCTATAATCGACAGGCATTCGTCATCGCTATCACGCGAAAATGAATAGAGCCTTCAAGCATGAATGATTTGCTCACTTCGTTGTGGGCAGGGGATAGGAGCCGACCGGTGGACAGTCCTCACCCGCAGGCAGCGACGGAGCGGCCCGCCGGAGGCGTCAAGCTCCCTCGACCGAGCGACGATCGCCTCCGACGCGAAACGGCGGCGGGTCACTGGCGCAATGCATTGCTCGATACGTCACTGGTCGACGCGGCTCGGCGCCATCCAGCGTCAACCGCCCTTGTCGACGGAGCGGTCACGCTGACCTATTCCGAGGTGCTCTCGAAGGTACAAGCTCTGTCGCGCTCTCTCCGCGACCTTGGCGTGGTCAAAGGAGACGTCATCTCGTGGCAACTTCCGAACTGGTACGAGGCGTACATCATCCATTTCGCGGCCATCAGCATGGGTGCGGTCAGCAACCCGATCGTGCCGATCTACCGACACCACGAACTCGAATTCATCCTCCGAGAAGCCGGGAGTCGCGTGGTGATCACACCCGAGACTTTTCGGGGGTTCGACTACGCCCAGATGATCAGCGACATTCGAGGCAAGCTGCCCCGCCTGAAGCATTCGCTCTTGGTTCGCACAAGACCAGGCAGCGGTGCACCGAGCCTCGACAGCCTGATGAACGAAGTCGAAGGGATCGGCCCTGCGGGCGACCGATCTGCCGATGATCCCGTAATGCTGATGTTTACATCGGGCACCACGGCGCGTCCCAAGGGCGTCGTGCACACCCACAACACCATCGATTTCGAGGTGCGCAGCATCGTAAAGCAGTTTGCGCTCACGAACACCGACATCGTTTTCATGCCCTCGCCTCTCACCCACATGACAGGACTCGCATACGGAGTGCAACTCGCGCCCGCCATCGCCGCTCCACTCGTATTGCAAGACATCTGGGAGCCCAGGGTGGCGATGGAACTCATCGACCGCCATCGGTGCACATTCGCATTCGCGGCGACCCCCTTCCTCCAAGGGATTCTCCAGCATCCCGAGCAGGGGTCCTTCGACCTGACCTCGCTTCGTGTGGTGGCGTCTGGCGGAGCCGATGTTCCGCCCCAGTTGATCCGCGACGTGAGTACGCGCTTCCGCTGCACGGCGACACGCGCGTACGGTTCGACTGAGATGCCGACTGTCGTCGCTTGCGGCCCGGCACTTCCCCCTGAGAAGGCAGCGACCACGGATGGTCGCCCGATCGGTCCGGCCACCTTCCGACTCCTCAGTGAACACGGTGAGGAAGTTCGATCCCCCGGCGAGGTCGGCGAGATAGTCGCGACCGGTCCCGAGCTCTTCATCGGTTATCTGCGCCCCGAAGACGATGAAGGGGCATTTGCGTCGGATGGCTGGTTTTTTACGGGTGATCTAGGAAGCACCGACGAAGACGGCTACCTGACGATCAAGGGACGCAAAAAGGACATCGTAATCCGCGGCGGCGAGAACATCTCCGTGACCGAGGTAGAACAGATTCTGCTCGAGCACCCCGGGGTAACCGATATCGCGATCGTCGCCATGCCCGACCCTGTCATGGGCGAACGAGCGTGCGCCTACGTCGTACCTTCTGCCACTGGTGACGAGGCACCCACACTAGCGGTGCTCTGCGACTTTCTCGCGGCGCGCAACATGGCGAAGCAGAAATACCCCGAGCGTCTCGAACTGATCGATGAGCTGCCGCGCACACCATCGGGCAAGGTTCAGAAGTTTCTTCTGCGGCAGAAGATCGTCGCTCAGCTGGAGGCGTCGTCGACGGGCGACCCAGCATGAGGCGTTCGACGTAAAGGTGGTGCGCCGTTACCGAGGTGAGGGCAGTTACGTCCGGGGAAGCATCGCAGCTTGTTGGGCGAAAGTCGCCAGCCGATACCCATCGGAATCGTACAGCGCTGCCTGAACCAAGCCCGTTCCACCCGTTACTGACACAGCGGTCGACTCCAGATAGCACCAGTTCCCGGTATGGATCGGGCGATGAAACCAAGCGGAATGGTCGAGACTGCCTGAGCGCACTGAACGGTCGCCGAAGCGCAGCCCTACTGAGCGGAAGAGCGTGTCGAGCAACCACAGGTCTGATACGTAAAGCGCGACTGCCGCATGCACAGTTGGACGCTCACCGATTGGGTTTCTCGTGCGAAACCACAAGCCCCGCCCACCCGGAACGTCGAGCCAGCGCAGATCTAGTTCGTCTGTCAGCACGCCCGGCGCGGGATACGGGAGAGTTTGCGATGGCGGCAACTCAGGAAGTGATCGGATCTGCCCTCGCTCGCTGTCGTCAAAGCCGGCCGCCTGCCAGGCGATCGTCGCCATCGTGACAGGCTGATCACCTTGGGATACCGCCACCCCTCGAAAGCCGAAGGTGCTGCCGTCACGCAATTCTGAGACGGTGTAGCGCGATGGCAGCTCCGCGGCCGACGGCCGCACGAAACTGGCATGGACCGAGCAGAGAACGTGTGTGTCGGGCACCGTCCCGGCTGATGCCATGACAGCTTGCGCGAGGGCATGGCCGCCGAACGCCCGGGCTCGCGTGGCGCTGGCCGGCGGGCCGGTCCACGCTCCTTTGACTTCGGGGAGGGCCCGAACATCCA
>DMKW01000029.1:2739-5443 GCA_003454135.1 Microbacteriaceae bacterium
GCGACGCACGACGATCCCTGCTACCTCACGATCCCATGCCACGTCACCCAACTCGCGCAGATCGCGCTTTCGGATCTTGCCGGTAGGGGTGCGGGGGAAGTCCTCAACGAAATGCACGTAGCGGGGAACGCAGAAGTGCGGCACTCGACCGATGAGAAACTCGACAATCTCAGTCTCGCTCACCCCGACGCCCTGAGTTCGACGGACGACCAGTAGAACCTCCTGATCAGCGGGATGTCCCACGCCGACGGCCGCGCACTCGGCGATTCCCGGGTGATCACTGGCCTGAAGCTCCAGCTCGAACGACGAGATGTTCTCCCCCCGCCGACGGATGCTGTCCTTCGCACGGTCGACGAAGTGAAATAGCCCCGCGTCATCGACGCGCATGAGGTCCCCTGTGTGCATCCACCCGTTGCGATAGAGCTCAACAGTGGCTTCTGGTCGCCCCACGTAGCCGGGGGTCATGACCCAGGGGTCGTCGTCTCGGACTATAAGTTCGCCGACTTCGCCTTGCTCGACATCGAAGTCATGTTCGTCTACCAGGCGCGCCTGCAACCCCATTCGCGGTCGACCCACGATGCCGCGATCGACATCCGCGGATTCGACGTTGAGCATGGTGGTACCCGCCTCGGATGACCCGAAGCCGCTCGCCGACTGCACATTGAAACGCTTCTCGAAGTCTGCCGCGGAAGGCGTTCGGGGAAGAATGTAGACCGACGCAAGACTGTTGTCGGCATCAGCGTCTGAAGCTGGCTGGGCGAGAATGAAGTCGGTCATAGGCCCGACAAGGCAAGCCATAGTGGCACCTGACTTGCGCACTTCCTCCCAAAACATCGACGGCCGGAACGCGGCCACTACATAGGCCGAAGCACCGGTCAGAAGGGGCGCGACCAGGCCGGCGAATATCCCGAAAGCGTGAAATAGCGGAGCCACCACCAAGTGCACATCCTCCTGCGAGAGCGAGGTCGTGTCTTGGAAGAATGACAAATGGCGGCACATGCTGATCGCCTGTGCGTGAGTCGTTAGCACACCCTTAGAGAGTCCGGTAGTTCCGGAGGTGCAGATGATCGCCAAGACGTCCCACGGGCCGACCTCTATCGGTTCGATCGGCTCAGCGTCGAGCACGCTCGACCACGAGATGAGGTCTTCGCCAGATGCAGCGAGGGCTTGGTCGGCAGGGTCGCTCTCGCGCGAGATGATGGTAGCAATCTGCCCCGCCCCGGCGGCGCGCAGATCTGCCGCGCGCTCGCTGCTGACAATGGCCGCAACACAGCCGGTCTCGGTGACGAGGTGCTCAAGCAGCGCTCCCCGGAATGTTGGATTGGTCGGAACGGGAATCGCGCCGAGAAAGCTCAGCGCCACAAACGCGACGAATGCCTCGGCCGAATTGTCGAGCATCATCATCACGGCATCTCCGTGATTGATGCCTGCGCGACGCAGCCCTCCGGCTGCTCGAGAGGCGCGGTCCCATAGCGCGCCGTAGGTGAGAGAAGTCGAGGCATCGCGAACGGCGAGCGCATCGGGATAGCCGTCCCGACCCCGCCGCACAAGGTGAAGCAACGTCATTTCCCGAAGCTTTGGCAGCGAATTCATCATGAGATGTTTTCCTTTTTGATCGGCACTGATCGTTGAAGGTTGGCGGGCCACAGGGGTGAGATTTCATTGATCTCTCNNGAGCGGATCAATTCGTCGCCTGCCGATTTCCCCCGTGATCAAAGCTATTCTCGTTCAATTTGAAAGAATTATTTGCCCGACGAGACTAGAGGGAATAGTCCGCGAACCGTTGCGGCTCTCTTTCAGATCGAACTCGAGATGACCACGGCCGTCCTCAGACACCTCCGAACTCGAGGATGACTCCTGTTGTGCCGTCATGTTCGCGTGGATCTCCTGAACTTCGCCGGTTTGGTGGCGGATTTTGTCCGTGACGAGGGTGCCAGCCTGTTGCCCGATAATATTTCATCTTTGAAATAACCACAACGCGCGCGTGGCAATGTGACGAACGCAAGCTATCGCGAACGCATGACGGCACGCCTCTGTCATAGGCGTTGACATGGAGAGTTGACTTTTCAGTCGTGCCGAATCGTATTCATTCAACGTAGTAGCAATAGGTTGACTGCGCTGCGCTCGGCAGTGGCTAGACGTCCCGGTGTCCAAGTGGCAAGCGGGCCTGGGTGTTGAGATTGTGCTCAAGGGCTCTGTGCCAACGTGGCAGGCGCGGTGGTGGGTGCCCTCTTGTTCACCAAGGACGACGTCCGGTGACTCAAACCCTTGGTGATCGGTGGGAGCCCGACGATGGGCTAACGCCTTCCGACCAAGTCGCGCCCGATGAGGTCGCGTAGCACTTCGCTCGCGCCGCCGTAGATTCTTTGAATGCGCAGGTCTGCGTATGCGCGTGCAACCGGGTACTCCATCATGTATCCATAACCGCCATGCATCTGAAGGCAGCGGTCAACGACGCGGTTGGACATCTCCGAGGCGGCGACCTTCAGCTTTGCCGCATCGACGACCGAAAGGTCTCCGTCGTTATAGGCTCGGATCGACTGATCCAAGAAGGCTCGAGCGACATCCAATTCGATTGCGATGTCGGCGAGTACGAAGCGCGAGTTCTGAAAGTCTGCAATCGGTTTACCAAAGGTCTCGCGGGCGTTGGCGTACGCCAACGTATCGCTGAAGATCGCGGCGGCTGCTCCAACTGCTGCGGCGG
>DMKW01000029.1:5573-17822 GCA_003454135.1 Microbacteriaceae bacterium
CACCAACCCCACCGAGGACGTTCTCGTCCGGAACGAAGACATCGTCGAACCATAGCTCGGCGGTGTCCTGGCCGTGCAGACCGAGCTTTGCCAGCTTGCGACCGCGGGAGAAACCAGGCATGTCGCGTTCGACGACGAGGAGGCTGAATGCGCGTGATCCGCCCTCCGGGTCTGTACGCACCACCGCGATCACGAGGTCCGATTGAATGCCGTTCGTGATGAAGGTCTTACCGCCGTTGACGATCCATCCGCCGTCGACTTTCGTACCCTTGGTGGCAATGCCCCGTAAATCGCTTCCCGTCCCCGGCTCGGTCATCGCGATCGCCGCGAGCAACTCTCCGCTAGCCAATCCGGGAAGCCAGCGCTTCTTCTGCTCGTCCGTACCAAGTTCCATTACGTACGGTATGGCGAGATCGTCCTGCAGGCTGAGATTGGACTGCAGGGATGAGGCGTGCACCCGTGTGAGCTCTTCGATGACGACGTTACGGAAACGGAAGTCGCGACCTTGGCCCGCTCCGCCGTACTCCACCGGAGCAAACAGACCGATGATTCCTTGCTTGGCAGCCGCCGTCCATACGTCTCGATCAACGCGCCCTTGGTCCTCCCACCGCTGAATATTGTCGACGACCTCGCGTTTGACGAACTCGCGCACCACCCCGCGGAAGGCCTCATGGTCGTCGTTATAGAGGTGACGTTTCATCGGGGTACACCTTTCGGGCGGGAGGCAATGAGATTGATGTATTTCAGCCTTGTAGTATCTGATACTAGCAACGCCGGCCCAAAAGTAAATGTGGCCTACAGGGTGCCGACCACGGCCGCTCCGCGGCACTTCGCCGTGTCTTCCGGTCAGTGATCAAAGGCGACCCAGGAGTTCCCGACACGCCAAACATGTTGGGAAGCAAAGCCTTCGGTTTACTCTGCCAGTTGCGAGCCGACCGAGCCTCGGAGGATGCGAACGTCGGTTCGGCAGGACCGGCCCAGGAGGTCGTCGATACATAAGCCGGCGGACCCTCCGAAGCCAACGCCCGCGACACAGTGTCCCGCGCCAGCCCGAGCCGCTTCGCTATCGCCCGAACCGACATGCCCTCACTGACGTGAAGATGCCGAACCTCTGCCCAATCCTGCAAGCTAATCACCCGCCCAATCGTGTCTGGGTGGCCTACTTTCCGAAGAGCGTTCCTGGCCTAGTTTTCGAAGAGCGCTGCCACTAAGGAAGCTACCCTCGAGCAAGTTGTCGATTCCTTGATTTCGTACTTTCACGAAAACGGGCTCAACGACATGATTTTGGTCGGACAACCACGCTCAACTTCCGATTGCGCCGACAACTTGCCTCGGGGTTCGCGTGACGCCCACCGCATGCGACCGGGACTCAAAGGATGCGGAGAAGCACGTCGCGACGCCGAACGTAGAGCCGCCGGTCGTGGCCTCGTGGACTCGCCAGACGGCGAGGCCACGACCGCGCTGAAGCCACTGTCGACCCTGCCCGCAAAATCAGCCGCAGGGACGAAGGTTAGGAGCCAACCCAAGCCAGGTCAGCGTCAGCGTCCGCGTCCGCGTCCGCGTCAGCGTCCGAGCGTGCCCGTCAGCGCTGCCATCTGGCGAACAAACACCGGACGCGCGGCCATCCACACGCCGACCATGACCAAGACGGACAACGCGAAAATACCAGCGCCCCACCACGTGCCATCGTCCCGGCCGGCGTACATGTGGTTGAGGTTGCGCAGCGCACCCGTCGCGATGACGAGCGTGACGTGCACGATGACGAATAGCACGAAGTACAGCATTACCGGGAAGTGGATCTTTCGCGCCACCGTAATCGGGTAGATTCTGCTCGCGCGGGTCCAGTCCTTCGACCACGCTGGCGACATCCGGATGCCCGTGAAGATGGCCAGCGGAGCCGCGATGAAGACCGTGGTGAAGTAGGCGAGAAGCTGCAGCGCGTTGTAGTTCAGCCACCCATTCTCAACCGGCCACTCGAGGGAGAGGTACTGCAGAGCCGCCGACAGGGCGTTCGGCATCACGTCCCAACTAACCGGGACTAGGCGCACCCATTGCCCCGTAGAGAACAGCAGAACGAAGAACACGATGCCGTTGAGCACCCAGAGCGCGTCGAGGGTGAAGTGCAGCCAGACGTGGAGGGCGATGCGTGTTGGGGGGTTCTTTGTCTTGAATGGAGGCGTGTTTCTTCGGGTCCAGAAGGCGGTGGGTCGCGTGGTCGTGCGGATCTGCCAGCCGGTGCGGATGATCAGCAGCAGGAAGAGCGAGTTGAGGAAGTGCTGCCACCCCACCCAGGCGGGAAATCCGACGGGGGTGCCATCGGGCAACTCGGACTCACCGGAATAGGTGGCAAGGAAGGACTGCACCTCCGTCGTCGCACGCAACCCGCGCGCCCCGAGGATGAGTCCTGCGAGCACAACAAGTGCTATCGCCGCAAGCCAGACGGCCCGAAACCAGCGACTCTGCCGGAGCTCCTGGAAGGGGGTGCTCACGACTTGCGCGCCTCGATGGCCTCGATAATCTGCGGAACGACCTCGAACACGTCGCCCACTATGCCGAAGTCGGCGACCTCGAAGATCGGCGCGTCGCCGTCTTTGTTGATGGCGACGATCGTCTTGGCGGTCTGCATCCCGGCGCGGTGCTGGATGGCACCCGAAATGCCGAGGGCGATATACAGGTTGGGTGACACGGTCGTTCCCGTCTGGCCCACCTGTGCGGTCTGCGGCACAAAGCCCTCGTCGACAGCGGCGCGCGAAGCCCCAACGGCCGCGCCGAGGGAGTCGGCGAGGCGCTCCACGAGCTCAAACTTCTCTTTCGACCCTAGACCGCGGCCACCGGACACGACGGTCGAGGCGTCCCGAAGGTCGGGGCGGGGCGAGGTCGACTGCGAGCGGGTCGTCGAGTCGATGACCCCAGCGTTGCCGCCGACCTCGCACGTGATGTTCTCCACGGTCGCGGTTGCCGACGGCGCCTTCGCGTCGATAGCGCCCGTTCGGACGGTGACGATGAGCGGACCGCCCTCCGTGGACGAGGTGACGGTGTACATCCCGCCGAACACCGAGTGCTCGACGATGATAGCGCCGTCGCCGCTGCTGATGCCCACCGCATCGGCAGCGACCGGCGCGCCGGTGCGCACGGCCAGACGACCGGCGATGTCGCGGCCATCCACGCTGTTGTCGAGGAGTATCGCGGCGGGCTGCACCAACGATACGAGGTCGGAGAGAGCGCGCGCCTGAGGCACCCCGAGCGCACTGTCGGAACCGGCGACCTGCGCGACGATGACCTTCTGGGCACCGTAGCCGCCCAGCTCGCCAACGACAGAGGCATGGGGAGCCTGCTCGGCGACGACTACGGCAACGGGCTCGCCGATGCCAGCCGCGGCGCCTAGCAGAGCCGCGGCTGCGTCCGGAATGGCACCCGTGGGAGTCGTCTCCACATATACAAGGATTGTCGACATCTGTGTCTCCTAGATCAACCGGCCAGCGACGAGGAAGTCGACTAGCTGAGTGGCCGCCGTTCCATCGTCGATGATTCGAATGCCGGCATTCCGCGCCGGCCGCTCAGCCACCGTGACGATCACGGAGTGACTCGCATCGACGGGCGGACCGGCGGTAACTGCATCCACCGGCTTCCTCTTCGCGCCCATGATGCCCTTGAAGGTGGGGAAGCGTGGTTCATTCGCCCGCTCGGTGACTGAAATGATGGCCGGCAGGGCTGCGTGCACCGACTGAGTTGCCCCCTCGATGCCGCGCTCACCGCGAACGTCGCTCTCGGTGATCTCGATGGTGTCGAGGTTGCTCAAGAGAGGCAGGTCGAGGTGCTCGGCCAACATGGCCGGAATGACCCCGCCCCGGCCATCCGTCGACTGGTTACCGGCGATGACTAGATCGAACGACCCCTCGCGCAGTATGGCGGCGAGGGTGGCCGCCGTACTGACGTAGTCTGCGGCGGTAAGCGCGGAGTCGAGGATGTGCACGGCAGAGTCGGCACCCATCGAGAGGCCCTTGCGCAGCACCTCGGTAGCCGACGCCGGACCCATCGTGATGACCACGATCTCGGTGGTGTTGTCGGAGTCTTTCACGACAAGCGCGGCCTCGAGCGCCCGCTCGTTGATCTCGTCGATGACCAGGTCGCTCGAGGCACGGTCGAGCACGCCAGTGGCTGGATCGAGCCGCCTCTCATTCCAGGTGTCGGGAACCTGCTTCACCAGAACCGCGATCCTCACAATGTGCTCTTCTCTCGGAATTGCTTGTAACCCATACTAAATAGTAGACGTTCCTATGAAATTCCACCAGCGAGAACGCTGCGACTACTAAAGCGGAGCGGGCGGGGCGGGCTGAGTGACCGGATCAGCAAAGTCACCGAACGTCTTGCGGAATCGCGCGAGGATCGACAGTAGCGTCGCCACATCGTCGGTCTCGAAGCCGGTGGCCCCGAAGAACTGGTCATTGAGAAGCACGGTTGCCTCGTCCACCATCGCACGGCCGTGCGCGGTGATCGTCACCAGCGTCGCGCGACCATCAGTCGGATGCGGCACCCGCTTGGCGAGGCCCGCCTGCTCCAGCCGGTCGACGGTGTTCGTCACGCTCGTGGGGTGGACCTGGAGGCGCGCGCTCGCGCTCGCCATCGGAAGGGCCCCATCCCGCGTGAACGCGAGCAGCCGCAGCATCTCGTATCGCGCAAACGAGAGCCCGAGCGGCTTGAGCTCTGACTCGACGCGGCCGAGAAGGATCTGCTGCACTCGCATGATCGACGTGACTACCGCCATGCCGTCGGCCGACTGTGCCCAGTCGTGATCGACCCACTGGCGGCGAGCTTCGGCTATCGGATCCCAGGGCAGCGGGGTCTGTGCAGGCACCGTCATCCTTCCCCGCGTCAGTATCCCACCCATGGTATCTGGGGTTTCTCGCACGCTCCGCTCAATGCTGGCCGGCCCACAGCATGAGCGCGCCGCGCTGGTGGCCCCCGCACAGTGCAGCGATGCCGGTGCGGGCCCTGCGATGATCGCTAATCAGGCCATGGTGATTGTCCTTGCTATGTTGCCCTATTGCGCGTGGACGCGTTCCAGGTGAACGTGGGCTGCTCGCGGGCGGCGAAGGCCGCTGCCCCGATCGCGGGGTCGTCGCTGTTGTCCGACTCCGCCTGCCAGCGCGCCAGCTCAGCGTCGAGCTCGTGAGCCCGCGCCCCCAGCGCGCCAATGAGCGACTTCATCGCGACGATCGAGAGCTGCGAGCGGTACGAAAGAGTTGTGGCAATCGAGGCGATCTCGCCGGCGAAGTGAGCCGCCGGCACCACCTTCGTGACTAGCCCCATACTGAAGGCGGTGCTGGCATCGACGGTGTCGCCGCTGAACAGCAGGTAGCGCGCGGTAGCCTCGCCAGCCAAGCGCACCAGACGGCTAATGCCCGACAGTGGGTAAACGATGCCGATGCGTGAGGCGGTGATCCCGAAGGTCGAGCCGTCGGTCGAGATGCGAATGTCGCACGCACCCGCGATCTCCCAGCCGCCGCCCACGCAATAGCCGTGGATCGCCGCGACCGTCGGTTTGGGGAATGCCGCGAGGGCTTCCTCCGCGCGCGTCACCCATGCGCCATCCGGTAGGCCGGGGTCGCGCAGGATGCGATCCAGGTCGCCGATGTCGGCGCCGGCGGAGAAGTTCTCTCCCGAGCCTCGGATGACCAAGACCCGTACGTCGGGGTCAGCGGCAAGCTCGTCGAGAAGCGGCACGAACTGCTGCCACATCTCGAGCGTGATTGAGTTGCGGCGCGAAGGGTTGTCGATGACCACGGTGGCCACGCCTCCCGCGGTGGTAACAGTGAGTTCGGGCATGCGATCAGACCCCCACGATCCCGGCCTGCACGAGGCCCTCGACCTGCGCCGGGGTGAGCCCGAGCTCGGAGAGCACGGCCGCCGTGTCCTCACCCAGGGCGGGCGGAGCCTTCCAGATGCCCGTGGGCAGGCCGTTGAGCGAAAGCGGTCCGCGCAGCAGTGGTAGGTCGCTGCCATCGGTTCGAGTGACGTGGGTGACCATATCGAGATGGATCACCTGCGGGTCTCGGAAAACCTGCTCGTAGTTGAAGATCGGCCCCGCGGGAATGCCTGCCACCCGCAGCGCGTCGACCCACTCGATGCCGGAGCGCGTGGCGAGAAGCTCGTCGAGACGGGCTTGAAGCTCGTCGCGGTGGCCCGTGCGCAGCTTGCCGTCAGCGAATCGCGGATCGTCGGCCAACTCGGGGTCTCCGAGGAGCTCGCAGAACTCGCGCCAGTGGCGCTCACTGCCCACCGCGATGATGATCGGGATGTCGGCGGTCACGAAGACGCCATAGGGGGCGAGCACGGGATGGTTGTTGCCCTGCGGTACCGGAACCTCGCCCGTGCTAAGGAAGCGCTGCCCCTGGAACACCGAGATGGCCAGCGCGGCCTCGAGCAGCGAGGTAGAGACCACGACGCCGTCGCCCGTCGCGCCGCGGCCGACAAGGCCCGCGAGCACGCCGATCGCGGTGAACAGGCCCGCATAGATGTCGACGATCGGGATGCCCACGCGAAACATGTGCTCGGAATCGGCGCCCGTCACCGACATGATGCCCGACATGCCCTGGGCAACCTGGTCGAGTCCGGCCGCCGAACTCAGGGGACCCGTCGCGCCGAAACCGCTCACCGAGGCTACGACGAGCGATGGCTTCTCGGCCCGGAGCTCGGCCGGGTCGAGTCCCATCTCGGCCATGGTGCCCGGCTTGAAGTTCTCGATCACGACGTCGGCATCAAGCACGAGCTTGCGCAGCAGTCCACGGCCCTCGTCGCTATAGAAGTCGATGGCGATCGACGACTTCCCACGGTTGACCGAGTCGTAGTACAGGCTGTGATCACCTTCGAAGGGAGGCCACGACCGAGTTGAGTCGCCGCCCTTGATGCTCTCGACCTTGGTTACACGGGCGCCGAGATCGGCGAGCAGGGCGGTCGCATATGGGCCGGCGAACGCCCGAGTGAGGTCGAGGACGACGATGCCGTCGAGAGGAAGAGCCACGGTTATGCCCTCAGTTTGATATTGACCTGCTTGGTCTGGGTGAACCCTGCGATCATCCCTTCGAGCGAGACCTCTCGGCCGATGCCCGACTGCTTGTAGCCGCCGTAGGACTGGCCGACGACCTGGCCGCCCCCCTGGTTGATCTGCACCCAGCCCGCCTCGAGCCGGTGGGCAGTGGTCAGTGCTTTATCGAGATCGTGGCTCCACACGTAGGCCGCGAGACCGTAGCTCGAGTCGTTCGCCATCCTGACGACATCGTCGACGTCGCGCCATGGGATCGCCACGAGAACTGGCCCGAAGATCTCCTCCTGCGCGAGGCGGAACTCGTTGCGCGCGCCACCGAAGATGGTCGGCACGTGGTAGTACCCCTCGGTGAGCGGCCCCTCGGTCGGCGCAGAGCCACCCAGCACCACCGACATGTCCAGGTTCGCACGACCCTCGGCGAGGAACTCGTCAATTGAAGCGTGCTGTTTCGCGTTGATGATCGCGCCCATGTCGCTCGTCTCGTCGAGCGGGTCGCCCACCTTGAGCGCCCCGAGGCGCGCCGCGAGCTTTTCGAGCACCTCGTCGTATACGTCTTCGTGAAGGAAAAGGCGTGAGCCGGCGGTGCAGCTCTGGCCCTGTCGGGTGAACCGCGAGGCGAACAGCAGGCCCTCGAGCAGCTCGTCATCGACGTCGCCCGGGAATACGATCGTCGGGTTCTTGCCGCCGAGCTCGAGCGAGACGTGCGCGAGGCGCTCCCCCGCCTGGCGGGCCACTCCGCGGCCGACCTCGGTCGAGCCAGTAAACGACACCTTGTCGACACCCGGGTGCGTCGACAGCGCCGCGCCGATGAGGCTACCGCGGCCGGTGAGCGCGTTGAGCACGCCCGCGGGCAGGTGACGGTTGCACACTTCGGCGAGCAGCAGGATTGTGAGGGGCGCGTCATCCGCTGCCTTGAGAACGACAGTGTTGCCGGCGGCGAGCGCCGCGGGCACCTTGAAGCCGGCGATCATGAGGGGAGAGTTCCACGGCAGGATCGCGGCGACCACACCCAGCGGCTCCTGTCGCGTGTACTGCAGCTGGCCGTCGCCCGCGGGCAGCGTGGTGCCCTTGATCTCCGCGGCCGCACCCGCGAAATAGCGGAACAGCGCGACGAGGCCCACTGCCTCCGGGCGTGCTTGTGTGCGCAGCGCGTTGCCGGTGTCGAGGGCAGTAAGCCGCGCGAAGTCTTCGATGCGGGCCTCGATCTCGTCGGCGATGAGGGCGAGGGCGCGGGCGCGCTCTGTGAAGTGGCGCGCGCGCCAAGCCGGGAAGGCGGCGCGGGCTGCGGCGACGGCACGATTGACGTCATCAGTACCGGCGGCCGGAACGCGGGTGACAATCTCTCCCCGACGGGCGGGGTTGAACACGTCGCGCCATTCACCGCTAGATGAAGCGACGCGTTCGCCGTTGATCCACATCAGCTGGTCGGGGCCCGTGCGTAGCTCGCGCGTGTCGATGATGCCCGCGAGGGGAAGTAACTCCGTCATCTCTGTCCTTTGCGGCTCTACTTGTTCTGAAACTCGGGCGTGCGCTTTTCGACGAAGGCGGCCATACCCTCCGCCTGGTCGTCGATCGCGAAGGTCGAGTGGAACAAGCGCCGTTCGAACCGAATTCCACCTTCGAGCAGCGTCTCGTGCGCGGCGTTCACCGCCTCCTTAGCGAGCATCGCGACGGGCAGCGACATCCCCGCGATAGTGGCGGCGACCTCCGCCGCAACATCCTCCAGCTCGTCGACTGGCACGACGCGGGCCACGAGTCCCGCGCGCTCCGCCTCAGTCGCGTCGATGGTGCGGCCGGTGAGGATAAGGTCCATCGCCTTGGCCTTGCCGATGGCACGGGTCAACCGTTGCGTGCCGCCGATCCCCGGGATCACCCCTAGCTTGATCTCGGGCTGCCCGAACTTCGCGGTGTCGGAGGCGATGATGAGGTCGCAGATCATGGCGAGCTCGCAGCCTCCGCCGAGCGCGAAGCCCGATACTGCAGCTAAGAGAGGGGTGCGGATGCGCGCCAGCGAGTCCCACGCGCGGAACCAGTCGTCGAGGTAGGCCTCCATGTAGGTACCGGCAGCTATCTCCTTGATGTCGGCGCCCGCGGCGAAGGCGCGGGGTGAACCCTTGATCACGATCGCCCCGATACCGCGGTCGGCGTCGAATTCGGAGGCGGCCGCAACTACCTCGTTCATGAGGGTGCGGTTGAGCGCGTTGAGCGCCTCCGGGCGGTTGAGCTGTATGGTACCGACGCGACCCTCTCGCTCGACGATGATGGTCTCGTTGTCGGTCATGCTGCTTCCTCTGAACGCTCGCGGATGCTGTTGATGATCGCCGAGAAGTCAAGCCCGGCGCCGCCATCATTGGCGAAGTCGCGGTAGATCTTCGCAGCGAGCTCGCCGAGCCGAGCCGCAGTGCCCGTGGACTGCACCGCACCGAGGGCCAGCCCGAGGTCTTTCGCCATGAGCGCGCCCGCGAACCCGGGTTGGTAGTCGCGGTTCGCAGGGCTTGTGGGCACCGGTCCGGGTACGGGGCAGTTGGTGGTGAGTGCCCAGCACTGGCCCGACGCCGTCGACGCCACGTCGAACAGCGCTTCGTTGCTCAGCCCGAGCTTCTCCCCCAGCACGAAGGCCTCGCTTACGGCGATCATCGAGATACCGAGGATCATGTTGTTGCAGATCTTCGCGGCCTGTCCCGCCCCCGAGTCGCCGCAGTGCACAATCCGGCCGCCCATGATCTCGAGCAGCGGGTGGGCTGCCGCGAAATCATCGGCGGTGGCGCCGACCATGAAGGTCAGGGTGCCTGCGGCGGCACCACCCACGCCGCCCGACACAGGGGCGTCGATGCCACGGTGGCCGGCGGCCACGAGGAGCTCGCGTGCGGTGCGGGCATCCTCGACGTCGATCGTCGACGAGTCGATGAAGAGGGTTCCGGCGGGCGCCGCAGCGATGAGGCCGTCGGTGTAGGCGTCGAGGACGTGCTTGCCACTCGGTAGCATGGTGACGACCACATCGGCCTGCGATACTGCGGTCCGGGCATCTGGCGCTACAGCGATACCGGTCTCACGCGCGTGGTCGAGGGCGGCGGGCACGACGTCGAAACCTGTGACCTCGTGGCCGGCCGATACCAGGTTGGCCGCCATGGGTCCCCCCATGTTGCCGAGGCCGATGAATGCGACTTTTGTCATGATGCGCTCCTTTGCGTGGCGGTCGTCGACTGCAACCCGAGTTCGCGGTCGCCAAGATCGGCGAAGTGCCGGTCGACTGCGGCGTCGTCGACCTCAGCGATCGACGCGGGGTTCCACTGCGGGGTGCGATCCTTGTCAATTACCTGCGCCCTGATTCCTTCGATCATCTCGCCGCCCTCGATGATGCGCAGGCCGACCCGGTACTCCTGGTCGAGCGCCGACTCGAGGCTCGGAAGCAGTGCCGCGCGCCGCAGGCTCGCGAGGGTGACGACGACGCTGGTTGGCGACTTCGCGCGGATGCTCGCCCCAGCTTCGCGGGCATCGTCGCTAGACGATGCCTCGAGTCGGGAAAGGATCTCGAGAGCGTCATCAGAGCTGTAGCACTCGTCGATCCACGCTCGCGGAACAGGCACCGGCCGCGGCACGGCGAATCGTGCCACGGAGCCCGCGGCATCGCCGCCCTGGAGCGCGACGAGCAGGTCGGGCAGGTCGGCGCTTGCCACCTCGTGATCGGCGAATCCGGCCGCAATCGCCTCGGGGCCTGTCATCGAGGCGCCGGTGAGGGCGAAATGCGTGCCGAGCTCGCCAGGAGCGCGGGAAAGCAGGTAAGTGCCGCCGACGTCGGGCACGAAGCCGATGCCGACCTCGGGCATACCGACCTTGCTGCGCTCGGTGACGACGCGCACCGAGGCATGCGCCGAGATGCCCACCCCGCCACCCAGCACGAGACCGTCCATGATCGCCACGACGGGCTTGGGATAATTGGCGATCGCCGAGTTGAGTCGGTACTCGTCGGCCCAGAACCTGGCGGTTGCACCGCTTGCGGCGACGAGGTCGGAGTAGATGCCGACGATATCCCCACCCGCGCATAGCCCTCGCTCGCCCGCACCGGAGATTGCGACGACCTGCACCACGTCGTCGTCATGCCACTCGGCGAGCGTCGATGCGATGGTCGCGACCATGCCGGGCGTGAGCGAGTTGAGCGCGCGCGGACGGTTTAGGAGGATGTGTCCCAGGTTCCCGCGTCGTTCTACGAGCACCTCGGCTTCGACGGTCGCGGTCATGCGCCGGCGATACTGCGACCGACGATCAGGCGCATGATCTCGTTCGTGCCCTCGAGAATCTGGTGCACGCGGAGGTCGCGAACGATCCGCTCGATGCCGTAGTCGGCCAGATAGCCGTAGCCGCCGTGCAGTTGCAGGGCGGCGTTAGCCACATTGAATCCAGCGTCGGTCGCTACGCGCTTGGCCATGGCGCACAGGCGCACCATGTCGGCATCGCCGTTGTCGAGAGCGTCTGCGGCGCGCGCCAAGAGCGTGCGGGCCGACTCGAGCTCGGTATCCATGTCGGCAAGCTGGAATAGCAGCGCCTGCTGGTTGATCAGCGGCCCGCCGAATGCCGTGCGCTCCTTCAGATAGTCGACCGTCTTGTCGAGCGCTGCCTGGCCGCCGCCGAGCGAGCATGCGCCCATGTTGAGGCGGCCGCCGTTGAGGCCGCTCATCGCGATGCCGAAACCGTCGCCCTCATGCGCGAGCAGGTTCGACGCGGGAATGCGTACGCCGTCGAATATGACCTGGCGCGTGGGCTGGGCGTGCCAGCCCATCTTCTTCTCGAGCGGCCCGAAGGAGAGTCCAGGGGTCTCGGCCGGGACCAGGAAGGCGCTGATCCCGCGGCCGCCGGTGTCAGCGGTGCGTGCCATCACGATGTAGATGCCGGAGGTACCCGCGCCGGAGATGAACTGCTTGACGCCGTCGAGCACGTAGTCGCCGCCGTCGCGAATCGCCTTGGTGGAGATAGCCGCGGCATCGGAGCCTGCACCCGGCTCGGTGAGGCAGTAACTGCCAAGCACCTCCATCGACGCAAGCCGGGGAATCCACTCTGCCCGCTGTGCGTCGTCGCCGAAGCTGTCGAGCATCCAAGTGACCATGTTGTGGATCGAGATATAGGCCGCGATCGTGGTGTCGCCCTTGGCGAGTTCCTCGAAGATGCGCACTGAGTCGGCACGCGAGAGTCCGGAACCGCCGAACTCC
>DMKW01000029.1:18094-18227 GCA_003454135.1 Microbacteriaceae bacterium
GGGAAGTGGTGGGTCTCATCCCACTCCGCGGCGTGTGGCGCGAGCGACTTCGTGGCGAACTCACGGACCATCTGCACAATCAGTGCCTGGTCTTCCGTGGTCGCGTACATGGGAGCCAGCATCCACTATTTTC
>DMKW01000209.1:0-4614 GCA_003454135.1 Microbacteriaceae bacterium
CATCAAACTAAACGCGACTGTAGTACTAGCCCCGCGCATCCCGAACACGCGTTTCTCCGGAGGTGTGGTCATTTCGCGGCCTGTTTCGCGATTCCAGTGGCGTGGAATGGGGCTCGAGCGAAAAACCTCCGGAGAAACGCGGGTTCGGGATGCGGGGAGAGACGCGGTTCGGGATGCGGGGAGGCTTGCGGTCCGGGATGCGCGGGGCCGGCGAGGGCGCGGGGCCGCCCGCGATAGGCTCATAGGGTGCTTTCATTGGTCGTCCTGATCTCCGGCGGCGGGTCGAACCTTCGCGCACTCCTTGAAGCCTCGGAAGATGCCGAGTTCCCCGCCCGCGTCGTCGCGGTCGGGGCCGATCGCGACGCCGAAGGTTTCGGGCACGCCGAGGCCTACGGCATCCCCACGTTCGCGGTCGCGTTCTCGAGCTTTCCCGACCGGGAGAGCTGGGGTGACACGATCCTCGAGCAGATCCAACAGTGGCAGCCCGACCTGGTGATCTTGAGCGGCTTCATGAAGCTCCTGCCGCCGCGCGTGATCGCGGCCCTCAGCCCCAACCTGATCAACACTCATCCGGCATACTTGCCCGAGTTCCCGGGCGCACACGGCGTGCGGGACGCGCTTGCGGCGGGCGCGAGCCAGACCGGGGCGAGCATCATCATCGTCGACAACGGTGTCGACGCCGGCCCGATCATCGCCCAACGACGGGTGCCGATCCTGCCGGGCGACACCGAGTCGACCCTGCACGAACGCATCAAGCCGGTCGAGCGCGAGTTGCTCGTTCAGACCGTGCTCGACATCGCCAACGGAACCATCAACCTCGAGGAGCTTGCCGACGCATGAGCGGTCCCACCCACGCCCCATCCGACTACCGTTCGCGCGACGCCATCCCGATCAGGCGCGCGCTCATCTCGGTGAGCGACAAGAGCGGCCTGCTCGAACTCGCCGCCGCGCTCGCGACGGCAGGGGTCGAGATCGTCTCCACCGGGTCGACGGCCAAAACGATTTCGGATGCCGGGCATCCGGTCACCGAGGTCGCCCAGGTCACAGGATTTCCGGAGTCGCTCGACGGACGGGTCAAGACGCTGCACCCCGCCATCCATGCCGGGATCCTCGCCGACCTCAGGCTCGCGAGCCACGAGGTGCAACTCGCGGAGCTCGGCATCGAGCCGTTCGAACTCGTTGTCGTCAACCTCTACCCCTTCGTCGAGACCATCGCGTCGGGCGTGACCGGGGATGCGGCGATCGAGCAGATCGATATCGGCGGCCCGGCCATGGTGCGCGCCGCGGCCAAGAACCACGCGAACGTGGCGATCGCCGTCTCGCCGCAGAGCTACCGGCAGATCATCAAGGCCGTCACGCTCGGCGGCACGACCCTCGCCCAGCGGCAGCGGCTCGCCGGCGAGGCCTTCGCGCACACCGCGGCCTACGACTCCGCCGTGGCCGACTTCTTCGCGAGAAACATTGGCATCCGGGCGACGCATCCGCTCCCCGAGGCCCTCGAAGGGAGTGCCTCGGCGACCGAGTTCACCGTGACGGCATCGCTCAAGAACGTGCTGCGGTACGGTGAGAATGCGCACCAGGAAGCGTCGCTCTATGTGTCGGAGCACGGCGCGGGGATCGCCCAGGCGAGCCAACTGCACGGCAAGGAGATGTCGTACAACAACTACGTCGACGCCGACGCCGCCCTGCGCGCCGCTTACGACTTCAGCGAACCGGCCGTCGCGATCGTCAAGCACGCGCAGCCGTGCGGCATCGCCGTGGCGCGAGGAGCCGGCGACCCCATCGCCTCGGCCCACCTGCGCGCACACGAGTGCGACCCCGTCTCGGCGTTCGGCGGCGTGATCGCCGCCAACCGACCGGTCACCATTCAGATGGCCGAGCGGGTCAAGGACATCTTCACCGAGGTTGTGATCGCCCCGGACTTCGACCAGGAGGCCCTCGACCTGCTGAAGACGAAGAAGAACCTGCGCCTGCTCAAGCTTCCGGCCGGATATCACCGGGATGCCGTGGAGTTCAAGCAGATCAGCGGCGGCCTGCTCGTGCAGCAGCCCGACGTCTTCGACGAGTTCAGCTCGGACTCCTGGCAGCTCGTCTCGGGCGTCGAGGCCGACGACGCGACGCGCGCCGACCTCGAGTTCGCCTGGCGTGCCGTGCGCGCGGTCAAGTCCAACGCGATCCTGCTCGCTGACGACGGCGCCTCCGTCGGCGTGGGCATGGGCCAGGTCAACCGTGTCGACTCGTGCCGCCTCGCCGTCGACCGCGCGGGCGACCGGGCGCTCGGCTCGGTCGCCGCATCCGATGCCTTCTTCCCGTTCGCGGATGGCCTCGAAATCCTGTTGAAGGCCGGCGTGCGGGCCGTCGCCCAGCCGGGCGGCTCGGTGAGAGACGAAGAGGTGATCGCGGCCGCGAAGAAGGCCGGCGTCACGATGTACTTCACCGGCGAGCGTCACTTCTACCACTAGCCCAGCCCGCGCATAGCTGCAATCGAATAGGGTCGAGACCCATGACCGTGATTGCTCGACCCGTCCCATTCCTGCGCGCACTCGCCGCCGCTCTCGCGTCGGCCCTCGCCGTGGCCGTCACGGCGCAGGTCGTGACGGTGCTGCTCTTCTTCGTGGGAGCCGGGGCAGATTCGACGACCCTCGGTCAGCTCGGCGACTACTTTCTCGCCTCGAGCCTGTGTGCCTTCGTCCTGCTAGCGATCTTCGCCTTCGTCGGTGTATATCGATTCTGGTATGTACGGCTCATCGCCTCCATCGTGGCCGCGATCCTCGCGGCCGTTCTCGGCACCGCGATCTCGATCGTGGCGCGCGGCACGGTGATCACCGGCTCCATTCTGGGCCAGTTGCTCGGCACGCTCGTTGGACCGAACCTCGTGTTCGTGGTGACCGTCGTGCTCGCGACCATCACGGTGGGGCTGTGGGTGTGGAACCGGCTCATCGAAGCCGGAGAAGTCCGTCGGCCCGGCGACCGCCGCATCGCGTTCGTGCGCGCACCGGCCGAAAACCTCGCGGACGGACAGGTCACCCACGTCGAACGCACCCCGATCGACGCCGACCTCGCCAACGACCAGTGGGACGCGTACGTGAAGGCCTTCGTGGACAACGGCTGGGACATCGTGGAGGTGCCGGTTGCCAACGCCCTCGCCGACTCGGTGTTCATCGAGGATGCCGTAGTGCTCTTCGGCGACACCGCCGTGATCACAAGCCCCGGCGCCGAGTCGCGCCGCGACGAGATCACGGATGCCGAGAAGACGATGCGCGAGGCCGGGCTGCGCATCGAGCGCATCCAGCTCCCCGGCACGCTCGACGGCGGAGACGTGCTCAAGGTGGGCTCGACGGTCTATGTCGGCCGGGGAGGGCGAACAAATGCCGAGGGTATCCGACAGCTCCGCGCGATCGTGGCGAAGCTCGGCTTCATGGTCGTGGCCGTTCCCGTGACGAAGGCCCTGCACCTCAAGAGCGCCGTGACGGCTCTTCCCGACGGCACCATCATTGGCTACCCGGCCGTGGTCGACGACCCTGCCATCTTCGACCGCTTCCTGCCGATGCCCGAGGAGGGCGGGGCCCACGTCGTGGCGCTCGCGCCTGACACCGTGCTCATGGCCGCGTCGGCTCCCGCGAGCGCCGCTCTCATCGCCGATCTCGGCTATCGCGTGGTGACCGTGGACATCAGCGAGTTCGAGAAGCTCGAGGGCTGTGTCACGTGCCTCTCCGTTCGGGTGCGCTGACGACTCAGCGCGACGTTCTCGCGCCCTCATTGTGCGCGTCCCCTTGCGGGAACGAAATAGCCGGGCATATCCTGTAAGGCTGTTCGGTCGTCGCTCACCCGTGAGGGTGAGGGACGGGCGCGGCCATGACCAGAGTGAAAAACATACGTGCCCAGGAGGACGCCATGATCTACACCTTTCTCGCAACTGCAGGCGCGAAGCGTGTCGCCGTCCGTCCGTCCGTGACACCAGTCGGAACCCGGTAGACGAGAGGCCTTCTTCGGCCCGCTGCCGGCATCATCCGACTCACCCCTCCTCGCTCGACAATTTCGGATCGTCGACCTCGACGACCCCCGCTTCCAAGGAATCACTGTGTCTGCAGATCAAAAACGCCGGGGCACCTTCGCCTCGATCCTGCGCCTCTACCCCTACGCGAGACCGGCCATGCCGCGCATCTACCTCGGCATGGTGGTTGCGCTCATCGCCGCGCTCGTGGCCCTGCTGATCCCTCAGGTGCTTCGCGCGCTCGTGGACGGGCCGCTTCGCGAGGGCGACGCGAGCCAGATCTGGTGGCCGGTGGCCGCCGTGCTCGCACTTGGTGTGCTCGAGGCCGTGATGATCTGGTTCCGCCGCTGGTTCGTGCTGCAGCCCGGCACGATGGTCGAGGCCGACATGCGCAATTCGCTCTACATGCGCCTGCAGGAACTGCCCGTGGGCTTCCACGACCGATGGGCGAGCGGCCAGCTGCTCTCGCGCGCCGTGAGCGACCTCAACCTCATCCGGCGCTGGGTGTCGTTCGGCATCGTGCTGCTCGTCGTGAACGTGATCACGATCCTCGTCGGCTTCCTGTTCCTCATCTCGATCAGCTGGGTGCTCGGGCTGATCTTCGTGGTGTGCTCGATTCC
>DMKW01000209.1:4734-6026 GCA_003454135.1 Microbacteriaceae bacterium
GTCGAGGAGTCGGTGCACGGCATCCGGGTGCTCAAGGCATTCGGTCGCGGCCAGTACGCGCTCAAGAACTTCGCGTCGCGAGCCGAGGACCTGCGTGGCACGGAGATCGAGAAAGCCAAGGCGATCGCCGGCATCTGGCTGTGGCTCCTGCTCGTGCCCGATGTGACCTTCGCGCTCTGCCTGCTCGCGGGGGTGTGGCTTGCGGCGGGTGGCCAGCTCTCGGTCGGCCAGCTCGTGGCGTTCTTCGCGACGGCGACCGTGCTGCGCTGGCCGGTCGAGTCGATCGGGTTCCTGCTGTCGATGACCTTTGACACGCGAACCGCGGCCGACCGCTTCTTCGAGGTGATGGATTCGCCCAATACGATCGTCGATCCCGAGCACCCGAAGACCGTCGCCAATGCCCGGGGACGGCTCGTGTTCGACGAGGTGCACTTCCGCTACCAGGATTCGCCGGCGCAATACGCCGACCTGCTCGACGGTGTGAACCTCGAGCTCGAACCGGGGGAAACGATGGCGCTCGTCGGGCTCACGGGCAGCGGCAAGTCCACGCTCACCGCGCTCACGACGCGCCTTTATGACGTGACCGGCGGAGCGATCAGGCTCGACGGCGTCGACATCCGCGACCTGCGCCTGAAGGAGCTGCGCGCCCATCTGTCGATGGCGTTCGAGGATGCGACGCTCTTTTCGGCGTCGGTGCGCGACAACGTGCTGCTCGGGCGTCCGGACGCCACGGAAGAGGATCTCGCCGAGGCGATCGACATCGCCCAGTCCGGTTTCGTGTACGAGCTGCCGGATGGGCTCGATACGAGGGTCGGTGAAGAGGGGTTGAGCCTCTCCGGCGGTCAGCGGCAGAGGCTCGCGCTCGCGCGCGCCGTCGCGGCTAAGCCCGAGGTGCTTGTGCTCGATGACCCTCTCTCGGCCCTCGACGTGGACACCGAGGCGCTCGTCGAGGCGGCGTTGCGACGCGTGCTCGCATCGACCACGGGGCTCATCGTGGCCCACCGGCCGTCAACGGTCATGCTCGCCGACCGGGTTGCGCTGCTTGAGGGTGGCCGTATCACGGCCGTTGGGCGGCATCACGACCTGCTGCTCTCGAGCGACCACTACCGGTTCGTGATCTCGAGCCTGGAAGACGAAGAACGTCGGGAGCGAAACGACGCGTCCGGTCCGGCGGAACTGCAACTAGAGGAAAGGGCCGACGCATGAGCGTCACCGGAGTTACCGGCGAAGAGCGCAGCGACTTCACCAAGGCGGAGAGCAAACAGATCCGCGACCGCTCGTTGCGTTTGCTG
>DMKW01000277.1:0-4065 GCA_003454135.1 Microbacteriaceae bacterium
GACGCGATCATCGTGACGGACGAGGTGTACGAACACCTCACCTTCGGAACGAAACACCTGCCGATCGCGACGCTCCCGGGGGCCTGGGAGCGCACCGTCACGATCTCGAGCGCCGGCAAGACCTTCAACACCACCGGTTGGAAGATCGGTTGGCTCACCGCGCCCAACCGGCTGCTGCAGCCGATCCTCAGCGTAAAACAGTTTCTCACCTACGTGAACGGTGCCCCGTTCCAGCCGGCGATCGCCGTCGGTTTGGGGCTGCCGGACGAATTCTTCGCCGGGATCGCGAGCGACCTGCAGCGAAAGCGGGACGTGCTTTCCGCCGGCCTCACCAAGGCAGGGTTTGCGGTGAGCAGGTCGAGCGGCTCCTACTTCGTGGTCGCGGATGCCGCGCCGCTCGGGTTCGCGGATGCCGCGGCATTCTGCCGACAGCTGCCCGAGCTCGCTGGAGTGGTCGCCGTGCCGATCAGCGCCTTCGTGAGCGACGAGAACAAGGGCGAGTACGCCTCACTCCTGCGTTTTGCGTTTTGCAAGCGCGTGGACGTGCTCGAGCGCGCGTCCGCCCAGCTCTCCGACCTGCGGCGTTAACCGACGCAACGAACCTCACGCCGCGTCGAGCAACGGCTCTCTCGGTAGCGGAAGTGACATGCTGAACAACGTTCCGACGCCCTCTTCGCTCTCGACGTCGAGCGCGCCCTCGTGGGCGGTGACGATCGCCTTGGTGATGGTGAGGCCGAGTCCCACACCCGGCACGGCATTGCGCGTGGCGGTCGAGGCGCGGAAGAAGCGTGCGTAGAGCTGGTCGAGCTCGGACTCGGGGATGCCCATTCCCGTGTCGCGGACGCTCACGATCGCGTCCTCGGCGGTGGAGCCGAGCGCGACCGTGACCGTGCCGCCCCTCGGGGTGAACTTGACGGCGTTGGAGATGAGATTGTCGCAGGCCTGCCCGAGGCGCACGGCGTCGCCGCGCACGACGACGGGTTTGCCGGGCAGCTCGATGAGCAGTTCGACCCCTGCCGCGGCGGCGACCGGCCCTGCGGACTGGACGGCGGCCGTGACGACGTCGCTGAGGGTGACTTTGCCGACGTCGAGCGGGAATTTGCCCGACGCGACCTGCGCCGTGAAGAGCAGATCGCCGACGAGCCTGAGCAGACGGTGCGCGTTGCGCTCGGCCACTCCCAGATACTGGAGCTGCTCGTCCGAGAGCGGAGATTCGTCGTCGTCGCGCATGAGCTCGAGGTACCCGAGGATCGAGCTCAGCGGCGTGCGGAGCTCGTGCGAAATGAGGCCGACGAACTCGTCTTTCAGGCGGGCCACCTCGAGAGCCTGCGTGACATCCGTAGCGACGAAAATATAGCCGATCGTTGCGCCCTCCTCGTCCGCGCGCGGGGTGACCGCCACGGATACGGAGAGTTGCGAGCCGTCGTGGCGCACGTAGGTCCAGTCGCGCACCTCGGCGCGCCCGAGCCGTGCCGACTCGACTAGCGCCGAGAATCCGGGATTCAGCACCGTCGCTCCGGGGGGATAGTTGAGCTCGCGTGAGCGGGTTTCGAGCTCGTCGGCGACGTGGAACTCGAAGATGTAGCGCTTGCCCTGGGTCTCGTGCGCGGTGAGGCCAAGCATGGCGGCGGCCCCGGGGTTCCACACGTCGATGAAGCCGGTGAGGTCGGTGCCGATCACGGACTGCTCGGTCACGGCGTCGAGCACACTCCTGGTTAGCCGGTTGGCCGCGTGGAGGCTCAGCTCGTTCTCCTGGAACTTGCCGGCGAACGACAGGGTGTCTCGGAGCATCCCCTCCCGCTCCTGGGCGAGCCTCTGGATCGACCACATCTGCTGCCGGCCCTGTCTGGAGAGTTCATTGACTATCGCGGCGACGACACCGAAGACGAGGGGCCCGAAGATGCCCCGGAGCCATTCGCTCTGGGTTTCCGGTGCGTGCCAGTAGAGGGCGTACGGAAGCATGAGGCTCACGAAGGTTCCAACCATCGCGACGATGACCCAGCGCCTGCCCTTCTCGGCCGCGATCCACAGCACGGGAAGGATGAGCAGCGCGGAAAAGAGAGAGAGGACGCCGCCGGTGCCAGCCCGGAGCAGCGCGATCCCGAGCAGAGAGAACCCCGGGACGATGAGCGCCCACCGGGTGATCCGACCCAGCCTGCTGAAGTACAGGGACAGCAGGGTGGCCCCCGCCATCACGACACAGGCGGAGAAAATTGCGACGTAGTCGATGACGACGATGGCCGGGGCGAAGACCGCCAGGAGTACCGCGACCGAGAACACCACCGCGGTCGGCAGCTGTTTGAGCGCGGGCGACGGCGTATCGACAGAGAGTCGCCTCATCGTGGCTGCATGGAGTCTTCTCATCTGGTCAGCGATCCTCGGTCATGAGCGCGGAGAGCGCGGCGGCGAGCTCTTTGGGGCTGAACGGTTTCACAAAGAAGTCGTCGGCCCCTGCCTCGAGCCCTGCTGCTCTCGACTGGTCGTCGACCGCCGCGGTCAACAGGATGAGGTGGATGCCGTCGAGCGTTGCGTCCGTCCTAGCCAGCCGACAGACCTCGAGCCCGGTCATGCCCGGCATGGAGACGTCGAGCACGGCGAGATCCGGACGGTGGGTCTGCAGCGCGAGCAACGCCGCCGTTCCGTCCTCGGCGGCCTCGACGAGATCGAGGCCGGCCTTGCGCACCGCGATGGAGACGAGCGCGCGGATGTCCGGGTCGTCGTCCGCGATCACGACTCGGGCCGCTGCGCCGCTCATTCGGCCGACCACCGGGGCACGAGGTCGCGAAGCACCTTGCGGACCTGCGCGCCGGTGAACGGTTTGGGCAACACGGCGTCGCTCGCGGGGTATTGCGATTTGTCGAGCACGGAGCTCACCACGATCATGCACTCCGGGCGGTCGGCCTTCATCCGCTCAGTGAGGTCCCAACCGTTCATGCCCGGCAACATGAGGTCGATCACGGCCAGCTCGGGAGTCCGGCGGCTGTATGTCAGGATCGCTTCCTCGGCCGACGCGGCGACGGCCACCTCGCACCCGGCGCGCTCGAAGTATCGACGGAGCAGGGTGCGCTGGTCCTCGCTGTCGTCGACGATGAGCACCTTCACCTTCGCTTTGACCGGGGCGGGAATACTCATCTGGACTCGACCTCGATGTCATCGGCCGCGCAGAGCGACCACGGCCGGCCTCTCGACTCGACCACGGGAACCCGCACCGTCACACGTCCGTATGAATGACCGCGTCGTCGCTTGGCTGCACGACCTCGCGTGGCTGTGCGGCTGCCCTCGCACGACGGGACTCTTCGGCCAGTCTCTTCACGACCGAGAAGAGGTCGGCTGACGAGACGGGCTTGGTGAGAAACTCGTCGGCCTGGCTGCGCATGGCGGCGACCGCGTAGTCGATCGACAAGTGAGCGGTCATCACGACGACGGGCGTGCCGGGACTCTCGGCACGGATCTGCGCGAGCAGTTCGAGTCCGGTGATTCCCGGCATTTCGATGTCGGTGATAACCAGGTCCGGCCCGAAGACGCTGGCCTCGGCCCGAGCTACCGTCGCGTCGAAAACCACCTTGACAATGCAGCCATGCTTCTCGAGAACCGTGCGCGTGTAGAACGCTGCATCGGGGTCGTCCTCGACCACCAAGACTCGGTAATTTTGATCCACCATCGAACTCCCCCAGAACAATTGGCTCCATTGTATGGGGAGAGACCCTTCTTACAGCGGATGCACGCCAAAACGTCGCAACCGGAGCGCCGGATTTGTTTCCCGAACCGCGGCGACGCGGTGCATCGAAAGCCAGGCCACCGCCACGGCCGTCTCCTCGCCGATCGTGACGAGCTCCACCCCCATGGGGTCGACGACCATGCTGTTGCCGGCGCCGATGGGCGGGGCGTGGTCGGCCGCGGCGACAAAGATCGTGTTCTCGATGGCGCGCGCCGTGACGAGGGTGCGCCAGTGCTGCTCCTTGAGCGGGCCGCGCACCCACTCGCTCGGCACGACCACGAGATCGGCCCCCGCATCCACGAGCCGCCGCGTCACCTCCGGAAATCGGAGGTCGTAACAGGTCTGGA
>DMKW01000277.1:4097-4368 GCA_003454135.1 Microbacteriaceae bacterium
CCACCGTGAACCCGGCGAACCCGAAGGTTTCCGGTGCGTCGATCGGGCCCGGTTGCACCCACTCGCTCTCGCGCTGCCCGAACGCGTCGTAGAGGTGCATCTTGCGGTAACTAGCCACGCGCCCGCCCGACGGGCCTACCGCGATAACCGTGTTCGAGAACCGGTCGCCGGATGGCGTCGCCTCGAGCATCCCGGCGACGATGTGGATTCCGAGCACTTTGGCGATCGCGCCGACGCCGGCCACGAACGGCCCGTCGAGGGGCTCCGCCGC
>DMKW01000278.1:0-2598 GCA_003454135.1 Microbacteriaceae bacterium
GCGTCGGTGGAGATGAGAATGCCGTCCTGGATCGCGCGCTTGCGCAGCGCGACCTTCGTGCCAACATCGATACCGGCGACTCGGTACTTCTCGCGGATGCGCTTGAGGTACGACTTGGCCGTCTCCTCGGAGATGCCGAGCTGGAAGGCCACCGCCTTCACGGGCTCGCCGCCGCCGTAGAGGGCCATGACGCGCCGCTCCTGCGCGCTGAGCTTCGGGGCGCCGCCCACGTCGCCCGCGTTGAGCGCGAGGTCCAGTTCGGCCGAGATGTACGACTCGCCTTTGGCCGCCGAACGAATGGCCTCCACGATCATCTCGGCATCCTCGCTCTTCACGAGGTAGCCGAGCGCGCCGGCCGCGAGAGCCTCGCGCACCACGTTCGGCTCCGAGTAGGTGCTCATGAGCACGGTCTTGACCCCGGTGGTCTTGAGCGTGGAGATCTTGAGCGAGATCGGGATGTTGTCTTTGAGGTCGAGGTCGAGCAGCACGACGTCGACGGGGAATTCCGAATGGGTGAGCAGATCGGGCCACGTGGACACGGCCGCGACCATGTTGATGTCGCTCGCCGCGCTGCGGATCCACTCGGTGAGCGCACCGAGGAGCATCTTGTGGTCGTCGACGAGCGCGAGTCGAATTCGGTTGTCTGTGTCAGGCACTGGTCATCCCGTTCTCTGTACTACGTGGTCTGCATGCTATTGGTCTGCCGGGTTGTCTACGACGCACTCTATCTCGACACGCAGGCTGGAGTTCTGCGTCGAATCGATGAAGCGCCCCACCTTGCCGATGGCGTCCCAGGTGGCCGGGTCGACCCGGTTTCGGGCGACGCCGGTCGTGGTGATCACGAGCGGCACGGTGATGCTCCTTGATCCGGGCTCCCGCGGGGCGGTGACCGGGCCGAGGGTGAGTTGCGCAGTAGGGCTCGCCTTGCCCTGGTCGTTGACGAGCAGCCACACCGCGGCGAGGAGCCCGTCGCGCTGCTGCGGTCCGAGCAGGCCGGCGAGGCTTCCCCGGTCGGCGAGGGTCACGGACTTGCCGAGCTGCTCGGACTCCGTGATCGCGTGGTACAGCCAGGTCTCCCGCCGACCCTCGATGAGGTGGAGGCGCAGCTCCGTCGCGAGCGACGCGGCGATGGACGCGGTCTTGGGACCGAGGGGGAGCGGGATGCGACCGTTGGACACCGAGTCGAGCAGCTCCTCCGCCGCGAGGTCGAGCCGTGCGAGCTCCTCGGAGGCGAGCATGCCCACGGCGAATCGCGGGGCCGAGACCGTGCTCTGCACGAGCACGCGGTCGAGCTCGAGTTGCACGATCCGTCGAAAGCGCCGGATCACGAACACCCCGAACACCGCGGGCATCACGGCCACCGCGACGGCGATGATCTGTGCCGGGGTCGTCGCCGACGTGAGCGGGGTCGTGGCAAGAATCGCGCCGACGAGCGCGAGCCCGAGAAGCGCCGCGGCCCCGAGGATCTCCCGTGCCCGGCGCAGGGTCAGCGCGGCGAGCAGGCCGAAACCGGCGGAAATGGATGCCGTCGCGTAGGTGCCCACATCGTGCAGCGGCCAGATGGCGAGCAGGTCGAGCGCGACCACCGCGGCGAGAGCGAGCGTGTAGGCCGCGAACATCCAGTTCGGCATGAGCTCGCCGCGCATGGAGATCGCCACGGCCACTGCGATGATCGCGATCGCGTAGATGAGCCACGCGGCAGCAACGGGCAGCACGTTCGGGTAGTCGCGGGTGTGCACCACGAACATGCCGAGCCCGTGGAGCCCTTGAACTCCCGCGAGAACCGTCGCCCCGATGCCGAGATAGCCCGTGCCTAAGCTCGCGCCTCGCGCGCTCGCCTGCCGCATCGCGCGGCCGGCCGTGGAACCGGCCGGCACCCCGCCACGGTTGCGCTTGCCGAGGATGATGCCGAGGGTGTTCTCCTCGGGCCTCGCGTATTCCGTCACCGTGCGCCGCCGATCACTTGGGCACCTCGAGCACGACGGTCGTCCCGGCGCCTGGCGACGAAAACAACCGGGCATTGCCACCGACATCCTTGAGGCGCGCGACCACCGAATCCTTGAAACCAAGGCGGGCCTCGTCGATGTCCTTCAGGTCGAAGCCGACCCCGGCATCCGTGACCATGGCGCGAACTGTGGACTCGTCGTCGGTAATCGTGACGTGGGCGTCGGTGACGCCCGAGTGCCTCCGCACGTTCTCCAGACACTCGGCGAGCGCGAGCAGGAAGGCGTCGAGCACCTCGCTCGGCAGCAGCACCTGGCCGGTGCCGTGCCAACTCACCTCGAGGCCCATGCGGCCGAAGCGTTGCTTGACGGATTCGAGCGTTGTTCCGAGTGCGGATTCTTCCACCGGTTCGAGGTTGTAGACGCCCGACGAATGCGGAACCGGGCTTGCTCCGAGCCGCAGCTGGCGCAGAAGCCGCGCATCCTCGCCCGCCTGCTGTTGCAGGGCCGAGGCGGCGACCCCGACGCCCGAGTGGGCGAGCAGGGTGAGAGTGGCGAGCACGGTGTCGTGGAGCAGGCGCGCACCCTGGCGGCGTTGCGCCTCGGTCTCGCTCGCTTGCCGCTCGGCGCGGTGGGCGCGGCCGATGCTGTAGAT
>DMKW01000278.1:2758-15185 GCA_003454135.1 Microbacteriaceae bacterium
CCCAGCAGGATCGCGACGGACTGCGCCGAGAACACGCTCTCGGCCCGAATGGCATACCCGGCGAGCGTCGCCGTGGCGAGGAAGGAGATCGCGAGCAGCCCGAGACGGCCGACGCCGTTGACCAGAACGATCGCGAACGAGGCGATCGAGCCGGCGGCGAGGGGCACGATCGCGGTGCCGACGGCGACGCCGGGAGGAGCACCGATCTGCAGCTGGATCACGATGAGGATGCCGAGCCCCGACGCCACCCCGAGCAGCACCCACACCACCGATTGGTTGACGCCCACCCGATACTGGCAAAAGGCGAGCAGCAGGAAGAACGGCAACACGGCGATGTACGTCGCCAGGTCCAGCACGCCCGGAACGCTGATGCAGAGAAGAGCCACAACAGTCGACCCGAGACCGATGGCCCGAGCGGCGCGCTGGAGAAGACGATCGCGCTCTTTGGCGATGAGTTCCACGTAAGCAATAGTCACACACTGGCACCTAAAGTGGGGGTTAGACACCTCTCGGCAGAGCGAGCGGATCGCGCTATTTTTGCGAGGACACGCGAGAGGCGCTACTCCGGTGTGAGCCAACCCTCGCGAATGCCGTGGCGGCGAAGCAGGATCTTGGTGCCGAGATCCACGCCGATCTCGCGGTATTTGCGTCTGCCTCGCTTGATGTACGACTTCACGGTCTCTTCCGTGGTGCCCATGTCGCTCGCGACTTCGCGGATCGAGCGCCCGGATGCGTAGAGCACGAGGGCGCGGTGCTCCCGCTTGCCGAGCCCGGGATCGTCGGAGGCCGTGATCTCCGACAGGGCTCCCGTCACGTGCGCGTTGCGATACTGCTCGCCGGCCGCCGCCGAGCGGATCGCGCGCACGAGCTCGTCCGAGGTCTCTGTCTTCGGCACGAAGGCGAGGGCACCGGCCTTAATCGCGCCTTGGATGGACGAGGCGTCGGCGTGCCGGCTCATGACGATCGTGCGCGTGCCGGCCGCGTTCAAGGCGCGCACCTTGATGCCGATGGCGATGCTGTCGTCGAGGTTGAGATCGAGCACGGTGACGTCTGCCGGGAATTCCGGGTGGGAGAGCAGGCCCGACCAGGAGGATTCGCTGATTACGACCTTGATGCCCATTTGGCGCGCGGCAAGGTGCGCGGTGATCCCTTCGACCACCAGCCGATGATCGTCGACGATTGCCACCCGGATGGCCGACGGCTCGCGCCTGGTCGTGAGAGCCAACGTCTTCCTCCCGGCGGCCGTGGGTGCTCGAGTAGTGCCACAGACCGCTCTGTACACCCAGCATAGCCAAGGTGACAGGAACTCGCTTGTACCCCCTTTAGGTCGCAAGCAAGCGGGCGAGTTCGGTGCCGACGAGGTCGTCTTCGATGAGGAAGCCGTCGTGGCCGAATTCGGAATGGATCACCACGGACTGGCCGCCGTCGATGTTATTCTCGAGCCGGCTCGCGATGAAGACCTGGTCGGCGACGGGGAACAGCCGATCGCTGTCGATCCCGATGACGAGGCTCTTGGCGGTGACGAGGGAGAGCGCCGCTGCGCTTCCCCGGCGATCGCGTCCGATGTCGTGCGAGTTCATTGCCTGCACGAGCAGGATGTAGCTGTTGGCGTCGAATCGCCTCGTGAACTTGTTGCCGTGGAAGTCGAGGTAGCTCTCCACCGCGAACTTGCCCTCGGCGCCAAGCGGGCTGATGCTCGACTGCCAGCTGCGCTGGAACCGATCGTTGAGCTCGGTGGGGGAGCGGTAGTTGAGGAGCGCCATCCGGCGGGCGAGGGCGAGGCCGCGATACGGCCCATCGCCTTCCGCGGCCTCGTAGTAGTCGCCGTCGGCGAAACCGGGATCCATGTTGATCGCCTCGATCTGCACCGAATTGAGAGCGATCTGGTCGGCGCTGCTGAGCACCGGCGCGGCGATGACCGCGACGCGCTCGAGCCGATCGGGATGCCCGATCGCCCACTCGAGGGACTGCATGCCGCCCATCGAGCCGCCGATCACGGCTGCCCACCGGTCGATGCCGATCCTGTCGGAGAATGCCACTTGAGCCGCGACCTGGTCACGGATAGTGAGGTAGGGAAACCGCGGTCCCCACTCCCGGCCGTTCGGGTCGAGCGACGCCGGCCCGGTGCTTCCCTGGCAGCCGCCGAGCATGTTCGGGGCCACGACATACCAGCGGTCGGTGTCGATGTACTTGCCGGGGCCGATGATTCCGGACCACCACCCTGCCGTCGGGTGGCCGGGTCCCGGGGCGCCGATGAGGTGGCTGTCGCCCGTGAGCGCGTGCAGCACGAGAATCGCGTTACTGCGGTCTTCGTTGAGCTCGCCCCACGTCTCGTAGGCGATTCTGGCGACCGGCAGGTACCCGCCCCGCTCGAGGGTGCGCTCCCCGATCGACACGAACTGGCGGTCGCCGGGCTCGTCGCCCTCGCGCCATGCCCCGGTGGCCGGCGGCTTGCCGCTGATCGCCCTCGCGTTGGCTTCGGTGACGAAGCTCGATGGGACGGTGTCCTCCGGTGTTTGCCAATCCATGTCTAGGCAAGTATCCCCAATCGCACGAGGCCCGATGTCATTGTTACGACATCGGGCCCCGTGGCGGTACAGCGTGCGGCGAGGCGGCTACGCCTTCTGCGCCGCGGCGGTAACCGCGCGGGCGGCCGCGAAACCGGCGCTCAGATCGTCGAGGATGTCGTCGATGTTCTCGAGGCCGACAGAGAGCCGCACGAGGCCCGGCGTGACGCCGGACGTGAGCTGCTGTTCGGGCGTGAGCTGCGAGTGCGTCGTGGACGCCGGGTGGATGATGAGGCTGCGCACGTCGCCGATGTTCGCGAGGTGGCTGAAGAGCGTGACGCTGTTCACGAGCGCTCGACCGGCCTCGACGCCGCCCTTGAGCTCGAACGACAGCACGGCACCGACGCCCTTGGGTGCGTACTCGTTCGCCTTGGCGTACCACGGGCTGGACGGCAGGCCGGAGTAGTTGACGGAAGCGACGTCCTCGTGGTCGTCGAGCCACTCGGCCACGGCCTGGGCGTTCTGCACGTGGCGCTCGACGCGCAGGCTGAGCGTCTCGATGCCCTGGATGAGCTGCCAGGCGCTCGCGGGGGCAATGGCCGAACCGAGGTCGCGCAGCAGCTGAACGCGAGCCTTGATGATGTAGGCGATGCCGTCGCCGAGCACCGTGGTGTAGCTCGCACCGTGGTACGACGGGTCGGGCTCGGTGAGGCCGGGGAACTTCTCCACGTTCTTGCTCCACTCGAACTTGCCGCCGTCGACGATCACGCCGCCGATGACCGCTCCGTGGCCGCCGAGGAACTTGGTGGCGGAGTGCACGATGATGTCTGCGCCGTGCTCGAACGGGCGGATGAGGTACGGGGTAGCGATCGTGTTGTCGACGATGAGAGGCACGCCGGCTTCGTGCGCGACGTCAGCGACAAGCCGGATGTCGAGGATGTTGATCTTCGGGTTGCCGATCGTCTCGGCGAAGAAGAGCTTCGTGTTCGGTCGGACCGCGCGTGCCCACTCGTCGGCGTCATCCTGGTTCTCGACGAATGTCGTCTCGATGCCGAGCTTGGCGAGCGTGTACTTGAAGAGGTTGTATGTGCCGCCGTAGATCGAGGAGGAGGAGATGATGTGGTCGCCGGCCTGTGCGATGTTGAGCACGGCGAAGACCTCGGCGGCCTGGCCGGAGGAGACGAGGAGGGCTGCGGTGCCCCCTTCGAGGGCGGCGACGCGCTCCTCGACGACTGCCTGGGTGGGGTTCTGGATGCGTGTGTAGATGTTGCCGAACTCCGCGAGGGCGAAGAGGTTTTGCGCATGCTCGGCGCTGTTGAACACGTACGACGTGGTCTGGTAGATCGGCGTCGCGCGCGCGTTCGTGGTGGGGTCGGGAGCGGCTCCCGAATGGATTTGCTTGGTTTCGAACTTCCAGTCGGCGGCGTTGTCGCTCATGTTCGGGTGCTCCTTGGTTGGTGGATGGTGCGTCTCGAGTACGCCGGGCGAACGAACGCCCCGTCGAGAGCAGCATAGGAATGAACTCCGGCAGACGGCAATAGGGCGTGACACGCGGCGTAATGATGGAGCGGCGGTCCGCCAGGTGGGGCTTGGATCTCAAGACTAGTCATGCAAGAGTAGTCGCGTGTCTTCCATCCGCCTCTTCATTCTGGGATCGCTCGCGCAACGCGGCCCCATGCACGGGCACGCGCTCCTGCAGCTCGCCGAAGAGGAACACATCGACCAGTGGACCGATTTCGCGGCGAGCGCGGTCTACGGCGCCATGAAGCGCCTCGCGAGCGAGGGCCTCATCGTGCCGGAGCGGGTGGAGAAGCATGGCAACTATCCGGAGCGGCAGGTCTTTCGCATCAGCGACGACGGTGCGCGCGCGCTCGACGAACTGCGGCGGGACGGACTCACCGAGATCGTCATCAAGCCCGATCCCCTCGACCTCGCGCTCGCGCGCCTGGATCCGAACGGACTCGACGAACTGCCGGAGGTGGTCGGTGACCGTCTCGCCCGCCTGCGCTCCACACTCGCCGCCAACGAGGCCCAGCTCGCCTCGATCACCCAATTCCTCACCGTGGCCGAACTCTGGTCGATGCGCCATCAGCTCTCCCGCTGGCGCGGGGAGATCGCCTGGCACGAACAACTTCTCGACGCACTTCCCGACATCATCGCGGACGAAAAGTCCCGAGAGGACCCCCGCCATGAGTGAGACCACCGCAGCGAGCGTCCCGGCCCTCTCCGTCACGCCGCGACGCGCCTGGCAGGCCCTCGCGGTGCTGCTCATCGGCATGTTCATGTCGCTGCTCGACGCCACGATAGTGAACGTCGCGCTGCCGACGATCCGCACGAGCCTCGACGCCTCGGAGTCGACCCTCTCCTGGATCATCTCGGGCTACGCCCTCGCGTTCGGTCTCGCCCTCATCCCGGCCGGCCGTCTCGGCGACCGGTTCGGGCACAAGTGGGTCTTCTTTTCCGGACTCGTCCTGTTCACGGTCGCGAGCCTCGCCTGCGGTCTCGCCCAGGACAGCACGCAACTCGTCGTGGCGCGCGTCGTGCAGGGTCTCGCCGGCGGCATCTACCTGCCGGCGGTGACGGCATTCATTCAACTGCTTTTCCCGCCCCGCACGAGGGGCAAGGCCTTCGCGATCATGGGAGCGGTCATCGGCGTGTCGGCGGCGCTCGGCCCGATCGTGGGAGGCCTGCTCATCCAAGCCTTCGGCGAGAAGGAGGGCTGGCGCTATGTGTTCGATGTGAACGTGCCGATCGGAATCATCGCGCTCGTCGCCGCGGTCGCGCTTCTTCCTCGCGGGGCGGTGAGCCGTCGCGAGTCTGGCGGGGTCGACTGGGTTGGCCTCGCGCTGGTCTCCGGCGGGCTCGTGGCGATCCTCGTGCCCCTCATCGAAGGGCAGGACAAGGGCTGGCCGCTCTGGACCTACCTGTCGATCGCCGGCGGCGTGGTGCTCATCGTGTTCTTCGCCCTGTGGGAGCTCTTCGACACGCGGCGCGGCAAGAGCCCGCTCGTTCCCCCGCACCTGTTCTCGCACGCGGCATTCACGGGTGGCACGATCCTCGCTCTCGTCTATTTCGCGGCGTTCACGAGCATCTTCTTCTCGATCTCGATCCTCTGGCAGTCCGGTCTCGGGCACACTGCCCTCGAATCCGGCCTCGTCTCCATCCCGTTCGCGCTCGGCAGCATCGTCGGCGCATCGCAAAGCAACCGCCTCGCGGCCAGGCTCGGGCGCAATGTGCTCGTGATCGGTGTCGCCATGGTCACCGCGGGCCTCGCGGCACTCTGGCTCATCCTGCTTCTCATTCCGGCGACCGACCTCACCAACTGGGATCTGCTCGTACCCCTGCTTGTCGCCGGAATCGGGAGCGGCCTCTTCATCGCACCAAACGCCCAGTTCATCGTCGCGACGGTCGACCCGCAGGAGGCCGGCGCGGCGAGCGGAGTCATCGGCACCATGCAGCGGCTCGGCAGCGCCGTCGGAATCGCGGTGATCGGCAGCGTCTTCTTCGGCACCCTGTCGATCGACAAGCCGACCTTCTCCGGCCGACCGAGCGCTGCCGAGATCAAGGATGCCGTAGCGCAGAACGTTGCGATCGGGTTCACGCACAGCGCGGCCGCCGCGCTCGCCGTGAGCGCCGCGTTCGCCCTCGCCGCGTTCTTCCTCGTGTTCGCCCTGCCGAAGAGGGTCAGCCGCGGGTACGAGGAGTAGTCGCCGGCGGCCTCGGCGCGATCCGGTCGAATCCCGGCGGGGTTTCTCGTCGATCTCGATGAAGCAACCGACCACCCCGGCCGCGCTACGGTTGAGAAGGTCTGACCTGAGGGAGCGGTAGTGAGCGTACGACGAGTAGTGGTGACCGGGGCGAGTTCGGGAATCGGGGCGGCGACCGTTCGCCTGTTCCGCGAGCGGGGCTGGGATGTCGTTGGAGTCGCGCGACGAACGGACCGCCTCGAGGCGCTCGCCGCCGAAACGGGCTGCGACGTCTTCACCGCCGACGTCACCGACCAGACCCAGGTCGACGCGTTGCGCGACCATCTCGCCGCGCTCGGACCGGTCCACGCCCTCGTCAACAACGCGGGCGGCGCCTTCGGCTTGGCCTCGGTCGAAGAGAGCTCCGCGGATGACTGGGCGCGCATGTTCGACGTCAACGTCGTTGCCGTCAAGCGCGTCACGAGCGCGCTGCTCCCCCTCCTGCGGGCCGCGGCGTTCTCGGACGGCCATGCCGACATCCTTACCGTCACCTCGATCGCGGGCCACGTCGCCTACGAGGGCGGCGGTGGGTACAACGCGTCCAAGTTCGCGGCGCATGCCGTCGTCGCCGTGCTGAGGCTCGAGCTCGCCGGGGAGCCGATCCGCGTGCTCGAGATCGCGCCCGGAATGGTGAAGACGGACGAATTCTCGCTTGTGCGGTTCGCCGGAGACCGGTCGCGTGCCGACTCCGTGTACGAGAATGTGCCGAACCCTCTCTATGCCGAGGACATCGCCGAGGCCATCGTGCACTCGATCGAGCTTCCGGGCCACGTGAACCTCGACCTCGTCACGATCAAGCCGGTCGCGCAGGCGGCGCCGCACAAGGTCATCCGGGGCGAACTGCGGCCCAAGGGCTTCTAGCCGACGTGTCCCGCGCCTTGCGGGGCCAGTTCGTGCAATCGGGGCCAACGCGTCGGCCCCGATTGCGCGAATTGGCCCATTGTGGGGCGGACGGGGCGGGAAGGCCAGGGCGCGAGCGTCAGGATCCCGCGGCGACCTCGTCGAGTCGCGCGAACGCGAGCGCGGCGAGATACGCTGCCGCGTTGGGAAGCACGCTGTCGTCGAACCGGGCGAGGTTCGAGTGGTTGTATGGAGCGGTCGCGGGATCGAGCTCGGGTGGGCACGCGCCGACGAAGACGAAGGCGCCCGGAACGGCCCTGAGAATCGCGGCGAAGTCTTCCGCACCGCCGATCGGAGTGGGCAGCTCGCGGTAGCCGTCCGCGCCGAACATCTCGACCGCAACGCGTTCGGCGAGCGCCGCGTGCTCGGGGGCGTTCACGACCGGCTCGGTCACGGAGAGGAACTCCACGTCGGCCGTGAGCCCGTGCGCCGCCGCAATGCCCTCGACGAGCTCGCGGCTGAATCGCTCGACATTCGCGAGGCTCTCGAGCGAGAAGGTGCGCACTGTCGCCCCGAACGATGCGGTGTTCGGGATGACGTTGTTGGTGCCTTTCTCCCCGCCGCGGATCCAGCCGACCGTGACGATCACGGGGTCGAACGCGTTGAATCGCCGTGTGACCATGGTCTGCAGGCCCGTCACAATCTCTGCGAGCGCCTGGTTGGGGTCGAGCGCGAGATGCGGAGCGGATCCGTGCCCGCCGGCGCCCCGCACCGTCACGTCGAGGGTGGCCGAACCGGCCATGAGCGGGCCGGGCCGGGTCGAGACGACTCCGCCCGGCGCCGCCGTCGTCACGTGAACGGCATACGCGCCGACGAGCTCGCCCCGCGCGCGTTCGAGCGCTCCCTCGTCGAGCATGCGGTCGGCGCCGTTGTCTCCCTCCTCGCCCGGCTGGAACAGGAAGAGCACCTCGCCGGCGAGCTGATCCTTGTGCGTCTGGAGCAGGTGGATTGCGCCGACACCGATCGCGGCGTGCAGGTCGTGCCCGCAGGCGTGCATGCGTCCGGGAATCTGCGACGAGAACTCCTCGCCGGAATCTTCCGTGAGCGCGAGCGCGTCGAGGTCGGCGCGCAGCACGACGGTCGGGCCCGGCAGGTCGCCCACGATGCGCACGACCGCGGACGAGATGGTCGAGGACTCGTGGATCTCGAGCCCGAGTTCGCTGATCGAAGCGAACACGCGGGCCAGGGTCTCGGGAACCTGCAGGCCCAGTTCCGGCCGGCGATGGATGTCGCGGCGAATCGAGCGCAGCGGCTCCAGGTAGTTGGCGGCCTCGACGGCGAGTTCCCTCAGATCCATGATCCCAGTCTCACCCACCGGGCGTCGGACGCGAAACGGGCGGCGCGGCAGGGAGCGATCGTCTTCGTCGCGGCGGACCTGCCTCGAAGGGTGCTCATTGACGGATGCTACTGGCTCGGTCGTCGGCACGCGTGCCGGTAGCGTTGGTGCATGGCAAACGACGAGCGCGAGATTCTGGGTTGGGACGAGTTCGGGGGTGCGGCACGCGAGCTCGCGGCGACCGTGCACGGGAGCGGGTTCGCTCCTGACATCGTCGTGGCGATTGCGCGGGGCGGCCTGCTTCTCGCCGGTGCCATCGCGTACGCGCTCGACGTGAAGAGCTGCGGCGCCCTCAATGCCGAGTTCTACACGGGTGTCGACGAGCGGCTCGATGAGCCGATCATCCTCGCGCCCATGCTCGACGAGGAATCGATGCGCGGTAAACGCGTGCTGCTCGTCGATGACGTCTCCGACTCCGGCCGCACGCTCGCGATGGTGCTCGCCCTGCTCATCCGCGCGGGCGCGGACGTGCGCACCGTGTGCCTCTACTCGAAGCCCGCGACGGTGCTCGAGCCCGACTACGTGTGGCGCAAGACCTCGCGGTGGATCGCGTTCCCATGGTCGTCGCTCACTCCGGTCACCGCCTAGGCGCCACCGGGATGACCGTGCGCCCGCTCGCCGAGCTCGTCGACCCCGGCTGGGCGGCCGCGCTGCAGCCCGTCGCCGGCACGATCGCCTCGATGGGCGACTTCCTGCGCTCCGAGGTGGCGGCCGGGCACTCCTACCTCCCGGCCGGGAGCAACGTGCTGCGCGCGTTCACCTACCCGTTCGACGACGTACGCGTGCTCATCGTCGGCCAGGATCCATACCCAACCCCCGGGCATCCGATCGGGCTCTCCTTCGCGGTCGACCGCGCCGTTCGGCCGATCCCACGCAGCCTGCAGAACATCTACCGCGAGCTGCACGACGACCTCGGCATCGCGCCGCCCCGGCACGGCGACCTCAGCGCGTGGTCCGAGCGCGGTGTGATGCTGCTCAACCGGGTGCTGACCGTGCGGCCGGGGGAGTCTGCATCCCATCGGCGCAAGGGCTGGGAGGCGGTGACGGAGGCCGCCATCCGCGCTCTTGTCGCGCGCAAGTCTCCCCTCGTGGCGATCCTCTGGGGCAACGACGCGCTCTCGCTCGAGCCGATGCTCGGCGACACGCCCGTCGTGAAATCCGCCCACCCGAGTCCACTCTCCGCGTCTCGCGGCTTCTTCGGCTCGAAGCCGTTCAGCCGGGCGAATGCCCTGCTCGCGGCCCAGGGCGCCGAGCCCATCGACTGGTCGATCGATCCCGGCTAGCCCCGAGCTATCCGGGAGCAAAGCAGACGTAGGATTTGCTCATGCTCGAGGAGGAATACCAGGCGACCCACCGGCCCAAGGAGGCGCAACGCAACCTGCCGCCCCTGCAGGTGCCGTTCGAGTACACGATCCGCAACGCGCGCCTGCAGGATCTGCCCGATGTGCGTGAGATTTACAACCACTACGTGGCCAACTCCACTGTCACCTTCGACGAGACGCCCATGTCGCTCAGGGAGCTGCGGTCGAAGTTCCAGCACATCGTGAAGCTCGGCATGCCGTTCATCGTCGCCGAGAGCCCGAACGAGCAGATTCTCGGCTACGCCTACGTGTACCCGTGGAAGGAGAAGGCCGCCTACCGGTACACCGTGGAGAACTCGATCTACCTGCGTGCCGCCGCGACGAGCAAGGGGCTCGGCAAGGCCCTGCTCGCCGAGCTCATCACGCGCTCGCGAGCGGCCGGCCTCAAGGAGATGATCGCCGTGATCGCCGACAAGGGGGCCGACGCGTCGATCGCGATCCACAAGAGCTTCGGTTTCAAGGAGATCGGGCACATGGGCAAGGTCGGCTTCAAATTCGACCGCTGGCTCGGAACTGTGCTCATGCAGAAGTCGCTCAAGTAGACGAAGCCTGATCGACGGAGCCTGACCAGAACCGTCACGGTTGTTCGCAATCCGTAAAGAAGCTCGCTTTGTCGTGGGGGTTGCCTAGATTGGCAACAACGTCAGCCGCGGGCCGCCCTCCTGGGCAGTTCCGGCACGATGCCGTGCACGAGAAATCGGGGCCGGCCCTGGTGGGCCATTATCACCGTGGGCCGGTCTCGTCCACGGCATCGGACCGCAACGATGCTGCGGCACGGCGACCCGGCGCTACAGTCGTTGCATGCGAGAAGCCCCGCGCCAACGCCCGGCGAACGCCGAACTGCTCGTCTCGCTCGCCGGTCACGTGAAGGCGAGGCCCAAAGCCGTCTTCGAGGCCCTCGACGGGCGACTCCGCCCCGCCGACGGCTCCCAGTCCCTGTACATGGCAGACTCCGCCGCGTTCCTCATCGTCGCGCAGGGCGGCTGGTGGTATCGGGGCGAGTACCGCATCGTGCCAGACGAGAAGGGGTCGAACGTGGAGCATTACATTCTCAACGTCGCACAGAAGGCGCCCGCGCTGGGTCGGCTCGCCGGCCGGTCGGTGCTCAGGGACGCGCCCGCGCAGTTCGAACGGCTCCTGAGGCGACTGCGCGCCGAGCTCGAGTAGACCCGCGCATCCGGGCGCCCGATCGTTCTCGGTGCGCCGGGTCGGGCGACAGCGCGGTCGACGAACGGGCGCGCGGATGCGAGTGGGCGGCCTCTAGGCTCGAAGCGTGTTCGAACTCCATCACCTGACCGCGCAAGAGCAATGGGACTGGCTGCAACGCGGGGAGGTAACGCCCCTCGAGCTCACCGAGCACTACCTCGCGCGAATCGAGCGGCTGGATGCGGCCCTCGGCGCGTTCGTGACGGTGACGGCGGATGCCGCGATCGAACGGGCGCGCACCCTCGCCGACACCGTGCCCCGGACCGCCCCCCTCTGGGGCCTGCCGTTCGCCGACAAGGACCTCGTGAACCGGGCAGGCGTGCCGACCGGGTTCGGGTCGCGCCTCATGAGCGGCTTCGTGCCCGACGAGTCGGACGAACTCGTCGACGTGCTGGACGCCGCAGGCGGGGTGAGCCTCGGCAAGACGAACGTGCCGGAATTCGGGCTGCCGAGCTACACGGAGAGCCTCGTCGCCCCGCCGGCGCGCAACCCGTGGGATGTGTCGCTCGGAGCGGGCGGCTCGAGCGGGGGAGCGGCCGTCGCCGTGGTGGCAGGGCTCCTGCCGTTCGCCCCAGGTTCCGACGGCGGCGGTTCGGTCCGCATCCCTGCCGCGGCGTGCGGCCTCGTGGGGCTCAAGCCGTCGCGCGGCCTCATCCCGAGCGGCACGGGCATCGACAAACTCGCCGGGCTCGCGGTGCCTGGTCCCCTCGCGCGCACGGTCGCGGATGCCGCGATGCTGCTCGATGCCATGGTCGCCGGCGGCGACTACCCGTTCACGCTCCGGGCCCCGCGGTGGGACGGCGGTGCGTTGCTCAATGCCGCCGTTCGCGGCGAGGGAAGATTCCAGCTCGGGGTGATGACGACCTCGCCGTGGGACGACGCCTTCGACGTGCGCGTCTCCGCCGAGGCGTCCGCCGCCCTCGCTCTCGCCGTCGCCGAACTCGACGCAATCGGCCACGGCATCGAAGACCTGCGCCTCGAACCGGACCAGAGCTACGCCCCGAACTTCCGCACGATCTGGCAGGCGGGCGCGGCGGCGATCCCGGCTGAGGGGGCGGAACTCGACTCTCTCGAACCGCTCACCCGGTGGCTCGTCGAACGGGGTCGCGCCATCTCCGCCCGGGACCTGATCGCCGCGCTCACCGCGCTCACGACGTTCGAGCGCTCGATCATCCGCCAGTTCTCTCGCTTCGATGCCGTGCTCACGCCCGCGCTCGCGCTCACACCGCGACCCGTCGGCTGGTACGACAGCGAGGATGCCGAACTCAACTTCGCGCAGCAGGTGCAGTACACGCCGTTCACGTCGTTCGCCAACGTCTCCGGACTGCCGGCGATCACGCTTCCCGTCTCCCAGACCGAGGCCGGTCTGCC
>DMKW01000278.1:15230-19743 GCA_003454135.1 Microbacteriaceae bacterium
CGGCTGCTATGGCAGCGGCGGCACCCACCCCAGTGGTAGCCGGTGTTACACCGCGGCGCGGAGACTCGGCCGCTCGTCCGCGGTGCGCCCGATTGCCGCAGGCCTGGCCGGTGATGACGATCGTTCTGCCGTGCGGGTCACGCGATTGCGTCATCGGTAGCCGCCATTCTCCAGTCCGGCCTCGATCTCGAAGCGATTGCGTGCGGCATCCTGCCCGGCCGCGACATACAGCGGGATGAAGGCGAGCCCGTAGTGCCTCCATTGCGCGCGGTGCACCGACTCGTGCTGCAGCACGGCAGTGGCGAGGTGGTCCCGCGTGAGATAGACGGCACCGATCGTCGTGCCGGCCCGGCCGAATGCCCAGCGCGGGCATCCCCTCGCCACAATGAGACCGCCGGTGCGGGAGACGCGCCCGCGGCTCAGGATGCCGCCCCAGACGAGCGCGCACGCGGTCGCGAACCAGTACCCGGGCAGGGCAACCACGGGCGAGAGCATCACGGGTCGCAAACCCGGTACGCGTCTCGCCCAGGCAACGAAGCGCCGTGCGGTGTTCGTCAGTCGCATGGGACGCCCCTCCGGTGAAATCCGTGACCCAACACTAGACTCCGATTTCCGTTCAGCCGTCGGGCAGCACGAGCCAATACAGTGACTGCATGGCGGTGAAGTTGGAACGCGTGGCGATGGTGTCGATGCACACCTCGCCGGTCGCGCCTGCGGGGTCCGGGGACTCCGGCGGAATGAACATCGCCATCCTCTCGATCGCGAGCGAGCTCGCCCAGCGCGGCATCGAGGTCGATCTGCTCTCTCGTTCGACGGGGCAGCCGGCCGTCACCGCGGTGGCGGACGGGGTGACGCTTCGCGAGCTCGCAGCCGGTGAGCCGGGCGTGCTGCCGAAGAACCGCCTGGGCGAGGTGGCTGACGAGTTCGGCGAGGCCGTGGCCGATCTCGCGGGGCGAGTCGAGGGCCGCTACGACCTGATCCACGCGCACTACTGGCTCAGCGGACTCGCGACCCTACCGGTCGCCCTCGAACTCGGCCTTCCCTTTGTGCAGAGCTTCCACACGGTGGCTGCAATGAAGAACCGCGCGCTCGGGCCCGGACAGCCGGCCGAGTCGGAGCAACGCGTGCGCACCGAAATGTATCTCGCCAACCAGGCGAGCGCGATCGTCGCGTCGTCCGGCGCCGAGGTCACCGCGCTCATCGACGACGTTCGGGCGCCGACCGACCGACTATGGGTGATCCCGCCCGGTGTCGACGTCGATCTCTTCTCGCCGGCGAGAACCACCGCGGCGGATCGTGCGGTGCGCGCCGAGCTCGCCATCGCCCCCGGCCGCCCGATCATCGCGGTCGTGGGGCGCGTGCAACGGTTCAAAGACCAGGAGCTCGCGATCCGCGCGCTCGCCGAGCTGCACGCCATGCGCGGGTGGGCTCCCGTGCTCGTGATCGCCGGTGAGGCGACCCCGGGCGACGAGGCGTACGCGGCATCCCTCCGAACGATCGCGACCGAACTCGGGGTGCGCGACAACGTGCGGTTCGCGGGCGCCGTCTCGCGCGAATGGCTCGCCAACGTGCTTGCGGCGGCCACGGTCACCGTCGTGACGTCGCGATCAGAAACCTTCGGCCTCGTCGCGCTCGAATCGGCGGCGAGCGGCACCCCCGTCGTGGCGTTCCGCGGCGGTGGGCTCGTCGAATCCGTGTCGTCCGGGGTGTCCGGCCTGCTCGTGGACTCGCGCGAACCGCGCGCGTGGGCGCTCACAATCGCCCGTCTGTTCGACGACGCGGCAAAGCTCGAGAGTCTGTCGGTGTCGGCGCGGCACTACGCGGAGGGCTTCACCTGGGCGTCATCGGCGGCGGCGCTCATCGGCGTCTACGCCGGCCTGCTCTCCTGACCGGTCGGAGGGGCCGTGTCGATCAGGGGCGGCCGTACGTTTCGAGCAGCCGCAGCCAGATCTCGTTAACGGTGGGGTAGGCCGGCACGGCGTGCCACAGCCGGTCGATCGGAACCTCGCCGACGATCGCCGTGGTCGCCGCATGGATGAGCTCGGAGACATCCGGTCCCACGAACGTTACGCCGAGAATCACCTTGCGCTTCTCGTCCACGACCATGCGAGCCTGGCCAGCGTAGCCGTCCGCGTGCACGGAGGCGCCGGCGACCTCGGCGAGGTTGTAGTCGACGACGCGGATGTCGTAGCCGGCGTTCTCGGCGGCCTTGGCGGTGAGGCCGGCCGAGGCGACTTCGGGGTCGCTGAAGGTCACCTGGGGGACGGCCTCGTGGTCCGCGCTCGCGACGTGGGCGCCCCACTTGCCGTCGGATACCGGTCGGCCGTTGGCCCGGGCGACGATCACGTCGCCCGCCGCCCGCGCCTGGTACTTGCCCTGGTGGGTCAGGAGCGCGCGGTGGTTCACGTCGCCGCACGCGTAGAGCCAGTCGAACCCCGTGACACGCATCGTGTCATCCACGCCGAGCCAGTCGCCGGGGGTCAGCCCGATCGACTCGAAGCCGAGGTCCATCGTCCTCGGCACTCGTCCGGTCGCCACGAGCACCTCGCCGGCGACCAGCGTCGAACCGTCATCGAGCGCGAGTTCGACGCCCGCGTCGGTGCGGCGGGCCGATGTCGCGGAGACGCCCAACCGTACGTCGGCGCCAAGGTCGGTGAGGCTCGCGGCAACCGTCTCGCCGGCGAACGGCTCCTGGCCCGAGAGCAGGGAGCGACGAGCCAAGACCGTGACCTTCGTTCCGAAACTCGCGTAGGCGGTCGCCATCTCGACCGCGACGACCCCGCCGCCGAGGATCGCGAGACTCGACGGCGCATGCGTGGCGCTCGTGGCATCGCGGCTCGTCCACGGCTTCGCGTCCGCGAGTCCGGGGATGTCGGGCAGAAGCGAGTCTGAACCGACGCTCACCGCGATGGCGTGACGGGCCGTGTACACGGTGTCGCCCACGGTCACCTGCCTCTCGCCCGAAAGGCGCGCGTGACCGCGCACGAGATCGATTCCGGCACCGGCGAGCCACTCCACCTGGCTGTCGTCGTTCCAATCGTGGGTGAAACTGTTGCGTCGGGCGAAGACGGCCGCGGTATCCAACTCTCCGGTCACCGCCTCCCGTGCCCCGCCGACGGACTTCGCGGCCCTCAACACGATCCCGCTGCGCAAGAGCACCTTCGACGGGATGCAGGCCCAGTACGAGCATTCGCCCCCGACGAGCTCACTCTCGATGATGAGCGTGCTCAGACCCCCCTGCACGGTGCGGTCGGCGATGTTCTCGCCGACGGCTCCGGCGCCGATGACGATGACGTCGTAGGTGGTTTCGGACATTGGCTTCTCCTTGACTGCGATCTAGCGGCCCACGAAGGTGGCCGGCATGCGGGTGACGAATGCTTGCATGCCGATGCGGGCATCTTCGCTTGAGGCGAGCTTCACCAGCTCGGGCTGCAGTTCGGCTTCCGCGGCGGCGTCCCCGTCGCGCACGGCGAGCCTCGCGTTCGCCAGGGCCGCCTGCACGGCGAGCGGAGCCTGGGCGGCCACGCGGTGGGCGAGTTGGAGGCCGCGCTCGAACTGCGCGCCGTCCGGCACCACCTCCTGTACGAGCCCGATGCGATGGGCCTCGGCGGCGTCGAAGCTGTCGCCCGTGAGGATCCAGCGCATCGCGTTGCCCCAGCCGACGGCGCGGGGAAAGCGGATGGTCGCGCCGCCGAACGGCAGGATTCCGCGCGCGACCTCGATCTGGCCGAACGCGGTCGACTCGGCGGCGACCGCGATATCGCTCGCGAGGATGAGTTCGATGCCAAGGGTCAGACACGTACCGTGCACGGCGATCACGACGGGCTTGGACAGCTGTTGCCCGGAGACCTGCCACGGGTTGATGCCGCCGTCGGCGGCGATGTCGAGCCCGCCCGGGCCGATCCGCGGGCCGACGTCGGCGAGGTCGAGGCCGCCGGTGAAGTGCTCGCCGTGGGCGAAGACGAAACCGACCCGGAGTTCCGGATCACGCTCGAGTTCCCCGTAGGCGACCGCGAGCTCCGCGAGCAAACGGTGGTCGGCTGCGTTTCGTTTCTCCGGCCGGTTGAACCCGATCCGAAGCACATGGCCGTCCCGTTCGACGGTGATTCGTGGGGTCTCGGTCAACGCTGGCATCTCCTCGATCGGTGTTGTGCGTGAGTCGCTCGCGGTCGTGTCAGGTGCTGCTGATGGCGCCGATGATGCGCAGGATGCTGCCCAGGTCGTCCCCAGCCGACTCGGCGGATGACGGCGCGAACTCGGTGATTCCGGCCCCGGCGAGCGGTAGGGTCGCCTTCACCGTCGCGATGATCTCGAGCAGCGAGGCGAGCGTGACGCCGAACGGTTCGGGAAACCCGAGGCCGTCGAACTCGGCCGGGTCGAGCACGTCGAGATCGACGTGGAGGTAGACGGAGGTGGCGCCGGAGGTGCCGAGAGCCTCCGCGATCGACGCGGGGGTGAGGGTGTCCGGTGTGATGAGGCGCAGGTCGGCCGAGTCGACGAAGTCCGCCTCGGC
>DMKW01000278.1:19953-21200 GCA_003454135.1 Microbacteriaceae bacterium
GGGATGAGCGACGGCTCGCCCTCGCCGAGCAGGGTGCGCAGCACCATGCCGTGGAAGGCGCGGCTGGGAGAGGTCTCCGGGGTGTGCAGGTCGGGATGCGCGTCGAGCCAGACGACGGCCATGCCGTCGTTCGCGCCGGCGGCATGCTGGATTGCGGCGAGCTCGACTCCGCAGTCGCCTCCTATGGTCACGGCGAGCCCACGCACCGCGCCGAGCGCGGTGAGCTGGGCGTCTCGCACCGACTGGATCGCGCTCAGGCGATTGACGAGCGTTCCCTCGTCGCTGCCGGCACCGAGCGGAATCTCGACCGAGACGGTGGATGCACCGGGGAGGTCGCCGAGGATCGCTTCCGCCCCATCCACGAGTCGCATCGCGCGCGACGAGCCGGAGCCTTGCCATTGGGGGACGACGAGAAAAGTGGCAGCCACAGGTCAAGTATGGCTGCCACCGGGGGTGTTTCGCCGACCGCTAGATGGTTCGGGGTGCGATCGCGAGGTTTGCCGCGAGCTCCGCCGCGTTCTGGCGCACGACGTACGCCGGGCGATCACGCTCGAAACGCCAGCTCTCGGAGAGGGCACCGGCGTTGACCGCATCGAAGCCGAATTCGTCGTAGAGCTTCGTGAGCAGCTCGGCGGCGTCGTCGAAGTCGGAGGCGACACCGAGGCCACGGCGGTCGGGCGACCCGGCGGGTTTCGAATCGGCGGTCACGTCTGCCGCGGTGATGTGGTTGAACCCCTTCACGACCCTCGACCGCGGAAGGTGGGCCTGGAGCAGCCCGGAGACGGTCGCGGTGCCGTTGTCGAGTTCGGGGTAGTGGCCGTCCCGTTCGAAGTAGTAGTTGTTGGTGTCGATCACGATTTTGCCGGCGAGGGGCTCGACCGGTACATCCGTGTAGTTCTTGAACGGAATGGTCACGACCACGAAGTCGCCCGCCTCTGCCGCCTCGGTCGAGGTCGCCGCTCGCGCCTTCGGCCCCAGCTCGTCAACGAGCGCGGAGAGGGTCTCCGGTGCGCGTGAGTTGCTGATGACCACGTCATAGCCGTTCTCGATCGCTTTGCGCGCGAGCTGGCCGCCAATGTTTCCTGCACCGATGATTCCGATAGTTGTCATGGCGGTTGCAACTGACGCGCTGCCCGGGTTGTTCCCGGACCGCGAGGTCGAGTCTCGCGAATCGGCTCGCGGGGGCCGACCCGGTCGGCCGCCTTGGCGACGGGGTTAATGGAGAGGTCAGGTCAGTTCAGGACGAT
>DMKW01000279.1:0-4196 GCA_003454135.1 Microbacteriaceae bacterium
GCGGGACACCGCCGGCCACGACAGCCACCGTCACGGGGCTCACCGCCGGGGTGGCGTACACCTTCACCGTGGCAGCGACGAATGCGATCGGCACCGGGTCCCCCTCCGCTCCCTCGAACTCCGTCACGCCGACTGCGCTCACGGCGCCCGCGGCTCCGACCGGAGTCGCCGCAACCGCCGGAAATGCGCAGGCCACCGTGACTTGGACGGCTCCGAGCAACGGCGGGTCGGCCATTACGAGTTACACGGTCACTCCGTATGTCGCGGGCGTTGCCCAGCCCGCGACCACGGTGAGCGGGTCGCCGCCTGCGACATCGGCGACCATTTCCGGGCTCACCAACGGCGTGACCTACACGTTCACCGTGTCTGCGACCAACGCGATTGGCACCGGTCCGGCGAGCGCGCCGTCGAACTCCGCGACCCCCAATTCCGCGCCGAAGTTCGTCCAAAGCATCACGGCACATGGGGCAAACTCCACGACACGGACGGCTATCCTCCCCGCTGCGATCACGACGGGCGATCGGATCATCGTCGAGGTGGGGGTCTGGTCCTCGACGAACGCAACGGCGAGCACGGTGACCGATTCGGCCGGAAACACCTACACCGAAGTTCTGCACTTCACCGCCTCGGATGCCACCGAGGAGAGCGTGTGGACTGCGCCCATCACCGCGGGTGGCGGAACCAAGCCGACCATCACCGTCACGGCCTCGAAGGCGGCGGATGTCGGGATCGCGGCGCTCGAATACTCCGGGTTGTCCGCTGTGTCCGGCGCGGGGGCGGTCGACGTCTCCAAGTCGGCGACCGGAACCGCCGCAGCTGCCGGCACCGTGGTCTCCGGCGCGACTCCGGCGGCGACCACCGCGGGCCTCGCGCTCGGCTTCTATGCCGATTCCGGGTTCGGGGTGACGCCGGTCGCCAGTTCTGGCTTCACGCCTCGCGCGACGATCAGCAATGTGACCGACATGGACCTGCTCGTCGAGGACCAGCCGACCGCGGTGGGCGCCACGCCGAGCGCCGGTGCGACCACGAACGCGGGAACGATCTGGCTGATGTCGACGGTGGTATTCAAGGGGGCATGAGTTCCGGCTCTCGCCTGACCCCGGTGTTGGGCAGCTCGTCAGTCGCCGAAGGTGATCGAACTGGCTACTTCGGCGACGTGCCGGCGGCCGCAGGCCAGCACGAGGTAACTGCCTCGTGCGAAGGCTTGAAGTGTCGAGCGGGGCGACATTCATGCCCCGCGAGGCCGCGCCAGACGTCCCGAGAACCTTCCGCTATACTCGAACAGCCACAACACCCGGTTGCGAGATGTCTCGAGTGATCAGGTGTTTTGCCGAGAAGCACCACGTTTCTTGGGTCCATGGCGCAGCCCGGTAGCGCACCTGCATGGCATGCAGGGGGTCAGGGGTTCGAATCCCCTTGGATCCACATTTAGCCCCCGTAATCATTGAGATTGCGGGGGAATTTTCCTTTTCCGAGGGTCTGAAATCACGCTTTGATGTCACGTTTTCATTCAAGCCGTGTCAATCAACGCGAATCTCGCAGGGCGGGGGTGCCTTCGGGCCGAAAAAAAGGGCAGTCGCGGCGATGCGACTGCCCTGGGCTTCTCTTGGCTACGTGTAGAGCTCCTGAACCGGAGATGAAAGGTCTGGCCGGGTCACGCTCTTGGACAGGTACGCCTTCTCGGTCACGGATACGCTGCTGTGGCCGAGCATGCGGCTGACCTCGAACAGGCTCGCAGGATTGGCCGCGAGCAGCAGGCTGGCGGTGGTCCGACGAAGAGCGTGTGGAGTGACCTGGAAGAATTCTGTCCCGCGAACGCAAGCTCGAGCCACTTCTGGTATTTAGCGGTCGCGAGAACGGTACCGTTCCGAGTTGGGAACACCAGCGGTCGGGACTGCCCCGAGTTTTGTTGACTCGGGGGACTGCTTCTCGCTGGAATCCTCATCGGTGTTCCAGTTCTAGGCGTCCCTTGGACGCCCGAGATTACAGTGCGAGCCATTGCCGCATCGATAGTCGCACTCGTGATCTCTGTTGGCGGCACGCTCTTCATCGCTGTGACTATCTAGTCGTGAATGGCGCGATCCAGGCCTTTCCGCGGTTGCACGCCCGAGAGGCGAATTGCAGTACACCGATGTATCGGGTCCGACCTCATGAGGGCATTGACGCCGAAACAGGGAGACAAGAATACGGGCGCACCCGACCGCGGCTTGTTGCGCGGCATCAATGATCGGCGATTTCGAGCGGCTAAAAGACCCCGGGCGGTCCAGTCGGAGCGCATCAACCGAGTGGATGTGCGCGGCTCTATCGCCTGACGACTACGACGTGGCCCTGGCGTTGTAAACCGGCGCCTTGCCCGCTGCAGTGTGCGCGGCGTAGTCGCGGAAGACCGCGATGGCTTCGTCGCGCAGCACACCGTCGAGCACCGAGATGCCTCGGGCTTCGAATTGCTCCGCCCAGTCATCCACCATGGGGCCTTCGTCGAAGGAGGTGATCTCTTCGAGCTCCGGTCCTGAGCCGGCGACGACGAGCGATGTGACACCCGACCACAGCGTGGCGCCGTAGCACTGCACACACGGCCGCCAGTTGACCACGAGCTCGTGGGCCGCGACATCCCTGCCGCCCAAGTCCCAGCCCCCGACACGGGTCTGGGCCATGCCCAACGCCACCACTTCGGCGTGCGCAGAGGAGACGCCGGACGCGAGCACGACATTGACGCCGATCGAGACGAGGCGCCCGGTCTCGCGCTCGATGACGATCGCCGCGAAGGGGCCGCCGTTGCCCTCGACGAAGTTGCGCGCGGCGAGGCGGTGCACGAGCGCCATGCGGTCTTCTCGCGTGAGCAGGATGTCGGGCGTATCTTTCAGCTCGTCGGCCACCCAAGCGGGAAGCTCGATGGCGAAGCGGCGGGCGAGGTCATCGATGGTCATAGGGGAGTCCTTCCGATAATGGTCAGTGGCGTGGCTGGGGGTTCAGGCGGGCACGCGGCGGCGAGCAGGTCGTTCCTCGCCCGAGAAGAGTTCGGCCTCGATGCGGCTGAGTGAGAGGCGGAGCGCGCCGCGGATGACGGCGTCGTCGCCGAGCTCGGATGCCCGCAGCTGAGTGCCGGGTGAGACGAGGCGAGCGAATTCCGCTTCGATGGCGGGCACGAGCAGGTCGCCCGCCTGGCTCGTCGTGCCGCCGATGACCAGCATCTCGGGCGCGAGCAGGCAAGCGATCGCGTGAAGCGCGGGAGTGAAGTCCAGCGCGAGATCGGCGACGGCCCGCACGGCGTCCGCGTCCCCCTCGCGCGCCCGGCTCAGCACGGTCTCCGCTATGCGGCGCTCGACCGGATCCGGCGATCCGAGCTGCAGAAGCGCGTTGGGCCGAAGCGCGCGGCCCACCTTGAAGAACGATTCTGCCCAGAACACCTCGCCTGCCTGGCCGTCGTGGCCGCGGTACAGTTCCCCGTCGATGACGATGCCGACGCCCGATCGCACCCCGTTGGAGAGCACGAAAACGAAGTTGTCCACGCCCTGCGCCGCGCCCTGCCACGCCTCACCGACGGCCGCGAGTTTCGCGTCGTTCTCCACCAAAACCTCGCAGTCGAAGAGGTCGCCGAGTTCGTCGGCGAGCGAGAAGCCCGACCAGTCGCCGCCCGCGATCACGAGGTCGCCGTTCTTCCTGCGCAGGTCCACCATTCCGCTGTCGCGCACGACCCCCATGGAGGCGATCGTCACCGCCCACACCTCCGATGGCTCCACTCCGAGCCGGTCGAATAGCCTGGTGACGGATGCCCGCACAGCAGAGATGCGCTCGGCTCGCTTGCTGTCACCGTCGATGGACTTCCGCTCGCTGCCGACGGACGCTCCCATCAGGTCACTGATCGACACCGCCACGATGTCCTCGCCGATCTCGATCGCCATCGCGTAGGCGGTCCGCGGGTTGAACGAGTAGGCACGCGCCGGTCGCCCGACGGATCGCGATTCGGTCGACGGTTCGGTCTCGACGACGTACCCGCTCGCGAGCAGTCCCTCGAGAATGAGTTCGACCGTGCGCCGAGAGAGCCCGCTCGCCTTCGCGAGCTCAGCCAGGGTGAGCGACTGGCGGTCGCGGACGATGCGGAGGCAGGTTCCCGTGTTGAGCTTCCTCATTATTGCGGGATCGATACGTGCGGGGGCATCCATTCGCTCACCTCTCGAGTGTGTACCGTCGGCCTC
>DMKW01000279.1:4456-5108 GCA_003454135.1 Microbacteriaceae bacterium
CCGAACCGACTCGAACCGCCGCGAGACAGCGCGAGCCGCGCGCACCGCCGTGATCATGCCAGTGAGCGTGGAGTTGCACACCACCGCAGTGGGCACAACGCCGTTGCCCGCGACGTACAGGTTGTCGAACCCCCAGACCCTGCCCTCCGGGTCGCACACGCTCGTGCCATCGTCCGCCTCGCCCATGCGCACCGTGCCCGTGTAGTGCAGCGACGATCCGGGTGCGAGCAGCATCGAATCGGTCTGCGGATCGAACGGTCCGAACGCCTCGGCCGTGCGTTTCATAGTCGCGCGCGCGTCGTCGATGAGGGCGCGGTCACGCGCGGAGTAGGTGAACTCGACGGAGATGCGGGGGAGGCCCGCGGCATCGGCTTCCGTTTCCGAGAAGACGAGCCGATTCTCGGCACGGATTTCATTGGGAACGTACAGTGACATGCCGAACGAGTAGGCGAGAGGAGCCTCGTCATCGTCGACAAACACGCTGTTCATGATCTGGCCGTGGAAGGGCTGGGCATCGCCGTTCTGCGGAATCCACAGCGAGTCGGCGAACCACTCTCCCGCGCGGCGCCGCGGCAGGTCGGCGAGCGTGAGCCCCAGGCGATCGAGGTCGACGAGTACCTGTCCCGTGAGGAAGGCGTGCTCGTTGAGGTAC
>DMKW01000279.1:5181-17795 GCA_003454135.1 Microbacteriaceae bacterium
TCGCGCCGTCGTGCACGAGCTCAACGGCGAGGGTCGCCTCGAGAAGCTCGAAGTTCGGGTCAGCCCCCGTGCGGATGGCCGGGAAGATTCGGTTGGGCCCCGTGCGGGGCATCGTCCCGCTCGTCACCGGTTCGATCGCCATGGGCATGACCTGCGGACGCCGCCCCGGCCCAGTCGAGCCGGCAAACAGCGAGTCGAGCGTGGCGAGTGTTGCCGCGCCCGGCAGGGAGGCGGGGAACGGCGACGGATGCACGCGCAGGATGCCGCGCGCAGTCTCGAGATCGGCTTCCCACTGTTCGGCATTGCCGTGATCGAAAACCTCGTCGCCCGCAGGCCACGGGGTTGCCGCGGTCCAGTGCACCCCCATGCCGCCGATGTTCCAGGCGACGGCGCTCGCCGGCATCGCCTCCGCCCGTTCGCCGAACGCGGCGAGGTTGTACATGCCGGGATCGGCATCCGCGACAGTGTCTCCGATGTCGCGGCTGGTCTCCGCGCCCACATAGAGAGACTGGATGCCCGACTCGACCTCGGCGTTGTACCGCTTCCAGATCTCCCTCTCGGGGGTGTCGTGCAGATGCTGACCGGGAATGGATCCGATGGTCGAACCGCCGTCGACCATCACGATGCGCGCGCGCGGGTGGGCGAGTCGCACCTGCCGTGCGACGGCCGCCCCCATGAGCCCGCTGCCCACGATCAGAACGTCGGCGGGGGAGTGTGTTTCGCGCATGTCGGGCCTTTCGTTACTTGCTCGGTGCGTCGTGATGTCCTGCATCCACGACGTCGTTGTAACGGCCCGATGCCGTGATGGAGACGGTGTCGTAGATGCGGGCCTCGTCGCCCCTGCGACCCGAGGCCGGGTTCCAGGAGAGGATGGCGCCGCGCGCGAAGCCGACTGCTTCGCCGTGCAGTCGTGTCGCGAGCGACTGCGGCGTCGCCCCGAGTGTGTCCTGCATGCCCGGAGCGTCGAGCACATCGAAGAAGAACGGGATGTCGGCGCAGTGCGTCGCGCTCCCGGTGACGGGAGAGCACCACTCGAACGAGTAGAGCCAGGTCTTGCTCGACCCCCGTCGGGCCCGCGCGACGCGAGAGCAGGTGGAGCGGAAGAGCACGTCGGTCGCCGAGGCGCCGCCCGGCACCGTGCTGTCGCCGAATTCGTCAGTCGTGCTGCCGAGCAGAAGTGGCTTGTCGAGGCCCGTCTCGGCGAGCCCGGCATGCACACCGCGCGGGAGTAGCTCGTCGCCGGAGACGGGCGCGAAATACATCACGACGCTGTCGTCGGCGAGGGAGTCGCGCCAGCGCCGCGCCGCACCCTGCAGCTCGGCGTCCGAGAACACGTCGAACTCGTCGACCGTCGCCCCGATGCCGAGTCGACCGGCGAACTCCTCCGTGATCTGCCGAGCAGCAGCGGGCGCGAAGCACACGTCGATGCCCGAGAGGCTGATCGCGCGCGAGAACAGGGGTTGTGCGCGCTCGCAAGCGAGGAGCGCGAGAACCGCACCGCCCCCGGCCGATTGGCCCGCGATCGTCACTCGGTCCGGGTCGCCACCGAAGGCGTGGATGTTGTCGCGTACCCACTCGAGGGCGCAGATCCAATCGAGCATCCCCCGGTTGGGCTCGGCACCGGGCAGCCAGCCGAAGCCATCGAACGCAACGCGGTAGGAGATCGTCACGACGATCACGCCGTCGCGCGCGAACGATCGTCCGTCGTACCAGGAGCCCACGGCCGAGCCGGCCGCATACCCGCCACCATGGATCCACACGAGCACAGGCATACTGTCGCCCGGGTTGGTGAAGCCGCGCGCGGGCGTGAGGACGTTGAGGTTCAGGATGTCGTCGCCCTCGATCGTCGGCTCGGGCACGGTTGTCACGTCGAAGAGCGACACCCGTTGCGGGGTCGCGCCCCACTCGGTGGCGTCGAATACCCCATCGAACGGGGCGCGTCTCTGCGGGCCGCGCCAGCGCAGCTCACCGACGGGCGCCTCGGCGTAGGGGATGCCGCGGAACACCGCGACCTCGCCCTGCCACAGTCCCTTCATCTCACCGACCGGCGCGGAGACCCGCGGCGGTGTCATGGCGGTCACTCGACCCCCAGCGTGCCGAGGTGCGCGATCGCGGCCTGAAGCTCGGCGACCGGGTTCTCACAGGCGTCGAGTTCGAGCAGGACGAGATCGCTGCCGCGGGTCGAGCTCATGAGCTGCGCCCACGCCGCCCAGTCGACCGTGCCCGACCCCAACGGGCGCATGTACTCGCGGTGCCGTTCGTGAATCGAGGCGTCGATCACGATGTCCTTGCTCATCGGGCCCGAGGCATCCTTCCAATGCGCGATCGCGATGCGCTCGCGATGTCGGGCGCCGATCGCGATCGGGTCGCCGCCGGAGAGCGTGATGTGCGCCGTGTCGGGGCAAAACCACACGTAGTTAGGGTCGGTGAGCGAGAGCAACAGGTCGATGTCGCGCGGCTGGCAGAAGACTGAGTGGGCTTCCGTGTGGATTGCCGCCGTCACGCCGAGGCGGCGGGTGGCATCCCCGATGTAGTGCAGCTGATCGGCGAGGCGCTGCGCGAACATGAGGTCAATGAAGCGCGCCGGCAGTGCATCTGTGGTCTCGCGCATAGGCAACCCCACCACGATGGTGTCCGCCCCGGCGTCGAGCAGGAAGGATGCGTGCGCCGCGGCCTGGTCGGCGAGGGCGGCGGCGCCCGCGTTCCAGTCGTCGGGCGACCAGAAGCCGCTCGCGAGTCGCAGTCCGCGCCGCGCGAGCTCGGCTTTGAACTCCTTCGCCGAGCCGAACGCGCGAATGGCGGTCTCGACATCCGCCGGCGCGAACGTCACCTCCATCGCCGAGACGCCCGCAGCCACGAGCGCGTCCATGATGGTGGCCCAGATGCGGTCGGGGTCGACGCGGCCGATTCGCTGGATGTCAGCTTCGGTGTCGACTCCCCAGAATCCGGGGTGATAGAAGGTGACCAGATCGACGCCGAAGGTCTTGGTTGGCACGGTGGTTCTGCTTTCTGTTCGATGACGTGGGGACACCCGGCCTACTTGAGGCCTGTCGCGGCGATGCCGTGGATGAAGTATTTCTGGAGGAAGAGGAACAACACGAGCACGGGGAGCATCACGACCACCGCGCCCGCGAGCAGGAGCCCGTAATCGGTCGTGTGCACCTGCTGGCTGGCGGCGGCGAGACCGACGGGAAGCGTGTAGGTGGAGTTGCTCTGCGCCACGATGAGCGGCCAGATGAAGCTGTTCCAGGAGAAGAGGAAGGTCAGGATCGCCTGTGTCGCGAGCGCCGGGCCTGTGAGCGGGAGGAAGATGCGCAGGAAGATGCGGAACTCGCCCGCCCCGTCGATGCGCGCCGCCTCGAACAGGTCGTCGGGGATCGACTCCGCGAATTGCCGCATGATGAAGATTGCGATGGGAAGCACGACCGTGGGCAGCGCGATACCGGGCAGCGTGTCGATGAGCCCCAGATGGACGGTGACGACGAACTGCGGCACGAAGGTGGCGGCGAAGGGCACCATGAGCGCCGCCATGACAGCCCCGAACACCAGTCGCTTGCCGGTGAACTGCAGCTTGGCGAGGGCGTAGCCCACCATCGAGGCGAACAGCAGATTGCCGGCGACCATGATCGCGGCGACCAGGAGGCTGTTGCCCAGATACACGGAGAATCCGTTGTCGCGGAAGAGACGGATGAAGTTATCGAAGGTCGGATGCGCGGGGATCCATTGTCCCGGGCTCGACCTGATTTCGTCGGTGCTGCGGAACGCGCCGAGGAACACCCACGCGAACGGGATGAGCGTGACGAGAGCCGCAACCGTGAGCAGCACGTACGTCATGGCCAGGGTTGCGTACGGCCGACGGGCCCTCCGGGCGAGGGCGACAAGCGGGGCGGCCTGGGCGAGAGATGTCATGCCTTCGACCTCAGCAATCTGAACTGGACGATGCTCACCACGGCCACGAGGATCACGAGGATGTACGACGACGCGGATGCCATCCCGTAGTCGCCGAATCCGAACTTGTGGTACGTGTAGAGGGCCATCGACTCGGTGGAACCGAGAGGTCCGCCGCCGGTCAGCAGATAGGGTTCGTCGAACACCTGCAGGTAGAACACCGTGATGATCACCGAGACGAGCAGGGTTGTCGGGCGCAGTAGCGGCATCGTGATGGAGAACAGCTTTCGCCACGATCCGGCGCCGTCGAGTGAGGCGGCCTCGTAGACATCCGCCGGCACGGTCTGCAGCCCCGCGAGGAAGAGCACCATCGCCGTGCCGAAGTTGTGCCACACCCCGAGCAGGATCACGACGGGCATGGCCAGCTTGTCGTCACCCAACCAGTTCGGCCCCGCGAAACCGATGGTCGCGAGCACCTGGTTGATGGGGCCATTCACGTTGAACGCGTATTGCCAGATGATGGCGACCGAGACGATGTTGGTGATGACGGGCGCGTAGAAGGCGACGCGGAACGCGCCTTTCAGCCGGTTGATGCCCGAGTTGAGGATGATCGCCAGCACCAGCCCGATGGCCATCGTCACCGGTACCCCGATCACCACAAAGTAGAGCGTGTTCAGGATTGAACGCAGAAAGCTCGGGTCGGCGAACAGCGCGGCATAGTTGGCGAGCCCGATGAGGTTGACGTTGAAGGGCGTTTGGAGGTCCGCGCTTCGAATGTCGGTGAAGCCCATGAACAACGACAGGAGCACGGGACCCGCCGTGAAGACGAGGAAGAGAAGGGCGAAGGGCGCGACGAACAGCCATGCGATGCGGTTGTGGCGTCGCCCGTGGGGGCGCCGCCGCAGCGACGCCCCCACTTCCTGAATCTGCGCGAGAGCCATGATCGACTACTTCGTGCCCGTTCCGATGGCGTCGGCGCGCGACTGCGCGTTCTTCATCGCGATCTCCGGTGTCTCTTTGCCGCGTGCGACGAACTCGAGTTCGTTGCCCAGCAGCGTGGCGACCTGGCTCCAGGCGCTGACGCTCGGCATCTGCTTGGCCGACGTCAACTGGGTGAAGTAGGCGTCGAGAAGCGGCTGGCCGGTGATCGAGGGGTCCTTCCACGCAGCGGTCACCGCGGGCAGGCTCCCGTAGGCCTTGAACTGGCTGATCTGAGTGCTCGTCTGCGACAGGTACTTGATGACCTTCCAGGCGGAGGATGCGTTGCTCGACTTCTTGAAGACGCCCCAGCTGCCGCCGCCGACGAACCCGTAGTTTCCGGCCGGGCCCGCGGGGAGCGGTGCTGCGCCCAGGTGTGCGGCCGTCCATCCTTTCTGCTTGGCGACGCTGTCGAGTTGGCTGACCACCCACGGGCCCGTGATGAGCGAGCCGACCTTGCCGCTCACGAGGTAGGGCTGCTGGTCGAGAAACTGGGGTCCGTCGGGGGATGCGAGGTTGTTGCTGAAGAGCGACTGTACGAGCGTGGCGGCGCCGACGACCTGCGGGGTGTCGAGCTCCCACTTTGTCTGGCCCGAATTGAGCAGCGTCGAACCGTTCTGGTAGGCGAGAAGGGCGAGATCCTGGCCGTTGTAGCTGTCCCAGCCGACGTCGTATCCGATGCCCTTGGTCGCGCCGCCCGCCTGGAGGCCCTTGAGGAACGGAACGAGCTCGCTCCAGGTCTTTGGCGGCGTGACGCCGGCCTTGGCTGCGAAGTCCTTTCGGTAGAGAACCACGTAGGTGTACGAGTACCAGGGCACGGAGTGGGCGATGCCCTTCACCTCACCCGCTGAGTACGAGCCGGAGAAGAACGAGCTCGCGTCGACGAGACCCGCTGGAACGGGCGCAAGAGTGTTCGACGCGAGTACCTGCGATTGTGCCTCGGTGTAGAGCTGGGCGATGTCGGGCGTGGTTCCCGCCGCGATGGCCGTCTGCAGCTTGGTCTGGTAGTCGTCCGAGGGGATGATCGTGATCTTCACGGTCGCCTTGGGGTTGTTCTTCTTGAAGCCGGCGAGCATGCTGTCGAGTCCTGTAGCGTCGCCGCTCGGCGCCCACAGTGTGACGGTGCCCGTGGCGGGCTTGTCGTCGATCGTCGCGTTCGCGGAGGTGGCGGTTGTTGCATTGGTGCGGCTGCAACCGGCCAACAGCACCACGGCGGCAACGCTGATGGCAGCGAGGCGCACGGCACCGCTGGTGCGCATTTTCTGTCGAATCATTGAGGATCCATTCCTGAGAAGGGGAGAAGCGGGAGTGAGGTGCCTCGATTATGCTACGCAGTAGCGTAATTAATCCACGCGTCGGGAGACATTTCACGAAGTCGAAACGTGAACGAAACGAGACCGTCCGTTTTTCGCCGCGGAGGGTCGCAAATGTTACGGCGCTGTGCCAGGTTGACTGCCCCGCATTATCGTGCGGGGCAGTCGCGTCACGGCGCCGCAGCCTCCGGGGAGTGCGCGACGGATAGCAGGATGCACGCCTCGGCATCGCCCAGCACTCGCCAGCGGTGGCGTATATCGGAGGGGTGGCTGATCGAGTCGCCCGCGGCGAGCTCCCACGCGCCGTGCCCCTCGAGGGTGATCTCCAGCGCCCCGTCGGCGAGATAGACGGTCATCTCGCCGTTTGACTCGAACCAGCCGCCGAGATCCTGGCCGGGCTTTGCTCGGTATTCGACCACTTCAAGCCTGGTTTCCGCGCCCGCGGACAGCAGCCGGCCGTCGGCCGCACCCGGAACGTCGGAGACGGGCATCCGCCTGCCCTCACCGGTGCGAAGCACCAGGATCTCGCGGGAATTCGACGTGGCCGGCATAAGTTCGCTGGGCGCGATGCCGAGGGCGTGGGCGATGCGATAGAGGGTGAAGAGCGAGGGGCTGGTGGCTCCGCGTTCGACCTGACTGAGGAATGGCTGGCTGATCTCGGCGAGTCGGGCAAGCGCGCGCATCGAGAGTCCGCCCGCTTCGCGCGCCCGGCGAATAGCGGCACCGACCGCGATGCTGAGGTCGGCATTGGCGTTGTGCTGGAGGTCGGCAGCCGCGTCAGGATTTAACCCGGTCGTAACAGGATCGGGCGCTTCGCTGTGCATAATGATAACCAATACCTATCGCCGGACGATCGGCTCTAGCCGGTCGTGATCCGAGGTTAGCCCACGAGGAGGTCCCCTATGCCCGAGACGAATCCGTTCAACGTTCCGACCATCGACATCTCGCCATACATCGGCGATGGCACACCCGAGCAGAAGGTGGCGGTCGCGGATGCCTTCGACCAGGCCGCGCGCACCGTCGGCTTCATGCAGGTCACGGGCCACGGCATCTCGCTCGAGTCGTGGGCACGACTGGGCCGCGCCAGCGATCGCTTCTTCGGGCTCACACTCGAGGAGAAGAAGCGCTACTGCGCTCCCAAGGGCGTCAACCGCGGCTACAGCCCGCCCAAGTCGGAGCGGCTCAGCCTCAGCCTCGGTGTGGAGAAGGCCGAACGCATGAACGACTTCTTCGAGGCGTTCAACGTGGGCGCGACGGCCGCCGACTATCCGGCCGCCGGTGTCGATCCGACCATGTACTCCGAGAATATCTGGCCGGCCGAGACGGAGATGTTCCAGGGCGATGTCGAGTTGTGGATGCGAAACGCGACATCGGTAGCCCACGTCATGATGGAGATCTTCGCCGACGCGCTCGGGCTGCCAAAGAACTACTTCGACGCGTACACCGACCATTCACTCAACGTACTGCGCATGAACAACTACGCGCTGCCCGAGGGCGAGCGGGTGGAGCTCGACGGCGATCTCATAGGGATGGGCGAGCACACCGACTTCGGCATCGTGACGCTGCTCTGGGCCGACGATGTGAAGGGCCTGCAGGTGCTGGGCGACAACGGCAGCTGGAACGACGTATCACCGCTGCCGGGTGCGCTGCTCGTCAACATCGGCGACCTCACCGCACGCTGGACCAACGAGAAGTGGAAGTCGACGCTGCACCGCGTAAAGCCGCCTGTCATTGGCGGCACGATCAAGCGTCGCCGCTCTGCCGCCTTCTTCTTCGACGGCAACGTGGATGCCGTCATCTCCACCCTCCCCGGTTGCGTCGAGCCACGCGAGCAGGAGCTCTACGCGCCCATCACCGTCAGCGAACACATCGCCGCGAAACTCCGCGGCTCCCGCGAACTGGAGAAGAATACGGGCGACGTCGAGCGAGAGGCGCAACGCGTGCTCGCGAGCCGGTACTGATGGCCGGTCAGCCTCAGTAGCCCGTCGATTTAACTCTGCTCGATCTGGAAGGTGCCGCGGTCAAGGTCACGCTGCCCTAACCTTCGTTGCATCCGCACGACTCGCGGTGCATGAATGTCGGTTCGAGGCGGATATGGCGCGAGGGAAGGTCGCGGTTGTCGAGCCGTTCGAGAAGCATCTTGACGGCTTGCGCACCGAGTTCCTCTACGGGCTGGGACATGGTGGTAAGGCGGGGGTGGAATAGGTCCGCCCAGGGAAAGTCATCGAACGCGACGAGCGCGATGTCTGCTGGAACGCTCATCCGGCGGTTGCGAAGTGCGGCCATGGTCGCGATGGTGACCTGGTTGTTTCCCATGACAATGGCAGTGGGCGGGGCCGACAGGGCCAACAGCTCGGCCACGGCGAGTTCCACCGCCTCGCCCGTGCCGTCGTCGCCGACGCGCACCAGATCGGGATCGCGGGCAAGCCCGTTCCTGTCGATTCCGGTCCAATAGCCGTGCAGGCGTTCGGTGGTGGTGGTGAGTCCCGTGCGGCTGGTAATGGTGGCGATGCGCGTGTGTCCGAGTTGCGCGAGGTGGTCGACGAGTTTGGCTGTCGGCTCGTCATTTATCACCCCAATCGCGTCCATCCCGGTGCGGATCTCGTCGGGGACCCGATCAATCAGGACGGTGGGAATGGAGCGTTTACTCAGTGTGTCGAGGATCGCTTCCGGGTCGCTTGATGGTGCGACGATCATCGCGTCAACCCGATGGGACAGGAGATCCTTCACCGCCCGTTTCTCCCGTGCGGGATCGTCGTGCGTGTCGGCGAGCAACAGAGAGTAACCCGCCTTTGAGACGCTTTGCTCTATCGCATGTACCACATCGCCGAAGTACGGGTTAGAAATCGCCGACATCGCAAGACCGATTGTCTCGGTGGTACCTTTTCGCAGGGATCGGGCGATGCCATCTCCCCAATATCCTGTCGCTTCGATGGCGGCAAGGACTGCCTTTTCTGTATCGGGGAGCACCTTCCTCGTCTTGTTGATGACGTGGGACACGGTTGACGCAGACACGTCGGCAACCCGAGCGACGTCGCTCATTGTGACCATCTTCGGTCTCCTCCATCTACCGCCAGTGGACCAGTCGGAATCGTCACTTCGCAAGACTCCACCCACTGCGCGTAGTTCAAATCAAAGCATACGATTGCGCGGCTTGTGGCGCATCGACGTCGAGCACGTTCTCAATCGTATGCGCAATCGAAAGCGCATACGATTGCGGATCCTCTCGGAGTGTGCTTTCCTTGGCCCCAATTACCTTCACCACATATCAAAGGAGATAAAAAATGCGGAGCATCCACAGCAACCTCTCGCTGGCCAAGCGATTGCTTGCGACAGCGGCCGTCGTTTCCCTTGCGGCAATTGCGATGACCGGCTGCAGTTCTACCGGGAGCGGGTCTGGCGGTACTGGTCAAGTCGGCGTCGCGTTGATCGTCAAGACCACGACCAACCCGTTCTTCGTTTCCATGGAGGACAGCGCCAAGGCCGCCGCCGCGAAGGACGGCGTGAAGCTGGCCCTGGCCGCGGGCAAGAAGGATGGCGACGCGGCCACCCAGATCCAGGCGATTGAGGATTCGATCTCTCGCGGTGACAAGGGCATCCTGATTACTCCAATCGACTCGACCGTCAACAGCGCGATCGAGAAGGCTCGCAAGGCTGGTCTCTACGTGATCGCGCTCGACACCCCGCCGGATCCCGCCAACACGGTGGACATCACCTTCGCCACGAACAACTTCGACGCAGGCGTGGCCATCGGCAAGTGGGCGGCCGCACAGCTGGACGGAAAGGATGCCGTCATCGGTCTCGTGGACCTCTTCAGCAACCAGGTCGCGTCCGTTGACTACAACCGCGACCAGGGCTTCCTGACCGGCATGGGAATCGACACCAAGGACAAGACCAAGAACGGTGACGAGGACAAGACGGGCACCTACACCGGCGGAAAGGGTGGCAAATACACCATCGCCGGCAACCAACCGTCGAATGGCGATGAGGCCGACGGCCGCACGGCAATGGAAACGCTGCTCTCCAAGAACCCGAACATCAACCTCGTCTACTCGATCAACGAGCCAGCGGGCTACGGTGCCTACCAGGCGCTGAAGGCTGCGGGCAAGGAGAAGGACACGATCGTCGTGTCGATCGACGGTGGCTGCACGGGCGTCAACGAGGTTAAGGAAGGCATCCTCGGGGCAACGAGCCAGCAGTACCCCGGCAAGATGGCATCGCTCGGCATGGAGGCAATCGTGAAGCTCGCCAAGTCGGGCACGAAGCCGACCGTCTCCAGCGGTCTCGACTTCTTCAACACCGGCTCGCAGCTCGTTACTGACAAGCCCGTCGATGGCCTGACCAGCATCAGCACCGACGACGCGGCGAAGGTCTGCTGGGGCAAGTAGGCAACCCGCACAGCACTAATGCACCACAGGGCCGGGCGTCCCTTGTCAGAGCGCCCGGCCCTTTCAAGTGTCGATGCACAGAGCAAAGCAGTTCAGGAGATACCGTGAGTGAAAAGACGACCCGGGCGATGCCGCCCCCCGCGGAGGCGACGAGCGGATCCCCGGACCTGGCGTCCGAGTTCCTCGACCGGAGCACGCCGCTCAGCCGCGTGCGCAGCCTCCTACACCGGTATCCAGCGCTCAGCCCGGCGATCGTACTGCTCGTCGCGATTATCGTTTTCGGGATCATCAGTCCGCGATTCTTCTATGCGAACAACCTGTCGCTGATCACCCAACAGGTGGCCGTCGTCGGCACGCTGGCGATCGCCCAGACCCTCATCATCCTCACCGCGGGCATCGACCTGTCGGTCGGTGCGATCATGGTGCTCGCCTCGATGGTCGTGGCCCAGACCGCCAGTCAGAACCACGTGCCGGCGGTGCTGGCGCTGCTGCTCGGACTGCTCGTCGGACTGGCGGCCGGAGCCCTCAACGGCACCCTCGTGACGCGACTCAAGCTGCCGCCGTTCATCGTCACCCTCGGCACCCTCAACATCTTCCTCGCGGTGACGCTGCTCTACTCGAACAGCGCGTCCGTGATCGGTCAGGACATTCCCGAGCTGATCACCTCGACCGGCGCGACCTTCAGCGTCGGCGGCGTCGGGATCACTTACGGCGTGGTCGCCATGCTCGTGCTTTACATCATCATGGCGTTCATCATGAGTAAGACCGCCTGGGGTCGCCACGTCTACGCCGTCGGCGACGACAAGGAGTCGGCGCGCCTCGCCGGTATCAGCGTCAACCGCGTGCTGCTCAGCGTCTACATCGCTGCCGGTGCGATCCTCGCCATCGGAGCATGGATCCAGATCGGGCGAGCGGATGCCGCGAGCCCTAATGCAGGAAACGACCTCAACCTCGACTCCATTACCGCCGTCGTCATCGGTGGCACCAGTCTCTTCGGCGGGCGCGGAACCATCTGGGGGTCGCTGCTCGGCGCGCTGATCGTCGGTGTCTTCAGGAACGGACTGGCCCTGGCCGGACTCGACGTGCTCTACCAGACGCTCGCGGTCGGCATCCTCATCATCGTCGCGGTCTCGCTCGACCAGTGGATTCGGAAGGTGCGCAATTGAGTGCGACAGAAGACACCCGCCCCGCAACGACACTGCCGTTCACGCAGCCCGTGCTGCAGGCGAAGAACCTCGTCAAGACCTACGGCAAGGTCGTCGGACTCGACGGCGTCGACCTCGAGCTCTACCAGGGCGAGGTGCTCGCCGTCATCGGCGACAACGGCGCTGGCAAGTCGACGCTCATCAAGTGCCTCACCGGCGCCGAGATCCCGGACGGCGGGGAGATCACGCTGAACGGACGTCGAACCAACTTCAAGCGCCCCCAGGACGCGAAGCAGTTCGGGATCGAGACCGTGTATCAGGGGCTCGCCGTGTCTCCGGCGCTCGACATCGCCTCCAACCTCTACCTCGGAAGAGAGTTGCGCAAGCGCGGGATTGCCGGGAGCCTGTTCCGGGTGCTCGACACCAAGAAGATGCGACTGAACGCCAAGGCGGAACTCGACCGACTCGGCATCTCCACCCTGCAGGACGTGACAGTGGCGATCGAGAACCTTTCCGGAGGACAGCGCCAGGCGGTCGCGGTCGCCCGTGCCGCCGCCTTCGGCTCGAAAGTCGTGGTCCTCGACGAGCCGACCGCTGCCCTCGGAGTGCGCGAATCCAACCAGGTGCTCGACCTGATCCGTCGATTGCGAGACGAGGGAATCCCCGTCATCCTGGTCAGCCACAACATGCCGAACGTGTTCGACGTCGCGGACCGCATCCACATCCAGCGTCTCGGAAAGCGCGCAGCGGTGATCACGCCGCAGTCGCACAACATGACGGAGGCGGTCGCAATCATGACGGGCGCGACGGCAGTCTGAAGAACAGCATCGCGGTGTCGATCAGCGCGATGTTCGATTGTTTGGCGGTGTTCGGCAGGGATGCGTGCCCAAGGGGTTGATTCC
>DMKW01000279.1:17845-24208 GCA_003454135.1 Microbacteriaceae bacterium
ATTGCCCTTCTCATCAGGCACGACGTTGTTCGTTGTACCCGCGCTCCACCTCGAGCAGTCGAAAGCGATTGGCGTTAGCTCAGCCGCCATCACGTGCACGCTTGGCGGTCTAGCAGCTCAGCGGGCGGCTGGGAGCACGCATACGATTGCGCAATCCATGACGCATACGATTGCGCAATCGTATGTATGTGGTGCATAGTTAGTTCACCGACTCACAGCAGAGCCGGACGCATCGAGGAGCAATGACGTGACAGTGCAGTCGAAGACGGTGGATTCTGCGGCCGTGCCAGCCCGAATTGCCGAGGGTGATAACGACATCGCGGGCCTCAGCCCCGTTGTCGAGTACGTGGACGTCACCAAGGTCTTCGGTACTACCGTCGCGGCGAAGGATGTTTCTCTCGGGCTGAATCAAGGATCGGTGCTGGCGCTTGTCGGCGAGAACGGTGCAGGCAAAAGCACCCTCGTGAAGACCCTGGGCGGCGTCTACCGCCCCGATGGAGGTCATCTGCTCGTAATGGGGGAGCGCGTCGCGTTTGCTTCGCCTCTCGATGCCCAGCGGGCGGGCGTCTCCGTGGTGCATCAGCACCCCGGCCTCTTCCCGGACCTGTCATTGGCTGAGAACGTCTTCGCGGGAAAACCGCTTCGGACGAAGGCGGGGCTGCTGGATCACCGGTCGATGCGGTCGGAAGCGGCGCAGATCCTGGCGTCGCTCGGCTTGTACGTGCCGGTCACCCAGCCCGTCTCATCGCTTCGGACATCGGAGCAGCAGTTGGTCGAGATCGGGCGGGCTTTGGCCTCCAAGGCGAAAGTCATCATCCTGGACGAGCCGACCGCCGCCCTGACCACAGTTGAGGTTGACCGACTGTTCAGCGTGATCCGGCGCCTCCGGGACTCCGGGGTCGCGTTGATGTTCGTGGGCCACCGGTTGGAGGAGATCTTCGCGATCTCTGACCGCATTGCGATCCTTCGCGACGGCGCGCTCGTCGAAACACGCCGGACCGTGGAGACGACCCAGGATCAGGCTGTTCGCCTCATGGTCGGTCGGGAACTGGATGCGATCTACCCGGAGAAGACCGCAACGATCGGTCCGACTGTGCTTACGGTCAACGATCTAGGTGACGGGCGGGACTTCCACCACGCCACCTTCTCAGTGCGAGCGGGTGAGGTCGTCGGTCTCGCGGGACTTGTCGGCAGCGGCCGCACCGAGATCGCACGGGTGCTCTTCGGCATCACCAAGGCGCGGGCTGGCGTCGTGGAGCTCGACGGGACGAGAGTTCGGTTCGCCTCCCCGGCTGATGCGATGGCCCATGGTGTCGCCTATGTGAGCGAGGACCGCCGCGGGCAGAGCATCGTCGAAGAGTTCAGCATCCTGGACAACGCGACGTTGCCCGTGATCGGCGAAGCCACGCGATTCGGCCTGATCCGGCGTCGCCTCGAGCTGGCGTTGGTTGAGGGCCCGTTGCAGCGGATGCAACTGAAGTTCGCCAGCTACCTTCAGCCCATCAGCACCCTCTCGGGCGGCAACCAGCAGAAAGTGGTCCTGGCGAAGTGGCTCGCCGCCAACCCGCGGGGACTGATCCTCGACGAGCCCACCCAGGGCATCGACATTCATGCCAAGTCGGAGGTGCACCGGATCATCGCCGAGCTGTCGTCGCAGGGACTCGCGATTCTCCTCATCTCGTCAGATATGCCCGAACTGCTGGGAATGTGCGACACCATCCACGTCATGCGGCAGGGGGAGTTCGTCGCCACATTCGATCGCGAGAATGTGACCCAGTACGAGATCGCCAAGGCAGCAACCGGGGCGACCGACCAGAACGAGCCCACGGCTGGAGCGCCATTGGTTGCGCCCGAGCTCCCCGATGAGGCCAAGGCAGCCGACGTAATCAAACAAGACGTAATCAAACAAGACCGATACAAGGATGGCCTGGGAGCTGGACGGCGATCCGCGCTGCTGCAGCGGGTCAAGTCGCTCGTCGTTCGCCGCGAGCTCGGTCTTGTTGTGGCACTGCTGGTCATTGTCCTTCCGCTCGGGGCCGTCAACTCCCACGTCTACGACGCGGGGAACGTGCTCGACCTGGTCACCACGTCGGCGATGCTCGGAATTGTCGTCTTGGGGCAGATGCTCGTAATGCTCACACGCAACATCGACCTCTCGGTCGGCTCCACCATCGGCTTGACCGCGTTCTTGTCGACCGGGTTCATGAAGTACAACCCGCACGCCCCGATCCTGCTCGGTATCGCGGTCGCCGTCGGCATCGGCGTCGTCTGCGGGTTGATCAACGGCCTGATCGTCGCCTACGGTGGCGTTCCCTCGATCGTGGTGACGCTGGGTACGTTGGCCATCTATCGAGGGATCGACAGCGTTGTCGCCTCCGGTGTCCAATTCTCAACCAACGATGTGCCGCCGGCCTGGGTTCGGTGGGCCACCCACGAAACATTCGGGGCATCCACGATCATCTGGATAGCGGTGATCATCTTCGTCGCGTTAGCGTTCGTCCTCCTGCGCACAGAGATCGGTCGCGAGATCTTCGCCACTGGGTCCAACCCGGCAGGCGCGGAACTGATCGGAATTCGTGCGCAGCGCCGCGTCTTGCTCGCCTTTGTCGCGTCGGGCACCTTCGCCGGCTTGTATGGAGCGCTCACGGCATCCCGGCTGGGACAGGTGGATGTCGGCATCGGTCTCGGACTCGAACTGACCGTTATCGCCTCTGCCGTGGTCGGAGGCGTCGCCTTGCGGGGCGGGTCGGGCACGGTCATCGGTGTCGCACTCGGAACGTTCGCGCTCTATGTGATCCAGAACGTGCTGGCACTGGCTCAGGTTCCCTCACAGGATCTGCAGGCGGTCTACGGTGCGGCGATTCTGCTCACGGTCGCGATCGATGTCGTGATTAGCAAACGCTCCAGCACACGGAAGGGAGCAATCGCGTGATCGCCTTCATTCGTGCTCGAGCACTGTCCTGGGAGGGAATCCTCGCCGGGTTGACCATCGTCCTTCTTGTCATCGGGTTTGTGACGACGCCGAGTTTCTCGACGGCCTACAACTTCCAAAGCTCGGTCGCGAACCTTTCGGAAAAAGCCCTCATGGCCCTTCCGTTGGCGCTGCTGATCCTGGTCCGACAAATCGATATCTCGATCGCGAGTATCGCGGCACTCAGCGGCATCACCATGTCTCTCGCGCTGCAAGCCGGCTTCCCGTTGCTGGTCGCGCTAGTGATCACCGTCGTCGTCGGCGCCGCGTGCGGTGCGATCAATGGCTTCTTCGTGACAATCGTCGGGATGCCAGCTCTACTGGTCACCCTGGGAACCCTGTCGCTATATCGGGGTCTCTGCTACGTGCTCGTCGGCGGTCAGCCGGTGCTCGCCCCGGACAGCATCGTCGCGTTCGGAAATAACACCATCCCCGGTACCAGCATCCCTCTCGTGATCATCCCGTTCCTGGTACTCGCCCCGATATTCGCCATCGTGCTCCACAAGACAGCCATCGGCCGCCGACTGCATGCCATCGGCGGGAACCCCGACACCGCCCGATATTCCGGCGTCAACAACGCGCGGATCACGTTCCTCCTGTTCGTGCTCTCAGGCGTCGTGTCAGCTCTGGCGGGGGTGATCGCCACGGGACGATCCAGTTCAGCGTCCCCCGCGAGTTTGTTCGGTGCCGAACTGGACTGTGTGACCGTCGTTTTCCTCGGCGGGTTCAGCTTCCTCGGCGGTAGCGGAAGGATGGCCGGAATCTTCTGGGCCATCGCCCTGGTCATCGGACTGCGATCCATTCTGCTTCTCAACGGAGCCTCCGGAGACGGGCAGGCCACTGCGGTCGGCATTCTGCTCATTGGTTCCCTGCTTGCCGCGAACCTCGCCCGCCGTGCCTCGATGCGTTTCCGCGACCGCCGGACCCGGCTCGAGATCACCAAAACCCCACACTTCGATGCGCCCGAATCGAACGTACTCGCCTGATTCGGCGAGTGCACCCCCCATATCAAAGGAGATAACAGCATCATGAAGTCCACTCGCATCATCGCCTTCGCGGCATTCGCCGCCCTGGTAAGTCTGTCCCTCGCAGCCTGCTCGTCCACATCAACGGCGTCGAGTGCTTCCGGCTCCGGAACGTGCAAGTCGACCGGTCTCACAATTGGACTGCTGCCGAAGACCGGAACCGATCCCTACATGACCACGGTTCGAGACGCTGTCGAAGCCGCCGCGAAGAAGGATGGCAACAAAGTCGTCTACGAGCAGCCGGCAGACTCCAACGGTGCCACCCAGATTCCCTTCGTGCAGGACCTGATCGCCAAGAAGGTCAACGTCATCGCGATCTCCGGCAGCGACCAGAACAGCACCAAGGCGGCCCTGCTCCAGGCGAAGGCTGCCGGCATCAAGGTGATCTCGTTCGACTCAGACGTCGCCACCGATGCCCGCTCGGCATTCGTCAACCAGGTCGTCACCGCCGACATCGGCGAGGCCCTGCTGAAGAGCATGTCGAGCCTGATGGGCGGTAAAGGCACCTTCGCCATCGAATCGTCCACCCAGACCGCGACCAACCAGAACGCGTGGATCGCCACGATCAAGGACAAGCTGGCCAACGACAGCACCTACAAGAACCTGAAGCTTGCGACCGTTGTCTACGGCAACGAGGACAAGACGGTTTCGGCCACGGTGGCGAAACAGCTCGTGCAGACCTACCCCGACCTCACCGGAATCATCATCCCCGCCGGACTGAGCTACGCACCCGCGGCCGCCGCGCTCCAGGAAATCGGCGCATTCGGCAAGGTCAAGCTCACCGGTCTCACCCCGTCCACCGGCATCAAGGACTACCTGAAGACCGGTAACGCGGAGGACATCTGGTGGAACGTCGGTGACCTCGGAACTCTTACCTACGACACGGCGAAGGCGCTTGCCTCCTGCAAGATCACCGGTAAGGACGGCGACAAGCTCAGTGCCGGGTCTCTGGGTGACTTCACGGTCGGCAAGGACGGCGTCATCATCCTGGGACCGGCCACCGTGGTCAACAAGGACAATGTCGACACGTTCCCGTTCTAAAACCACCTGAACCGGGCCTTGGGGTAGCGGGCGCTACCCCAAGGCCCTTCCCTCCAGCCGTCGAGCCGAAAGAATCCAGTGCTTCTCACCCCCACCGAGCAGATTTCACAGCTCATTTCTTCTCTCACTCAGCGCGCAGATGCGACTGGTGAGCGTCAGCTGGTCGGCATCATCGGCGCGCCCGGGACCGGCAAGACGACCTTCGCCGAATATGTCGCCAACCAGCTCCCGGCGGGAAGCTGCGTCATCGTGCCCATGGATGGATTCCACCTCGCGAACGCGATCCTTGAGGGATCCCCGCTGAGAAACCGGAAGGGGGCGATCGATACATTCGACGCGCACGGCTATGTGTCGTTGCTCGAACGTATTCGTCGCGGGACCGAGGACGTCGTGTACGCACCCTCGTACCGGCGGGGGCTCGAGGAGCCGATCGCCGCGTCCATCGCGGTGCCGGCGACAACTCGATACGTCATCACCGAGGGCAACTATCTCCTCTCGCCGAACGCTCCATGGAACCGCATCCCGGAGCTTCTCGACGAAACGTGGTTTGTGGAGGTATCCCAGGAGGTGCGGATCGAGCGACTCATCGCGCGTCATGAGCAGTACGGAATGACCCACGCCGAGGCGGTGGCCTGGGCGAACACTACCGACGAGGTGAACGCCCGATTCGTGGAGACGACCAAGTCCCGCGCTGACCAGACGGTCAAGTGGTGGTGAGCTCCGATACAAGGCGTGCCAATCCCACGCCTAGAAGAGGCCCGCGCGGAGGCGGCCGCAACGTAACACCCACCGCCCCGCACGTGCGACGACTCTCCCCAACATCCGGAAAGGCAGTTGCAGCATGAGACCGAGCGGCGAGCAATACGTCATTGCCGGGAAGATTGGCACCCATCGCGTCGAAGTGACTATCGCGGAGGTTGCGGCGGCGTTGCGGTCGTTCACGGTCGGCGGCATCGACATAGTGCAACGCTACGAGGAGGGCGCAATACCGTCGCTTGGTGCAGGGATCGTTATGGCGCCCTGGCCCAACAGGGTCGACCACGGCACGTGGATCAATAACGGGGTCGTGGAGCAACTCGATATCACCGAGGTGAAGCACGACAACGCGCTACACGGGTTGCTGCGCAACACCGCCTATGCAGTGGCATCCCGGTCAACAAACTCGATCACTCTCACTGCGACTATCTACGCCCCGAACGGCTATCCGTTCGTTGTCGAAACCTCCGTGACATACACAATTACCGGCAACGGTCTCGAGGTGGAACACACCTTCCGCAACCACAGCACCTCGCCCGCACCCGTCGCGGTCGGTACCCACGGCTACTT
>DMKW01000279.1:24415-25095 GCA_003454135.1 Microbacteriaceae bacterium
AAGATCGGGGGAGTGCCCACGGAAAACCTCACCCTGACCAGCTCAGCCCGGACCGTGTACATCGACGACGAACGGCAGATCCCGATCAGCCGCAAGGAGGTTGACGGCCAGTTCGACCTTCGGCACGGTAAACGAGTCGGCGACCTCGCCCTCGACCACTGCTTCACCGACATGACTCTCAGCGACGGCCGGTACAGCACGACCCTCACTGCACCCGACGGCCGCGCCGTCGAGGTCTGGACCGACCCGAACTTCGCCTTCCAAGTACTGCTGACCACACGCGAATTCGTCGACGATACCGGAAGCGCAACGCTCGCCGTAGCCATCGAACCCCAAACCGCTGCCGTGAACGCTTTCAACAACAAAGAAGGACTCCACGAACTGCGACCCGGCGACGACTGGACCGTGAAGTGGGGCGTCGTGCCGACACTCGAGCCGGCACCGAAACGATAAGGACGATAAGACATGAACAGCCCCTCCGCCACCCAGGCTCTAGTCGATGCTGGCGTCTCGATCTGGCTCGACGACCTTTCCCGATCAGCGCTGTCGGACGGGCGGTTAGCTGCCCTCATCCAGGATGCAAATGTATCTGGGGTCACCACCAACCCGACCATCTTCCACACCGCCATCACCGACGCTGACGACTACACGGACGCTCTTCGGGAGCTGGCCCAAGCGGG
>DMKW01000246.1 GCA_003454135.1 Microbacteriaceae bacterium
CATGAACTCGATGCTGCACGCAGCCGACAAGACCGACCGGACCGACCTGACCCACGAGCAGCGCTCCGCCCTCAAGGCGGACTTCGAGCGGATCGCGACCTGGTTCGACGACGACTTCGTGCGAGACGGCTCCCAGGGGCTCGCGGTCTTCGCGGCCGGGCTCGACAACTTCTGGCGGACGCTCCCCCTGCCGGAGCCCGTCCGCGACAGCGCGAAGGTCGGCCGCGACTTCTACCTCTCGCCGCTCGTCCCGCTCGTGTCCCGAGGGGACGGGACGATCGTCGCAGTCGTCGGGCGCGAGCAGGGACAGCTGTACCGGCTCCGCGCGGGCCGGCTCGAGGAGACCGCCGAGCACTACGACGAACAGCCTGGGCAGCACGACCAGGGCGGCTGGTCGCAAGGCCGCTACCAGCGGCACATCGAGAAGCTCGTCCAGGAGCACCTGAAGGGAGTCGCGCAGGAGCTCGATCGGAGCAAGCGCCGGCTGCAGTCGCCGAGGATCGTGCTCGTCTGCTCGGAGGAGATGCGATCGGAGTTCACCGACGCGCTCTCCGCGGAGGTGCGCGCTTCCCTGGTGGGCTGGACGCCGGCCCAGGCACAGGCGAGCCCGGCGGAGATCCTCGAGGCAGTGGTTCCGGTGCTCGCGGAGGCAGAGTCGAAGGACGAGGCCGAGGTGATCGAGCGCTGGCGCGAGGAGGCCGGTCGTAACGCGCGAGCTGCTTCAGGTTGGGAGCAGACGCTCGAAGCGGCGTCGGATGCGCGTGTCGAGTTGCTGCTCTTCCAGGAGGGTGCCGATCGGCCCGCGTTCCGTTGTCCTGCGTGCGGTCGCGCTGCGGTGTCCGAGGGCAGCTGCCCGCTCGACGGGACCCGGCTCGAGCCGACCGACGCAGGCCTCGACCTGGCGGTGCACCAGACGCTTGCCCACGGCGGCGCCGTGTGGGCGATCCGTCACCACGAGGACCTTGCGCCGGTGGAGGGCATCGGCGCGCTGCTGCGCTTCTAGTCAGCTGCTAGGCAGCGTCGGCGCAGCTCGAGCACGGTCTCGCCCTCGAGCTTTAAACCCGTGAATGGAGCGATTGACGTTGCGCCGATCGTGGCTGCCATCCCTAAGGTAGATGCGGCATCGGCGGTGATGAATTCGGCTGTCAAGACCGTGGATGGCATCGACAGCGGAAACACGATCCGCCAAGTCGCCAGTGCCACCGACAAGCTGAAGACGATGCTCGCAAAGGTCGCGAGCCAACTCGATCAGCTGAAAGCGGTTATACACATACTGCCCGGCGCTCTGGGCGATAACGGCGTGCGCAAGTACCTAATTATCTTCCAAAACAACGGAGAATTGATGGCGCGGGGCGGCACTACCGGGTCGCTTGCGCTGCTGACCGTCGGCCATGGCAAGGTCAGCCTCGCGAAACAGTCCTCAGCGTCCATTAGAGATTTCCCGAACTTCAGCCAATCGGTTATCGCGCTTCCGGACGGGATCGACAAGATATATCCATTCGGACTTGGAACGCAGGTGCAAGACCTCACCGAGACTCCGCGATTCTCGACGACATTCGCGATCGCCAAGGAGATGTGGAAGCGAGCCAAAGGGGACGACATCGACGGCTTGATCGCGATCGATACTGTCGCCTTGAGCTACATCGTCGGTGCGACTGGCCCGATCGGCCTGATCGATGGAACGCAGATGACGGGCGCAAACACGATCCCGACCCTGCTCGGGGATCTGTATGTGAAGCACAAGGATCCGGCATATGTCGACCGGATCAACGAGGCGATGGCGAGCACAGCCTTCGCCAAAGTGACCTCGGGGCAAGTCAACACCAAAGCCCTGATCGCCGCGGTTATCAAAGCGAGCAGCGAGAAGCGAATCCTGATCTGGACGTCTCGCAAGGACGAACAAAAAGTCATTGAGAACTCGCCGTTCCTGGGCACGCCACCCGTGAGCACGCCGAAGACAGACGCTTTTGGCGTCTACTACAGCGACCAGACGCCATCGAAATTGGACCATTACCTCAAGCAGAACGTGCAGTTGTCGCAAACTGTGTGCGCGGCTGACGGTAAGAGACATGTGCGCGTGTCAGTGTCATTCACCAACACCGCGCCGGCAGATGCAGGCAAGATTCTCCCCAAATACGTGACGGGTGGCGGTGCTGGGGTGCCGGCTGGCGACATCCAAATGGCAGTGAACACTTACGCGCCCCCCGGCTATTCGGCGCAAAGTGTGACGTTCGATGGTGGTCCGGCCAACAGTGGCGTGATCGGCAACGACGGAAACTATCCCGTTATCCGGGGGCGCGTTACGATGGCGCCAGGTGCAACGCAAACCCTCGTCTTCAATTTCATCGCTGGGCATAAGGATGCGCGCACTTTGACTGTCGGCGATATCACACCGACAGTTTCCTCGACCATCGTCACGACGGCGAAACTGGACTGCTCTTCCGTAGCGACCGGATAGGTATTTCGGAGACAAACGCTTTACCGGATACTACGGAGTCAGCAACAGCTACGGAAATCGCCGGTTACTGACCGACCTCGGCTTTGTCTTCAACCTTGATCAGCGCTCTGTCTCATCGGCGAGAACGGTGGAGGCAAGTCGACCCTGGGGCTTCATGGCGGGGGCGAGATGCCGGATGCCGGTTCCCTCTCCGGTCCACGCCGGTTCGGTCTGCTCTAGCAGGACATGCGGTTCCGCTCGAGCGCCACCGTCGATGTGCTGATCGAGGATGCCATGGCCGAGGTGCGATCGATCGAACGGGAACTTGAGGATGCGGCATCCCATCGCTGGTCGGCGGACGCATTATTGGAGTAGCGACGCTGGCCCGGTCGCGGCAAACGCCTTCCGCCAGCTGAGCTCGCGTGCCGCCTTCACGCAGCAGACCACGAAGGTGAGCCATCCGAACTCCACGAGCATGGAGCTCTCCGCGAGGCCCGTGGTGAGCAGCACTACGAGCACGAGCGCGGGCCAGGCGTAGACGAAGCTGCGTTGCCGGGAGGCGAGCAGCCAGGAGCGGATGAAGGTGAGGCCGACGAGACCGACGAACGCGAAGAGGCCGATCAGGCCGAGCTGGAACCACACGTCGAGGTAGGCGTTCATGCCCGAGGTGGGCATGCGGTCGAAGTAGTTGGGAAAGACCTGGAACGGGGGAACGTCCTGCCGCCAGTGGCCTACCCAGCCCCAGCCCTCGAGTTCGTGGGCGGGGATGAGGATGCGCATGGGGCGCCACAGGTCGAGGCGCTTGTTGAGCTCGTTGCTCGCGCTGAGCGCGGTGATGATGGGCGTGCGGGCCGCCCAGGCCGCCGCGGCCACGGTGATGGTAGCGGCGAGCAGGCCAATCTGCCAGAACTGCTTGCTCTCGGCCGGCACGCGGCGAAGTCCGAAGAGCGCGAGGGCGGCGAGCACCACGATGATGAGGCCGCCGAACGCGATCGGGGACCGGGTGAGCAGCAGCAGGAGTCCCGCGAGCACGAGCGAGCCGATCGACACCCCCCGGCGCACCGATCGGGTGCGCAGCTCCGTACCGAACGTGACGATCGCGATGAGGGTGATCACGCCGAGTTGGTTGCGAGTGCCGAAGATGCCCTGGAGAGGGCCGAGCTCGGCGAGGTTGCCCTGGATGCCCAGAAACCGGATGGGGGAGTCGACAAGCACGCCGGAGAAGATGATGATCGACGCCAAACGTACAGGGTGAGCATGGACCTCACCAGCTCGGTCCCCGTCAATCCGAAGAAGACTGTCCCGGCCTATGTCCTCGGGCAGTTCAAGCGAGAAGGTGTGCCCGCCGGAAGGATGCGGTTGGACCTTCTGGCGTACGCGCCGCCTGGTTCGACGATCGTCGGCGCCAGCGTCGGTGGAACGGCAGTTGCCCCGGGCGCGCTCAAGGACGGTCCCAACCCGGTGAGCAAGGTGCGCGTGGAAATAGCGCCGGGCGCAACCCTCCGTGTCACATTCGAAATGGTTGCGGTCAAGGCTGGGGATCGGCTGTTCGACCTGTCGAGCACGCCGTTGGTCCATGCCACTGCGATCACCAAGGCCGGCCTCGACTGCACGACTGTGGCGAAGAAGTAACGCGAGGTTGCAGCCGACGACTCGCTAGTGGTCGATCTGTGCTGCGGGGCCGCCTGCTACTGCAAACGCCTTGCGCCAGCTCAGCTCCCGTGGGGCCTTCACGCAACAGGCCACGAAGGTGAGCCAGCCGAACTCCACGAGCGAGGAGCTCTCGGCGAGAGCGGTGCTGAGTGGACCGTTGCTCGCGCTGAGCGCGGTAATGATGGGGCGCGGGCCGCGCACGGTTTCTCACGGGACATGCCGGTGTCAACTTCGCTCCAATTTTCGCACAGCCGATCAGGGAGGATCGAACGCTGCGTCTCCGGCGCGGTCCGGAAGGGACGGCCATCTGCTTGACTGTCTGAAGCTGCGCCATATCGGCCGCCGGAATGTATGGAGCAACACATGAAGATCTCGGTCATCGGATGCGGGTATCTCGGAGCGGTACAGGCGGCAGCGATGGCCGAACTCGGGCATGACGTCGTGGGCATCGACGTCGACGCTGCGAAGATCGCACAGCTCTCGGATGGCCGACCCCCGTTCTTCGAGCCTGGCCTGACCGAGATCCTCAGCTCGGCACTGGCATCCGGCCGCCTGCGATTCAGCACGGACATCGCCGAGGTCTCCGGTTCGCGTGTGCACTTCGTCGCTGTCGGCACACCGCAGCGCGATGGAAGCAATGCCGCCGACATGACCTATGTCGACTCCGCCGTCGACGCCCTTCTGCCCCACCTCGCTCCCGGCGACATCGTGGTGGGCAAGAGCACTGTGCCGGTCGGATCCGCGACCCGCCTGGCCGGCGTGATCGACGCATCCGGAACTGGAGCGGTGCTGGCCTGGAACCCCGAGTTTTTGCGCGAAGGATTCGCCGTGCTCGACACCATGTCGCCGGACCGCATGGTCTACGGCGTCGCTCCCGGGGACGACACCGCCGTCGCCGTGCTGAACGAGGTGTATGCCACCGCGATCGCGACGGGAACGCCGGTCGTCGTCACCGACTATGCGACAGCCGAACTCGTGAAAGTCGCGGCCAACGCCTTTCTCGCCACCAAGATCTCGTTCATCAACGCCATGGCCGAAATCGCCGAAGTCACCGGAGCCGACATCACCCAACTCGCCGACGCCATCGGCTACGACAACCGCATCGGCCGTCGCTTTCTGAACGCGGGCGTGGGGTTCGGTGGCGGATGCCTGCCGAAGGACATCCGCGCCTTCACTGCCCGCGCGGAGGAGCTCGGTCGCGGCGAGTCAGTCGCGTTCCTGAAGGAGGTGGACCAGATCAACCTGAGGCGACGTCAGAGAGTCGTCGATCTGACCGTCCACGCTCTCGGCTCCGTTGTGAACGAGAAGAAGGTCGCGGTGCTCGGCCTCGCATTCAAGCCGCATTCCGACGACGTGCGCGACTCACCGGCACTCGACGTCGCTGTGCAGTTGCGGGGGCTCGGAGCGAACGTCATCGCAACGGATCCGCGGGCCATCGAGAACTCACGGGCACGGCACCCTCAACTCGCCTACTCCACCGATATTGCGGAGACGCTGAAGGGTGCGGATGCCGTGGTACTCGTCACCGAATGGCCGGAGTTCGCTGACATTGACCCCGTCTGGGCCGCGGGCCTGGTACGCAATCGGATGATCATCGACGGACGAAACAAACTCGACGCCACTGCCTGGCGCGCGGCGGGCTGGACCTACCACGGGCTGGGTCGCCCCTAACGGCTACTCCTCCAGAGGCCTCGGCGGCCCAGCCGCGGCAAACGCCTTCCGCCAG
>DMKW01000046.1 GCA_003454135.1 Microbacteriaceae bacterium
TGCTGGTCATTGACCGTTCTGGCCCCCAGCCTTGGGCCGGTCTTTGATACACCCCGCCTACGTGACATCAGAAGTCAAATTCGAATTCACGACCACTCTCGCTAGGGTTGACGACGGCCCACCCCCCAAATGAGGGGTAGCGGTTTCACGATATGAAACCGATCGGGCGGCATGCTGTGTGGAATTTCCTGAAGAGTCACTTTGACCAGGTCGCGTTCGCGTCCTGGCAGCACGTGAGTCTGGTCGTGCAGTGCCTTGTGCTGGCAACCGTGATCGCTGTCGCGATCGCCGCTCTCGTGCACCGAAGCCGCGCGCTCAGCTCGATCGCCAACAGCGTCTCGGCGATCGGACTCACGATCCCCGCGTTTGCTCTCGTCGGCCTGCTGATCGCACCGCTCGGCTTCGGGGTGCCGCCGGCCGTCGCCGTCGTCACGTTCTTCGCGGCGCTGCCGATCCTGCGCAACGCCGTCGTCGGGCTGTCGGGCATCGACCCGTCGGTGATCGAGTCGGCCCGCGGCATCGGCATGAGCCGAGCAAGCACGTTCATTCGTGTCGAACTGCCGCTCGCCTGGCCGGTGATCCTCGGCGGCATCCGGATCTCCGCGCAGATGGTGATGGGCATCGCGGCCGTCGCCGCCTACGTGCTCGGACCGGGCCTTGGCGGCTTCATCTTCTCCGGCCTCTCCCGGCTCGGCGGAGCCAACGCCCTCGAATCCGTGCTCACGGGCGTCTTCGGCGTCGTTGCGCTCGCTTTCGTTCTCGACCTTCTACTCATAGGCCTCGGCCGACTGACCACACCTGGGGGCATCCGTGTCTGAAACATTCACCACCGAAAACCCGCCCGTCGACCTCAGCGTCAGCGGCAAATCGATCCTGCTCGAGAGCGTCACCAAACGTTACCCGGGACAGGCGAAGCCCGCGGTTGACGGCATCACGCTCGAAATTCCGGCCGGCAAGATCGTGATGCTCGTCGGCCCGTCCGGTTGCGGCAAGACCACGACGCTCAAGATGATCAACCGCCTCATCGAGCCGACCGAAGGGCGCATCGTGCTCGGCGACGAAGATGTGACCGGAATCGACGGCGACGATCTTCGGCGCCGCATCGGATACGTCATCCAAGCCGGCGGCCTGTTTCCCCACATGACGGTCGCCGCCAACATCGCGATCGTGCCGAAGATGCTCGGCTGGGACAAGGCGCGCATCGCCGCCCGCGTGGACGAACTGCTCGAACTCGTGTCGCTCGACCCCAGCGAGTATCGCAACCGTTTTCCGAAAGAGCTCTCCGGCGGCCAGCAGCAGCGCGTCGGCGTCGCCCGCGCCCTGGCCGGCAACCCTCCGGTGCTCCTCATGGACGAGCCCTTCGGCGCCGTCGACCCGATCACGCGACAGCGGCTCCAGGATGAGCTCTTGCGCATCCAGGAAGAGGTGCAGAAGACCATCGTGATCGTCACCCACGACTTCGACGAGGCGGTGAAGCTCGGTGACTGGATCGTGGTCTTCTCCGACGGAGCCCACATCGTGCAATACGACACCCCCGAGCGCATCCTCGCCGAGCCGGCCAACGAGTTCGTCGAGAACTTCATCGGCTCCAGCGCGGGCCTCAAGCAGCTCACCCTCCGCCGGGTGAGCGATGCCACGCTCGCCTCGGCCGTCATCGGCCACCCCGGAGACAGGGGAGCCGAGGTGCTCGCTCGCACCGTGGAGGCGGAGCACAACCACGCCGTGATCGTCGACGACCGGGAGCGCCCCATCCAGTGGCTCTCCCGCCGCCAGCTGTCCCGGCTCGACGTAGTGAGCGAGGTTCCCGACGTCGGGCTGCCCGTCGTCGGCAGCCGCGCGACCCTCAACGATGCGCTCGACACGATGCTCGTCTCGAGCGCCGGCGCGGCTCTCGTCACGGGTCGGCGAGACCGTTTTCTCGGGGTCATCGATGTGGAAACCGTCATGGACGCCATCACGTAGGCTCGGGCATTGGCCGCCGAGGCCTCCGACTCCCCCACGGGCACCAACTCGGGCAGCATTCCCACCCTCACGGCTGAGCCCGTGAGCGTGGGCGCGACCGGACCGTCCGTTGAGTAGTTCCACCGCGGCTGTCGAAGCCCGGATTCAATCGACGGGCGGTGCATCGTCGTGGAAGGGCCTTGTCGTTCAGCCCCTGGCGATCATCGCCGTGCTCGGCGGCTTCGTGCTCTGGCTCACGCTCGCGCCTCTCACGGCGACCGAGCGCACCACCCTCGCGCCGAACATCCTGTGGGAGTCGATCCTGCAGCACCTCTCGCTCACCTTCGTGTCGGCGGCGATCGTGCTCGTCGTCGCCATCCCGCTCGGGATCCTGCTGACCCGCCGGGGTTTCAGGGCGCTAGGCGCGCCCATCCTCGCGATCGCGAACATCGGCCAGGCGGCACCGGCCATCGGGCTTGTCGTGCTGCTCGCCATCTTCGTGACGTCCGGCTATTGGGCATCGATCTTCGCCCTTGTGCTCTACGCGGCGCTGCCCGTGGTGCGCAATACCATGATCGGCCTCCGGGGCGTTGACGAGCGACTCGTCGAGGCCGGTCGCGGCATGGGAATGAGCGCGATCTCCGTGCTCATCACGGTGGAGCTGCCGCTCGCGGTGCCCGTCATGCTCGCCGGCATTCGCACCGCACTCGTTCTGCTCGTCGGGACGGCGGCTCTTGCGGGGTTCGTCAACGGTGGCGGGCTCGGCCTGCTCATCACGACGGGCGTCAACCTCTACCTCTACAGCGTGCTCGTCTCCGGCGCCCTGCTGATCGCCCTCCTCGCACTCAGCATCGACTGGCTCGGCCGTGTCGTCGAGCAGCTCGCACGACCGAAGGGACTCTGATCCAATGACCGCCCTCCGCGCGCGCATCATCACCACCACCGCAATCGTCGCTGCCGGACTCGTGGCCCTCACCGGTTGCGGGCTGCAGCCCGCCACCGCCTACGTGCCCAAAGTCGGCGCCGGATCGATCAAGCCGCTCAACCTCCCGCCGGGGGCCTCGCTCACGATCACGTCCAAGAACTTCACCGAACAGCTCATCCTGGGCAAGATCGCCGTGATCGCGGCGAAGGCAGCCGGGTTCGCGGTCACCGATATGACAAACGTGCCCGGTACAGTTCCCGCGCGCGAGCTCATGACCTCGGGCGGCGCAGACATGACGTGGGAGTACACGGGAACCGCGTGGCTCAGCTTCCTCGGCGAGACCAAAGGCATCCCAGACAAGCGCGCCCAGTACATCGCGGTGCGCGACGCGGATGCCAGGAACGGCCTCTCCTGGCTGCAACCGGCGCCGCTCAACAACACCTACGCTCTCGCGGTGCGCACCGAGGCGCGGAGCAGGCTCGGCGACATCACCTCGCTCTCGCAGATCGCGAAACTCCCGGTGGCCGACCGCACCTTCTGCGTGGAACCCGAGTTCAACTCCCGTGTCGACGGACTCGGCCCGATGCTCAAGGCCTACGGGCTCACGCGCGGCAAGGCCTCGAGCGTGCCCGACGGCAACGTCAAGGTCTTCGACACGGGCGCCGTCTACGCGGCGACCGACCGTGGAACCTGCAACTTCGGTGAGGTCTACACGACCGACGGCCGCATCAACAAGCTCCACCTCACGATCCTCAAAGACGACAAGGCGTTCTTTCCCGCCTACAACGTCGCTGCCGTCTTCAGGAGTTCGACGCTCAAGAAGTATCCGGGGCTCGCCGAAATCTTCGACAAGATCTCCCCGAGAATCACCGAAACGACGTTGCGCAAGCTCAACCTGCGCGTGGACGACGGTGGGGAGGAGCCCGCCGACGTCGCCCACGACTTCATGGTGAAGAACGGTTTCGTCACCGCCGCTGGCTAGAAGGCGCGTCGCGTTTCGTAA
>DMKW01000034.1:0-637 GCA_003454135.1 Microbacteriaceae bacterium
GTGTCGCCTCGCGACTCGATCACCTTCGTCGGTGCGGTGACCACGAGCGAGTTGTCCTGCGCGACGAGGTCGTAGGCTTCCTGCGCGTAGAGCGCGGAGACGCCGGGGCGCACCTGCCAGAATCCATCGGTGAATTTCATGATTACTTGACGGCTCCTGCCGTGATGCCTCGCGTGAGGGTGCGCTGGAAGATGAGGAAGAAGATCAGGGTGGGGATGAGCCCGAGCAGCGCAGACGCGCTCGTCGTGGTGACGTCCATCAGCCTGTCCCCCTGGAGCACGGCGATGGCCACCGGAACGGTCTGGTTCGAGTTGCTCACGAGGAATGTCAACGGGATGAGGAATTCGTTCCAGGTCCAGATGAAGAAGAAGATCAGGATCACCGCGAGGGTCGGCCGGGAGATCGGCACGATCACTCGCCACAGGATCTGCCACCTGCTCGCCCCGTCGAGGGATGCCGCCTCGAGGATCTCCTTGGGAAAGGTTCCGTACACCGACGACAACAGGTAGGTGCCGAACGCGCTCTGGATCACCGTGAAGATGATGATCACGGACCACACATTGTCGTACAGGCCGACCTGCTTGAACATGTAGTAGAGCGGGTAGAGCAGCGCCTCCTGCGGCAGCATGTTCGCGAG
>DMKW01000034.1:689-3717 GCA_003454135.1 Microbacteriaceae bacterium
TTCCGTACACCGACGACAACAGATAGGTGCCGAACGCGCTCTGGATCACCGTGAAGATGATGATCACGGACCACACATTGTCGTACAGGCCGACCTGCTTGAACATGTAATAGAGCGGGTAGAGCAGCGCCTCCTGCGGGAGCATGTTCGCGAGCAGGAACAGGATGATGATCCAGGTTCGCCCGCGAACCCTTCCGATGCCGATCGCGAACGCGTTGAACACCGAGATGAGCACGGCGAGCACCGAGACCGTGCCGCTGATGAAGAAGCTGTTCCACAGCTTCTCGGGGAAGTTCACACGCTGCCAGAATTTCGCGATCCCGTCGAAGTAGAGGTTGTGCGGCAGCGTGAGGGGTCCGGAGGTCGCGTAGTCGGCCGGCGACTTGAACGAGTTGATCAGGATGATGATGAACGGCGCCGCGATGAGCGCACCGAACACGATCGCCGCAGCGAGAATCGCCCAGTCGGAGACCGACCTCCGTGTCGTGCGCTTGCCGAGGGTGAAGGGATGTTCGCCGCGAACTGCCTTGTTCTTGCCGATTCGGTCGGGGGCCATGGTCGCCATCAGCGTTCGCTCTCCGCACGTTCTGCCCGATTCTGGGCCTTGATGAAGACGATCGTCACGATCACGACGACCACGGTGAGAGCGGTCGCGATGGTCGCTCCGTAGCCCACCTGTTGGTTCTGGAAGAACTCGCTGTACGAGTAATAACTCGGCACGATCGTGCTCGTGCCCGGTCCCCCGCGGGTGAGGGTGTAGATGGGGCCGAAGACCTTGAGCGCGGCGATCGTGCAGGTGAGCGTCACGACGAAGATTTCCGGGCGGATGATGCTCACGGTGATCCAGCGGAACCTCTGGAACCAGTTCGCGCCATCCAGTTCGGCGGCCTCGTAGAGTTCCGGATCGACCCGCTGCAGCGCGGCCATGAAGATGACGACCGGATAGCCGAGTTGCACCCACACCATCACGAACATAATGCTGAGCAGCGCGGTGTCAGGGCTGCCGAGCCAGTTGTGCTGCAGGGCACCGAGACCGATCGCCTTGAGCACGGTGTTGAGGGCCCCGTTTTCGGGGCGGAGGATCCACCCGATCACAATCGCCGCGACCGCGACCGGAAGGATCTGGGGCAGGTAGTACGTGGCGCGCAGAAAGCTCGCCAGCCGACCGCCGAACTTCTTGCCGACGAGATCGAAGAGCATCGCCGCGAGCAGGAGACCGAGGAGGGTCGGCACGATCACCATGGCGACGATCATGGCGATGCTGTTTCCGAACGACGTCCAGAACTTGGTGTCGTGGAAGAGTTCGATCCAGTTGTCGAAGCCGATCCAGATCGGCGGCCGGATGCCCCGCCATTCGGTGAAGCTCAGGTACACGTTCCAGGCGAGCGGCACGAGGATCACGACGATGAAGAGCACGAAGCCCGGGATGAGGTAGAGCCAGAATGCGCCGCGGCCACCCTTGCCGCTGTTGGGGAGGAGGGCGTTCTCGTCGCGGGATCTTCCTCGAGCGACGACGGGGACAGTCACCATGTCGTTGGCCTTTCGTGTGGTGCCGAATGCCGAGAGGAGGCGGTCGAGCCGGGACGCGTCACGCCCCGGCTCGACCGACCGGCCCTGGGCTATTTGGTGATGGCGTCGACCCCGGACTGGTACTCGGTTCCCAGTTCGGTGAGCACGTCTTTCGATGACTTCGTGCCGTTGACGAGCTCCTGGAGTCCGGCGTTCAGCTGGTCGTAGAAGGTCGGCGTCGGCCAGTCCGGGTAGAACGAGAGACCGTCCTGCGCGGTGAGCTTGTTGAAGTTGTCGATGAGTTCTTTGCTCTTCGGGTCGGTGATCGACGAGGCCTCGGCCGCGACGGGGATGCCGCCGCTGTTGCCGATGAGCGCCTGGATCTCAGGGCTCATGGTGATGTCGATGAACTTGTAGGCGAGATCCTTGTTCTTCGAATTCTCCGGAACCACCCAGATGTTGCCGGACGAACCGGGCGAGAGCTTGGCGCCGGGGAACAGGAACGTGCCCCAGTCGAAGGTCTTGACGTCGGTCACCATTCGGCCATACCACCAGCTGCCGGAGTAGAAGATCGGGTTCGTGCCGTTGATGAACGCCGTTCCCGCATCTTCGGCCTTCAGCCCGGTCGAGTCCTTGCTGATGTAGCCCTTGTCGACCCAGCTCTTGATGGTGTCGGCGGCGAAGGTGAAGTCCTTGTCCTGCCAATCGACCTTGCCCGTGTAGAGCTGGTAGTTGTTGACCCATTCGCGAGTCGCCTTGCTGAGCGCGAGTTGGTAGAAAAGCTGGCCGAGTGGGTACTCCGCCGCAGACTCGGCGAGCGGGGTCACTCCGTTGTCCTTGAAGGTCTTGAGCGCCGTTTCGAACTCGGCGAACGTGGTCGGGACCGCGATGTTGTACTTCGCGAAGGCGTCCTTGTTGTAGTACACGTCGACGAATTCGCCGTAGTTCGGGATGCCGTAATAGTTGCCGCTGCCCATTACGCCCTTGGCGCTGTACTTGGCCGTCGTTTGCAGCGATGACGCGAGTTTCTTGTCCCAGCCGTAGGCCTTGACGGCCGGGTCGAGGTTGGTGAGGAGGCCCTGGCTGGAGAGGAGTCCGGCGGTGGCGTTGCCCTTGTTGTATTCGAGGATGTCCGGGGCGGCATTGGAGTTGAGCACCTGGCTCGCCGTGGATCGAATCTGTTCGAAGCTCTTCGCCTCGAACTTCACTTTCGCGCCGGTCTCTTTCTCGAACTTCTTGATGGCGGCGTTCCACGCGATTCCCATCGCGCTCGTGTCGCTCTCATAGTCCCAGAGGGTGAGGGTCTTTCCCTTGCCGTCCGGATTCTTGACCACGGCCGAGCTTGTCCTCGAGCCACTCGCACATCCGGCGAGCAGCAGCGCCGTGGTCGCGAGCACAGCTCCTGCCGTGATTAGCCTCTTGCGCATCTTGTACCTCCTTGTAAAGGAGCGCCGCCGTCTTGCAGGCGTGGCAGCCACTCCGATGCCGTTTGTTGTAGATCACAACATACACAGAAGAG
>DMKW01000190.1:0-465 GCA_003454135.1 Microbacteriaceae bacterium
CGTCGTCCGAAAGTCACCCGGTTAGTCTACGTCCGCGTTCATGCGCCGAGCAGTATGTACTCACGCCTCTCCGGCGCTCGCCGACACCGGTCGTCCCCGCAGTCGCACGTGCACGCGATCGCCGGGCTCCGGATGCTCGGAGACGTCGTGCTGCACGGAAACGACCGAGCCGTCGGAGAGCCGCACCGAGGTGCGGCGGAGAGAGCCGAGGAAGCTCGATGCCACGACCGTCGCCGCGATCCCCTGGTCGGAAAGCACGATGTCTTCCGGGCGGATGAACGCGAGCACCGGGCCGTCGGCCGGGGCGAGCCCGAGCACCGGCAGCCTCTCCCCGTGCACCGAGACGACCCCGTTCGCAAGTTCGCCGGGCACCCGGTTGCTCAGCCCGACGAAGTTCGCGACGAACGGCGTGGCCGGGCTCGTGTAGAGCTCCTCCGGCGTGCCGATCTGCTCGATGTTGCCGTC
>DMKW01000190.1:584-3217 GCA_003454135.1 Microbacteriaceae bacterium
GCATCACCGCCACCCGGTCGGCCACGGCGAGGGCCTCCTCCTGGTCGTGCGTCACGAAGAGGGTCGTGATGCCGAGCTCGGTCTGGATGCGTCGAATCTCGTCCCGCAGTTGCACGCGCACCTTCGCGTCGAGGGCGGAGAGCGGCTCGTCGAGCAGTAGCACGCGGGGCCGCGTGACGAGCGCACGGGCGAGCGCTATGCGCTGCTGCTGCCCGCCGGAGAGCTGGTGGGCGTAGCGACCAGCGAGGTGGCCGAGGCCGACGAGCTCGAGGGACTCGGCCGCCCGTCGGCGACGCTCGGCCGTGGGCACCGCGCGCATCCTGAGCCCGAATTCCACGTTCTCGAGCGACGTGAGGTGGGGGAAGAGCGAGTATGACTGGAAGACCATGCCGATGTCGCGCTTGTTGACCGGCACATCCACGACATCCTGGCCGTCGATGAGGATGCTCCCGCCGTTGACGAGTTCGAGCCCGGAGAGCGCCCGAAGGGCCGTGGTCTTACCGCAGCCCGACGGACCGAGCAAGGCCACGAACTCGCCGGGCGCGATCGAGAGGCTCACCCCGGAGAGCGCGCGGTGGCCCGAGTAGTCCTTGACGACGTCGATGAGTTCGACGGCGGCACCTGGCCGGCTCGTCGTCGCGGATGAGGCACCGGCGGTTTCGGTCATGAGAAGCTCCCCTCGCCGCGGGTCTTCCCCAGCCGGCCGATGAGTAGAAGAAGAATGAAGGCGAGAAGAAGGGCGAGCAGCGCGAAGATCACGGCGGCGTACGCGTCGCTCTGGGAGAGCTGCAGCAACGCCGTCTGCAGGTTGGTGCGGTTGAGGATCGAGGCAATCGTGAACTCGCCGAGAACGACCGCGACCGAGATGAACGATGCGGCGAGGATGCCGCGACGCAGGTTGGGAAGGATCACGCGCCAGAGCACGTTGCCCCACCCTGCGCCGAGCGACCTCGCGGCCTCGCTCAGCGTCACGACATCGACCGCCCCGAGGTTGGACTGGATGGCGCGGTAGGCGTACGGCAGCACCGTGATGCCGTAGGCGAATGCGAGCGTCCAGATCGACCCACCGAGAAGGCGAACGACAACCGCGTAGACGGGAGCGAGCCCGACGACGAGCACGATCGCGGGCACCGTGATGGGAATGATGCAGACGAACTCGAGCACCCGGCGCAGTCGGGGAAACTGCAGGTGCACGAGGATCATCGTCGGCAGCAGCACGAGCAGCACGATAGCGACCGTCACGACCGCGAGCAGGAGCGAGTTGCCGATCGCCGTGAAAAGGTTGCGGTAGTTGCGCGCGTTCTCCGGGTCGACGAGCCCCGTCCAGTGCGCGACCGTGAGGCCCCCGCCGAGGCCCGACCGAAACGTGAACTCGATCATGGAGAGGATCGGGATGGCGAACACGGCCCCGATCACCCCGAGGATCACCCAACGCGCGATTCGCCCGGGTTGCGTTCCGATGCGCACGGCGGTGCTGCGCGTCTTGCGCGCGGTGACGCTCACCGCTGCCACCGCGCGGTGCGACGCTGAAGCGCCGAGTAGCCCCACATCACCACGACCATGATCGCGATCATGCCGAGCGCAAGCGCTCCGGCCATGTTCTCCCGCCCGAGCACCGTCTCACTCACCAGCGCGCTGCGGATCTGCAGCGGCACGATCTGGGAGCCCTGGCTGATCAGTGCAGCCGCCGTCGCGTAGGAGGAGAACGCGTTCGCGAAGAGCAGCAGCAGGCTGCCGAAAAACGAGGGGGCGAGCACGGGAGCGGCGATGCGGGTCCAATAGGTGATCCGGCTGCCGCCGAGGGTCGCGTTGGCCTCCGCCCACTGGGGTTTGAGACCCTCGAGGGCCGGCATGAAGGTAATGATCATGAGGGGAACCTGAAAGTAGAGGTAGGGCAGGAGCAGCCCGGGCACCTGGTAGAGCCAGACCCCGTTCGCGAAGATGTTGATGCCGGCGTTCTCCAGCAGCACCGTGACGATGCCCTGGATGCCGATCGTCGCGATGAACGCGAACGCGAGCATGATTCCGCCGAACTGGGCGAGCACGCTCGACGCCGAGTCGATCGCCGACCGGAGTGCCCCATCGGCCCTCGTGCCGAGCATCGCGTAGCACGCGAGCGCCCCGATGATCGCGCCGATCACGGCAGTGGCCGCCGAGACCCAGAAGGAGCTCGCGAAGGTGCCGAGAATCCTCGGGTCGAACAAGCCCTCGATGTTCGCGAGGGTGAACGACCCGGTCTTCGTGAAGAAACCGGTGAGCACCGCGAGCACGGTCGGGAGGCCGAGGAAGAGCAGCACGTAGAGGGCGAAGGGCGTGAGCCCGAGATACTTGACGAGCCCACGCCGGACGACGGTCATCGGTGGTGGCGCCTAGCCGACCGCGGCGGCCCACTTGGCGGCGAGAAGCGCCGCAGCGGTCTTGGCCTGGGCATCCGTCGGCGTCACCTGCCCGCCGAGCGTGCCGATGACCTCCAGCGCCTTGGTGTCGATTTTCTTGGATTCGGTGAGTGCGGCGATGGTCACCGGGTACGCGCCACCCGTGAGGAAGAGGTTCTGTCCCTCGGCGCTGTAGAGGTATTCCTCCCAGAGTCGCGCTGCCGCCGGGTGCGGGGCATCCTTCGAGATGGCCTGGTT
>DMKW01000190.1:3330-4966 GCA_003454135.1 Microbacteriaceae bacterium
TTGTAGCTCCAGTCGAAGACGACCTTGGTCTCTCCCGAGGCGATGGTCTGCTGGGTGGCGTCGACCGGGATGAAATTGCCGGCTTTGTTGAGCTTCTGGAAGAAGTCGATTCCCGGCTGGAAGTCGTCGAGCTTTCCGCCGCTCTGCACGGTCGCGAGACCGACGGCCGCGAACGCCGCGCCGGCTTGGGTCGGGTCGCCGTTGAGCGCCACGGCACCCTTGTACTTTGCGCCGAGTAGGTCGTCGAGCGTCGTCGGCTTGGGAACGGCCTTCGAGTTGTAGCCGATCGACATGCTTCCCGTGTAGTCGTTCACGTAGAGCCCGGTCGACTCCTTGTTGGCGTCCGGCACGTCCTTCCAGTTCGCGACCTTGTATGGCGCGAAGTAGGTCGTGCTCGCGAGGGTCACGGCGGTGCCGAGGTCGAAGACGTCGGGAGCGGTGTCCTGGCCCTTGAGGTTGTCGGCGGCGGCGATCTCCTCTGCGCTCGAAATGTCGGGGGACGCAGAATTGACGGTGATGCCGTATTTTTTCTCGAAGGATGACTTGATCTCGCCATAGTTGGCCCAATTGTCGGGGAGGGCGATGACGTTGAGCTGGCCCTCGGCCTTGGCCGCTGTGATGAGCGCGTCGAGACCGCCGAGGTCGGCGGCGCTCGCGGCTGAAGCGGGCTTCGCGGTGCTCGAGGATTGCGGCGCGGCGACTCCCGCGCAACCGGTGAGGGAAATGGCGACCGCGGCGGTCGCCGCGATGCCGACGAGTGTGCGCTTCCTGAACAAGATTCCTCCAGTTGGTCGAGCGGCCGCCCGCGCTGTGAGCAGGCAGAGAGTACCGATCGGCCTCATCGGAGGTTAGGAAACCGTTCTGTCTGCGCGGCGTACCGACGGTGAACAGCCGGGGAACAGCGTCCGTCGGTGGGGATTGCTATCGTCGAGACGATGACAACCATCTCCGCGGCGCAGGCTCGGCGCATCGCTCTCGCCGCGCAGGGGTTCGGCCGGCCTCGCCCCGACGCGATCGGCACCCGCCAGCTCAACGGCGCGATCGACCGGCTGGGCCTGCTGCAACTCGACTCGGTGAACGTCTTCGAGCGCAGCCATTACCTGCCGCTGTTCGCGCGCCTCGGCTCCTACGACAAGGCGCAGCTCGACGCCCTCACCTTCGCGCGCAAGGGCAGGTACATCGAGTACTGGGCGCACGAGGCGGCGATCATCCCGGTGTCGAGTTGGCCGCTGTTCCGTTGGAAGATGAGTGCGATGCGCGAGCGTTATTCCTCCGCCGCCGACGGTTGGGTGCGGTCCAACCAGGGGATGCTCGAGTGGCTGCGTGCGGAACTCGCCGACAAGGGCCCACTCGCCGCGAGCCAGATCGAGCACGACGCGAGCGCTCGCAAGGGCCCATGGTGGGGTTGGTCAGAGGTGAAGACGGGCCTCGAGTATCTCTTCATGTTCGGCGAGGTCGTCACCGCCGGCCGCACGCGCTTCGAACGCACCTACGCGCTCGCGGAGCGGGTTCTGCCGGCCCCCGTCCTCGACTCCGTCGTGCCGAAGGACGAGGCGATACGCCAGCTCATGAGCGTCTCGGCGAAGGCCCACGGCATCGGCACCCTGACCGACCTCGCCGACTACTTCCGGCTCAA
>DMKW01000190.1:5056-9415 GCA_003454135.1 Microbacteriaceae bacterium
TACCGCATCGAGATCTACACCCCGGCGGCCAAGCGCATCTTCGGCTACTACACCCTGCCGCTTCTCGTCGACGATCGACTCGTCGGACGAGTGGACCTCAAGAGCGACCGGCAGAACCGCGTGTTGCGCGTGCAGGCCACGTGGACCGAAGTCGGGGCGCCGCCCGAAACGGCGGCACGGCTCGCGCCGCTGCTGCGCGAGACGGCGGCCTGGCAGGGTCTCGACGGCATCGAGGTCATGGATCGTGGCGACCAAGCGGGCGCAATCGCCGCCGAACTCGGCGTGCCGCTCGGCACACCCGGTTAGGCGGCAGCGCTAAAACTCGCCGCCGATCTTGTGCAGCCGTGCGATGCGGTCCGGGAGCGGCGGGTGGGTGCTGAAAAGCCGGCTCATGAATCCGGGCCTCGACGGGTCGGAGATCCACAGGTGCGACGTGCTCGAGTTCTGCCGGCGCATCGGGCGCCCGAACTCGCCGAGCTTCTGCAGGGCGCTCGCGAGGGCATCCGGGTTTCTCGTCGTCATGGCGCTCGTCGCGTCTGCCAGGTACTCGCGCTGGCGGGAGATGGCCGCCTGCACTCCCGCGGCAACGAGGGGCGCGACGATCATCGCCGCGATGCCGAAGATCAGCACGACGGGGTTGCCTCCGCCGTTGTTGCGATCATTGCCCCGGCCGCCGAAGAACGACAGGCGCAGGAGCAGGTCGGCGATGAACCCGATCGCCACGACGAGACCGAACACGATCATCGAGACTCGCGTGTCGTAGTTCTGCACGTGACCCATCTCGTGGGCCATGACGCCTTCGAGCTCCGAGTCGTCCATGATGTCGAGCAGGCCCGTTGTCGCGGCGACGTAGGCGTGCTGCGGATCCCGACCGGTCGCGAACGCGTTCGGCGCCGGATCGTTGACGATGTAGACCTTGGGCATCGGCAGTCCGTCGGTGATCGCGATGTTCTCTACGATGCGGTACAACCGCGGATTGTCGGCCTTCTGGATCTCCTGGCCGCCCGAGATCGAGACCGCGAGGCGCGAGGCCGCGAAGTACTGGATCACCGCATAGACCGTCGCGACCACGAGGGTGGTGATCGTGATGGTCCAGCTGCCGTAGACGTAGCCGGCCAGCCAGCCGAGCCCGCCGATGATCAGGATGAACAACAGGATGATGAAGACGGTGTTGCGTTTGTTCTTCGCTATCGCGCGATACATGGCTGTCTCAGTTAGAAGTGGTCAGCGAACGGTGTCGGGACGCTCGCTCGCGTTCCCGACGGCACCGAATGGGAGTGGATGTTCGGCCTAGAACTGAACGCGGGGCGGCTCGGCGATGGCCGCGGCATCCGCGACCTCGAAGAATTCGCGCTCGGTGAAGCCGAGGCTGCGCACATAGAGGGTGTTCGGGAAGGTCTTGATCTTCGTGTTCAGTTCGCGAACCCCGCCGTTGTAGAAGCGACGCGATGCCTGGATCTTGTCTTCCGTGTCCACGAGTTCGCCCTGCAGCTGCAGGAAGTTCTGGCTCGCCTGCAACTGCGGATACGCCTCGGCAACGGCGAAGATGCTCTTGAGCGCCGCCTGCATGTGATTCTCGGCGACGGCGGCGTCGGCCGGCGTGCTCGCGCTGATCGACTCTGCGCGGGCTTGGGCCACGGCCTCGAAGACGCCCCTCTCGTGAGCCGCGTAGCCCTTGACCGTCTCGATGAGGTTCGGGATGAGGTCGGCACGTCGCTTGAGCTGCACCGTGATATCGCTCCACGCCTCGTCGACACGCACGTTGAGACGAACGAGTCCGTTGTACGTCGACCACAGGTAGATGCCGATGATGACGACGAGTAGAACGATGATGCCTACGACGATCAGAAGTTCCATTGCTGCTCCCTCAAGGAATTGCGACCGCGCCACAGCACGGGATGGCTCGGGCGGCCGGCGCATATTCGAGATAACTATAGCCAAGCGACGCTCGTCTCTCACCTCGTTCGCGGCAAGCTCGGAGCCAACTCGTAGGGTGCTCGGAGTGGGGGTTCGAGAACTCTTGACAGGGCAGCGCGAAGGCGCGGAGAGTTCGTGCTGTGACCAATTACTCCGGGCCGGCCATCATCGTCGATGCGCTCCACGTGTCTCGCGGGCGCCGCAAGGTACTCCACGGCGTGACCGTGACCGTCGAGCCCGGCCAGGTGGTGGGGCTGCTCGGTCCGAGCGGATGCGGAAAGACGACCCTCATGCGATCGATCGTGGGCGTGCAGAAGATCGACTCCGGCACGGTCACGGTGCTCGGAAACCCGGCGGGAACCGCGAGCCTGCGACGCCGCGTCGGCTATGTCACCCAATCGACGAGCGTGTACGACGACCTCACCGTGAAGCAGAACCTCTCCTACTTTCGCACGGTGCTCGGGGCGGACCGCGCCGAGGTGGATCGAGTGATCGAGGCGACCGACCTCGGCTCTCACGCCTCCCGGCTCGTCGGCTCGCTCTCCGGCGGGCAGCGAGCCCGAGTGTCCCTCGCCGGGGCACTCATCGGATCGCCCGACCTGCTCGTGCTCGACGAACCGACCGTCGGCCTCGACCCGGTGCTGCGGGTGGAGCTCTGGCGGCTGTTTCACGAACTCGCCGACGGTGGCGCGAGCCTGCTCGTCTCGAGCCACGTCATGGACGAGGCGACCCGGTGCGATCGCCTTCTGCTCATGCGGGGCGGGGTGCTACTCGCCGACCAGACGCCGGCCGGGCTGCTCGAGACGACGGGGGCCGACGACGCCGAGGGCGCGTTCCTCGCCCTCATCGCGCGAATGCCGCGCAAACGAGCGGAGGACGACTCGTGAACCTCTCCAGGACCCTCGCGACCACCCGACGGGTGCTCGAGCAGATCAGGCACGATCCGAGAACGATCGCCCTGCTCCTGTTCGTGCCGAGCCTGCTCATCGGCCTCGTCTCGTGGCTGTTCGTGGACACCCCGGTGTTCGAGCGGGTGGGACCGGCCATGATCGCCCTCTTCCCATTCATCGTGATGTTCGTCGTGACGAGTGTCACGACGCTTCGCGAGCGCCGCACCGGAACGCTCGAACGGCTCCTGACGATGCCGCTCGGCAAGTTCGAGTTCATCCTCGGTTACACCCTTGCTTTCGGGCTGCTCGCGATCGTGCAGGCGGTGATCGCCGTGACCTTCGCGGTGTGGGTCTGCGGGCTCACGATCAGCGGCTCGATCTGGCTCCTGCTCGCCGTCGCCCTCGCCGACGCGATCCTCGGCACGACCCTCGGCCTGTTCGCGAGCGCCTTCGCCAGCACCGAGTTCCAGGTCGTTCAGTTTCTTCCGGCGCTCGTCTTCCCGCAGATTCTGCTCGGCGGCATCTTTCTTCCCCGAGACCAGCTCCCCGACGTATTGCACGCCATCTCCGACTGGCTCCCGCTCTCGCACGCGATCGATGCCCTCAATGCCGTGGCCGCCGACTCGGAATCTGCCGCGTGGATCGGGGGGCAGCTACTGATCATCGGCGCGTTCGCCGTCGCAGCGATCGCTCTCGGCTCCGTCACGTTGCGGCGCCGCACCCCCTAACAACCGAACCCGCTGGCAGCCGCACCCCCCTCAGCAGGCGTGCGCCGGGCGCACGGCGGGCAGTGCGACAATTGACGTCGCGACGCACCGTGCGATGCGCCCTGGGAGGAAACCGGATGCCGTCGGCGACAGCGCGAGAATCGATCGAGCGGCTCAGCCGGGTCGTGCCCGACTTCCCCTCGCCCGGCATCACGTTCCGCGACCTCACCCCGGTGTTTGCCGACGGGCCGGCGCTGCGCGCGGTCACCGACGCGCTCGTCGAACCCTTCGTCGGCGAGTTCGACGTGATCGCAGGCGTCGAGGCGCGCGGATTCGTGCTCGCCGCGAGCGCCGCGTACGCGACGGGGCACGGTGTCGTGATGATCCGCAAGCCCGGCAAACTGCCCCGCGCCGTGCTCTCCGAGGACTACGACCTCGAGTACGGCAGCACCACGCTCGAGGTGCACCCGGACGAGCTCGACCGCGGGAGCCGCGTGTTGCTCGTCGACGACGTGCTCGCGACGGGAGGAACGCTCGCGGCCAGCTGCTCCCTCATCGAACGGTCCGGCTGGATCGTCGCGGGAATCAGCGTCGTGCTCGAGATCTCGAGCCTCGCCGGCAAGGCGAGGCTTCCCGGCCGCCTGGTCCATTCGCTCGTCACGCTGTGACGGCTCCAGGCCGGCGTTACCCTGTTGCTGGAGGAAAATCCTGATGGCTAGTCGAACCACCGGTTTTAGCGGCTGGATGTTGCAGGGACTCGTCGATCCGCGGGGCATTCACCAGGGGCCGCACGCCGAGTCGGCCGAGAAGACCCACTCGTGGTGGCGCGTCATGTGCCTCACGGG
>DMKW01000261.1:0-805 GCA_003454135.1 Microbacteriaceae bacterium
ACATGACCGATTGTCAATGGCCAACCGCCATATGACGCACACGCGGTTCGTCGACGAGCGACTCGCGATCGGGCACTACGGACCAGACGCGGAACGGATCGCCCGAGACATCGACCTGTCGAGGGTCACACTCCCGCGGGATGTGCCCGTCGTCGTCGAAGACGGCCGGACCCGCGCACAATGAACTGCCAATCCTCAGGACCTGGCGGCGCTTGCGTCGCCCAGCTGGAAATTCGGCACTAAAGCCTCAGAACCAGCGAGGTACCCGACACCGTCACGCTCCAGGAAACTGCCCCGCACACCCCTTTCGGTGGGTGACGGGCCCCTGACACAGGGCGCCCCCAAGTCATCTCGGTCGGACGGCAAGGAGACTATCGGCAAGCCTTTCGCCCCGCGCTTCCCTGACCCGAACCTTAGGGCTATAACGGGAATAGAGACCGCCGACCAGCAGGGAGCGCATCATGTCCGATCCCACGAAGGTGACAAACCAACCGTCGCTGACAACATCCAGCGGGCGGGTCTGGCTGATCGTCGGGGGCCTGTTCGCGGCGATCGCACTGGCCGTGCTCATTCCAATGCTGACGCTGGGATCCCCGGGGGTCGCGCTGTTCGGAATCGTCGCCGTGTCTGGCCTCTATCTCGCGATGATCGTCGCGCGACTGGTCACGCCACGGGGTCGGTTGCGACTCGGGTTGATGGCCGCATTCATGATCCTGATGGCGTTGGTGTCGCTCGCCTGCATCCTCGTCGTGTTCGTGAACGAATGGAACGCTGCAAGGGCCTGAATCGAGCGGGTCGGTCAAGG
>DMKW01000261.1:952-8719 GCA_003454135.1 Microbacteriaceae bacterium
CAAGGCCCGATCGGCCTGAAGCGGGTCGGGGCCGTGCGTCAACGCGCGAGGCTGGTCCCGTATATGTGCTCCTCGATCGAGCACGACGCGAAGGTGGAGCTTCGGCGGATCATGGCGGGTAGCTCAGTCGAGTTGACGAGGCCTGGTTCGAAAGCGAGGCCCGTAATTCGGGTCTTTGTTCCCTACGACCGCCCCGCTGGTTGCGCGCATCATGGTCGCATGAATGATTCAGTGGAGAACTCACCCGACGACGACCTGACGATCAAGGAAGACGTCGAAGAAGAGTTGCTGTGGATTCCCGAAGTCGATCCGGCTCGGATTGGGGTGTCGGTGCACGAGGGTGTCGTAACGCTGTCGGGCGAAGTGAGCACGTTTGCCGAGAGGATCGCGGCGACGGAGGCGGCGATGAGCGTGCGCGGGGTGGCTGGCGTCGCCGACGATCTCGTCGTGGACCTGGCGGCGGATGCGGGCCACAGTGATGCGCACGTCGCCGGCGCGGTGAAGGAAGCGCTCGCGCAGCATCCCGGCATTCCCGCCGGCGTGGTGACCGTGGAGGTTCGCGAGGGAATCGTGACCCTCAAGGGAGTCGTCGAGTGGAATCACCAGAGGGAAGCCGCCCGACGTGCCGTCGAACACCTGCCCGGCGTGCGCTTTCTCGACAGCCGCATCGAGCTGAGCAGGCGACCGTCCGCGTCCGACACGGAGGAGCGGATCCGGAGGGCTATCGTTCGCAACGCACAGCTCGACGCGAGCCACATCCACGTCTCCATCGATGGCACCGTGGCGACGCTCACCGGTACCGTCCGCTCGTGGGCCGAGAAACGCCAGGCGTCACTCTCCGCGTGGCGGTCCCCCCACGTCACGTCCGTGCACAATGACATCAAGGTCAAGCCGAGCTACTGACAGGGAGGTGGGGTCGACGGTGCGCCAGACCCCGCCGGCCGATACGGGCAGCATCGTGTGCGGAACCGCCGGTTTCGTCATTCGGCGTGACGATCGTGAATCGCGCTCGACCAGCGCGGACGAAACTGCACGCTGATCCTTGGACCCACCGCCTGCTTCGTCTTGAGGATCGCGTGTTCGTGGGTGCGTTGGCAGCTGCCTCCCATGACGATGAGGTCGCCGTGGCCGAGAGGAAATCGCCGCGTCTCTCCCCCGCCCTTCGGACGCACGGAGAGGGTACGCTCCGCGCCGACAGACACAATTGCCACCATGGTGTCCCGGTCGATGGTCCGCCCGACTCGGTCGCCGTGCCACGCGACGCTGTCGTCGCCCGTGCGGTAGAAACACAGGCCGGCGGTTTCGAACACCTGCTCTCTCGGCGCCCGGTAATAGCCGTTCAGGGTGAAGAGGGCTTCGGTGAGAAGCGGATCGGGCAACTGGAGGCTCGACCCGAACCACGACACGAGCCGCGGCACCTCGACGACCCGGTCGTACATCTGCCGGGTATCCGCTTTCCACATCACACGCTCGAGGAGTCGTTCGAAGAGCTCGTCCGAATTGGCCACCCAGCCGGGGCGAATATCGAGCCAGGCGCCGTCAGAGAGAACGATGCGTCGCACGGTTCCGGCGAGGGATTCGAGGCGGGGCGCCGCGCCGGGCGCGTCGAACAGTGACGATTGGAAGGCGATGGTCATGTTCACAGCCTAGGCGCGATAGAACGTATGTTCGAATATGTTGCGCGAGCGCCGCATGCGGAGCCGTCGCGCGACTTTCGACTCGACACTGGTGGAATGCGGCACTAGCGCGCTCCGGTTGGTGGACGTACGCTGGAAATGAGTTTCCCCAGACCTCGGTAGCTCGATTTCTCGGGGCGCCATTTTTGTCCATGGACAGGAGCTTTCCGTGAGCGACCATCTCGCAGTGAGCGACATCTCCGGCGAGCAGAGACCGCGTTCCCGTCCACGGAGGGAGTGGTCTGGCTCGCCGGTGCCGGGTCGAGCGTCGGCCGAACGCACCGACGCGCGCGTCGTGCTCGAGCGGATCGCGCGCGACGCGGTCGAAGTGCTGGGAACGGAGACCGGCGCGATCGCTCTTGTCACGGCCCAAGGCGATATCGCGGAGTTCATAGCGGTCGGATTCTCCGACCGCACGGACGGCGGAGCCAATCCCCCGGCGCGTGCAATCCTCGACGTGATCCTCGAAGATCCGCGCCCGATTCGGGTGAACGACCTCACTGACGCGCCGGTTCTCGGATTACTCAGCGGGATCTCGGGAGTCGGCAGTGTGCTCGCCGCGCCGATCCTGATCGGTGACGAGGTGCTCGGCGTGCTCTACGTGGGCAATCATGCCTCCGGACCGTTCGGCGACGCGGACGAGCGGGTGCTCGTCGAACTCGCGGCAACTGCCGCGCTCGTGGTGGATCACGGACGGCTGCGCGAGGAAACCGCCCGCCGGCGCGAGTGGGCCGCCACTTCGGCCGAGGTGGCATTCGCGCTGGTGTCGAACGCCGAGGGGGAGGCGATGGACCTCTTCGTGGATCGATTGCTCCACCTTGCCGACGCGGACTTTGTGGCGCTGCTTCAAGTTAGCCAGGTCACGGGGTCCCTCGTCGTGAATGCTGTTCGCGGACTCGAGGAAGAGGCGCTTCAGGGAGCGGTGCTTCCCGCCGCCAAGTCCTTCGCCCGCAGCGTGCTCGAAGGCACGCATCCGCTTCTCATCGGCGATTGCATCGACGCCGGGGTGGAGGTCGCGCAACGCACGCCTCTCGGCCCGGCCATGGCGATCCCGCTCCTGGCGCCACGCCGGGCCGAAGCAGTGCTCTTCGTGGCGCGGGTGCCGGGCGCGAGGGAGTTCACCCCGACGGACCTGGAGATGACGGCCGACTTCGCTGAGCTCGCCACCGTGGCTTTGGAACTCGCCGCGCCCGCCCCATTCCACTGACTGTTCGCCGGGGCAGCAGTGGGCATCGAGGGGCGAAGGTTCCTCGTGGCGCGCACGCGACGGGCGCGAGGTTACTGCCCGTCGTTGCCCTTGTCGCCCTTGTCGCCACCCTTGTCGTGACCCTTGGTCGGACCCGGGGTGGGAGTGGGGGTGGGTGTCGGCGAGGACCTGATCGCGAGATCCGCCCGCACGAGGTCGATGGCGGCCTGGATGCGCGCGCCCCGATCGGCGCCGACGAGTCCGGATGACAGGTCCTTGTCGAGCTCGACTTGAAGCGCGTCGAGCGCGTCGATCGCGGCGGAATAGTCGTTCGAGGCCGCCAGCCCTGCCACCGCGCGAACCGAGGCCTGGAGAGTCGACGCGGCCCCGGAGTCGAGGTCGGTCTTCTGCGCGCACCCGGCCAGGAGCGCTGCCGCAAGCGCCACCGCCGCGAGGCCGGCAAGCCGGTGTCCTTTCACTCGTATCACCTGCTCACGCTCTCAAGAAGTTGGCGGAGATGGGTTCCGAGCTGTCCGCCCACGGCGGGGAGGTCAGCGGTCGGCGGCGTGACCGTCGATGTCCTGGTCCACACCACGACGACGATCACGAGGGCAACGATCGCGAGGGCGCCGATGACCGCAATGACGAGGCGGGGTGAGACGGTGCGGCGCGCATTGACGGGGCGGCGAGCGAGTGGCTCCGGCTCGTTGCCCATGACCTCGGTGCGCGGGTCACCGGCCGCCTCGATGCGGGCCGTGTTCGCCGAGGGCGCCGGCGAGCCGAGAGCCTCGGTCGCGCCTGAGCCGAGAGTCTCGGTCGAACCGGCGGTCATGAGCGTCGCGGCCTCCTGGCGGGTCGGCTCGGCCGCGTCCTGCGCCACGGTGAACGCGCGAGTATCACTCGAATCCAGCATGGCGCCCGCCGAGCGCTCGATCTGATGCGCGGCCTCGGCGACCTCGATCGCGGTCGGCCGAGTGGCCTGGTCAAGTGCCGTCATTCGCGACAGCAGCGCGACCCAGTCCTTACCGAGCGAGGTGGGAATGGCGGGGTCACGCATGAGTCGTGCGCCGAGGGATTCGACCATCGAGCCGGGAAACGCCCTCGTTCCGGTGAGTGTCTCGAGCAGAACGAGCCCGAGCGCGTAGATGTCCGTTGGCGCGCCTGGACCTTCGCCGCGAGCCTGCTCCGGACTCACGTAGGCGGCGGTGCCCACGATGGTTCCGGGTGTCGTGAGCCTCGTCGAATCGACGAGGTGGGCGATGCCGAAATCAGCGAGCTTGGCCCGAAACTCCCGGTTCGACACCGGGGATGGGGCGAGCAGAATGTTCGCCGGCTTGACGTCGCGATGGACCACCCCTTGCGCGTGCACGACGTGAAGCGCCTCGGCGAGGTCCGCGGCCATGGCCGCGACATCCGTTTCGGCGACCGGCCCTCGTTCGATTCGTGCCTGGAGGGTGGGTCCATCCACGAGCTCCATCGCGAGATAGGCCCGTTGGTGAGACTGGTCCCCCTCGACGTTGGCGTCGAAGAGCGTCACGAGCGCGTGATGATTGAGCGAAGCGAGCAGGCGAATCTCCGAGGTCTCCCGCCGGAGCGCGTCGGCATCCGCCGCGTTGCGGTCGAAGAGTTTGAGCGCGACCATGCGGCCGAGCGACTCGTCCCTCGCCCGGTAGACCGAGGCCATGCCGCCCCGGCCGATGAGGCCTTCGATGCGATAACGATCACCGATGAGGGTGTCGGCGAGTCCCCTGTCATCTCCCTGCATACCTGGCACTGCGCTCCTTCACGACGATCTCACCGCGAGGTCTCGCCGTTCCCCAATGCTAAGCGACCGATCGCGGATCGGATTCTTGGCTTCGCCCTGTGCGCCTCGCCGGCCTGATCTGGCGATACTCCCGATAGACGAAGAAGATGATGAGCGCGTCGAGCAGCGTGAAGACCGCCATCCCGATGCTCGGCGCGGTCACGAAGGCATAGACCTGGTAGGCAAGGAAGACGATCAGCACGGCGAGGGCGATGGGATAGACCCGGTGGAACTTGCGAAGCAGGCAGTAGACGAGCACGAGCTTGACGACGCCATGGATGATGAGAAACGTGATGAGGAACGCCAGGCCGCTGCGGGCCAGTTGGGAGTCGAGTCGGGCAACATAGTCGGCAATGAAGGCGTTGGCTGCGGAGCTCCCTTCGCGCGCTTCGGACGCCGCCGCCGCCAACACGACATGGACCAGGCCGGGAGCGACCAGCAGCAGCACCCCCACCAGGAACTCGATCGCACCGTCGATCCCCTTCACCACGACACCGATCGTGTACGCCACGTCGATGAACCGCCGCGTGCGGGTTGCGATCGTCATCATGGCAGTGAGACTAATCCCCGGTAAGGCCGAGCGCGAGGTGCATCGTGCCCACGCGTGGCCCGAAGCTGACAGAATCGCCCAATGCGAGAGCCACTGTTAACAGCCGCGACGAGCTCCCTTCGGCGTCGCGGACTCGCCCTCGAGTGGGCAACGCTCGTCTGGAACATCGTCGGGCTCGGCGTGCTCGCGGTTCTCGCCCTCGAGGCGTCATCCGTGGCCCTCCTGGGTTTCGGCCTCGACAGTCTCATCGAAATCGGCGCGAGCACGGTCGTGATCTGGGAGCTGAGCGGCACGGGGATAGCCCGCCAGAAGCGAGCCCTTCGCTTCATCGGAATCGCCTTCGTGTGCCTCGCCGGCTACCTTCTCGTGCAGTCGACGGTCGCCCTCGTGACGCAACACCACGCGGCGCCGAGCATCGGAGGCATCGGGTGGACGGCGGTGACCGCGATCGTCATGTTCGGGCTTGCCTTCGCCAAGCGACGCACGGGTTTGGCGCTCGACAATCCGGTGCTCGTGAGCGAAGGAACGGTGACCTTCATCGATGGGATGCTCGCCGTCGCCGTGCTCGTGGGACTCGCCCTCAACCAGCTCGAGGGGTGGTGGTGGGCCGATCCGGCGGCAGGACTCGTGATCGTGTTCTACGCGCTGCGTGAGTCCGTGCACCTTCTGGGACCGGAGGCGGGTTAGGTGCCAATCGACTGGTGGGAGGTGGCACTGGGTGCGGTCGCGGGCCTCGTGATCGTCTGGGTGGTGCTCGTGGTGGTCCTTCTCGTCGCCGCACGCCGGCATCCGATCCCCCGGAAGGCCGGCGAGCTTCTGCGGCTCGTGCCCGACGTCGCGCGATTGCTCAAGCGGCTCGTTTCGGACAGCTCGGTGCCGTTCGGCGTGAGGCTCTGGCTGGTTGCGCTGCTCGTGTACCTGCTCTCGCCGATCGATCTCATTCCCGACTTCATCCCGGTGATCGGTTTCGCCGACGACGCCATCATGGTGGCGATCGCGATCCGGTTCGCGACCCGTCGAGCGGGAAGCGCCGCGATCGAGCGGCACTGGCCGGGAACTGCCGATGGTCTGCGCGCCGTTCTCGCGCTAGCCGGCCTCGGCGGGCGGTGACCCGAGGGCCGTCACGGGGGCGAAAGTCCCTAGTCGTGCCGCGGTCGCCATCGTAGCGTGGACACTGGAGGCACGAGATGATGTACGGATACGGCGCACAGTGGGGCGTCATCGGGTGGGTCGTGATGGGCTTGCTGATGCTGTTGTTCTGGGGTGGTGTGATCGCGGTGGTCGCCGTGATGCTCTTTCGGCGGCGTCCGGAGGGCGATGCGCCGCGTCCCCGCGCACACGAGGATGCCGAACGCATCCTCAACGAGAGATTTGCGCGCGGTGAGATCGACGAAGAGGAGTTCACAACGCGTCGAGCGGCGCTCCGGCGGCCTGAGTAACCGTCACGTGACGGCGACCGCCTCGGCGAGGATGTCGCTCGGTATTTGCGACGGGTACAGGTAGCGCACGAGCACGAGTCCCACTCCGCCGCCGACGGCCTGCGCCACGAGGTATCCCGCGACCGAGCCGGGGGCGATTCCCGCGAAGCTGTCGCTGAACATCCGGCCGATCGTGATCGCTGGGTTCGCGAAACTCGACGAGCTCGTAAAGAAGTAGGCCGCGCCGATGTACGCGCCGACTGCCGCAGGCGCGAGCGCGCCCCGACCCGACCGCGCGAGGGCGAAGATCACGAGGATGAGGCCGGCGGTCGCGACGATCTCCGCGAGAAAGTGCGGGCCGGTGAGGCGCTCCGTCGTGGAGATCGAGACCGGGGCCCTTCCGAACATCGCGTTGGACAGCACGGCACCCGCGATGCAGCCGAGTACCTGGGCGGGAAGATACGCGGCGATGTCTCGCCGGGCCCGGTGGCCGAGTGCCGCGTCGACGAGCGAGACCACAGGGTTGAGGTGCGCGCCGCTCACCGGCCCGAAGACGAGGATGATCGCGAAGAGTCCGAGCGCCGTGGCGAAGGCGTTCTCGAGGAGCTGCTGGCCCACGTCGCCCGGCGACAGGGTGGATGCGGCGATGCCGGAGCCGATCACGACTGTGGCCAGGAGCGCGCTTCCCGCAAATTCGGCGACGGCGCGTCGAATCACCGGCTACGCGCTCACGAGAAGGCGGGCGACCGAGTCGAGCGCGCCGGGCACGAGGGCGAAGTAGGCCCAGGTGCCGCGCTGGGTCCTGCTGAGAAAGCCGGCGTCGGTGAGCACCTTCAAGTGATGCGACACGGTGGGCTGGCTCAACCCCACCGGCTCGGTGAGGTCGCACGCGCAGGCCTCCTGTCCCTCGGATGCGGCGACGATCGAGATGAGCCGCAGCCGCGTCGGATCCGCGAGGGCCTTAAGCGATCGGGATAGGCTCTCGGCCTTCTCGGCCGGCAGGGTCTGCCGGGTGAGCGGCGAGCAGCACGCCGTCACGTCGACGACCGGAAGCAGGGATGTCCTAGTCACGCGCCAAGCATATCCGTATATTGACACCTGTCGATATAGTCGTGCATACTCGGTGCATCGAT
>DMKW01000261.1:8911-10716 GCA_003454135.1 Microbacteriaceae bacterium
CTGCGAGCGACCGTGCAGGCCGTGACGCGACAAGGGATGGATCGCACTCGCTCTTTGGGTCGGTCGGCCGTGCCATTCCAGCTCCGGGTGCTGCACGACTCCGGGGAGATCACCGAGGTCACCGCCCGCGCCGTGATCGACGCGTCCGGCACATACTCGACCCCGAACCCGCTGGGCTCGAACGGACTCGACCCCCTCGGACTCGCCGAGGTCGCCGACCGGATCAGCCACGCCCTTCCCGATGTGCTCGGCCGCGACCGGCCGCGATTCGCCGGTCGGCACACCGCCGTCGTCGGGGCGGGACACTCGGCGGCGAACACGCTCATCACCCTCGCGAAGCTCGCCGTCGAGGAGCACGGCACCACGGTCACCTGGCTCATTCGCAACGACACGGCGGCTCGGGTGTCGGCGTCCGAGGACGACGAACTCCGCGGACGCGCCTCGCTCGGAGAGCGAGTGCGACGCCTCGTCGACTCCGGCGCGATCGCCGTGATCGACGGCTTCGAGATCATCCGGGTCGCCCGCACGCCACACGGCGTTGACATCGCGGGCAGCCGTCGCGGCGCGGTCGCCCACGTCGACGCGGACCTCATCGTCGCCGCTACGGGCTTTCGACCGAACCTCGAGATGCTGCGCGAGGTTCGCCTCGACCTCGACGAGATCGTCGAGGCGCCTCGACGACTCGCACCGCTCATCGACCCCAACGTGCACAGTTGCGGCACGGTCGAGCCACATGGCTTCGCCGAGCTCCAACAGCCGGAACCGAACTTCTTCATCGCCGGAATGAAGAGCTACGGGAGGGCACCCACTTTCCTCCTCGCGACGGGCTACGAACAGGTGCGGTCGATCGTGGCGTGGCTGGATGGTGACATGGCCAACGCGTCCGCGGTGCAGTTGACGCTTCCCTCGACAGGCGTGTGTTCGACGGGCGACGCGAGCGTCCAATCGTGCTGTTCCTAGCGGGGGCGCCCCTCGCATAGACTCGCGGCCATGCCAACGAGCGGTGAACGCAGCGATCCGAGCGCCCAGCGGCCGCAGCCGATCGATCGAGGCGCGGCCGAGCAGATCGCACGCAATCTGCGGGCCATGGCCGACCCGACACGGGTGCAGCTGCTCGGTCTCATCGTCGAGAGCCCCGGGCAACGCGCCCTCGTCGGCGAACTCGCGGCGACGCTCGGCTTGACCCAGCCCACCGTGAGCCACCATGTGCGCATCATGGCCGAGGAGGGTCTGCTCGAGCGCCAGCAGGTGGGCCGGGAGGCGTGGTACTCGGTGGTCGCCGACCGGATGCCGGAGGTGGCCGAATCGCTCGGCGGGCGAGACCCGGTGGTTGCGCTGGTTTCGCCGCGGCAGCTCGACCGCATCGCCGAGGATCTCACGGTGCGGTTTCGCGGCGTCTTCTCGCCCGAGACCATCGAACGCTACGTGCACGAGAGCTACGCCCTGCTTGCCGACCAGGCCAGGATCACCCGTTACCTGCCATCGCTCACCGCGCGATTCGCGGCTGATCGGCTGCGTTCCCTGGCCGACGCCGATGGACTGCTCGTCGATGACATCCCGGATGTGCTGTTCGTATGCGTCAAGAACGCCGGCCGCTCCCAGTTGGCGTCGGCCATTCTCCGCTCGCTCGCCGGTGACCGCGTGCGCGTGCTTTCGGCCGGATCGGAGCCTGCCGATCGCGTGAACCCCGCGATCGCCGCCGCGCTCGATGAGATCGGGGTGCCCCTGGGCGGCGAGTATCCGAAGCCGCTCACCGACGAGGTGGTGCGCGCAGCCGACTACGTCATCACGATGGGCTGCGGCGA
>DMKW01000284.1:0-11169 GCA_003454135.1 Microbacteriaceae bacterium
CACGAAGGCCGCGAGGCCGGAGAGCATGAGCCAGCGCACGTTGCGCAAGCGGATCACGAGCACGGGAACGACGAGCGCGGCCGGGAGGCCCATGATGCCGAAGAGCGCGAGGAGGGCGCCGGCGTTGATGCGACTGACGCCGGCAGAATCGACGAGCAGTTGCGGCAACCAGGCGAACACCGCGTAGGCGTGGAACGAGGGCAGGCCGAACACGATGGCCATCGTCCACGCCGTCGGCGAACGCCAGATCCGGCCGGGCTGCCTCTCGTGCGGCCGTTCTGCTCCCGTCTCGAGCGCCGCGCGCTCCCGCCGATGCTGCACGAGCACGACGACCCACGGCACAAGGCTCGCGAGCGCCAGCACGGACCATACGGCGAGCGCGAGCCGCCAACTGCCGCTGTCCGCGATCGGTGCGGAGACCGCGGCGGGAATCGAGGCGCCGAGGGACATCACGGTCACGTAGAGCGAGGTGACGAGGCCGACCCGGTCGGGAAAGTACCGCTTGACGAGCGGTGGCAGGAGCACGTTGCCGATGCCGGCACCGGCGAGGGCGAGCACGCTGCCGACGAGCAGCATCGGGTACGACGTGGCGGCCGCGCGGACGAGATGACCGGCGATCATCGACACGACGGCGATCGCGATGAACCGCTCGAGCCCGACCTTGCGTGCGCCGTAGGCTCCGAAGATTCCCGAGAGGGCGAAGGCGATCGGCGGAATCATGCCGATGATGCCGAGTGCCACCTCGCCCAGCGGAATGTCGGCGCCGATCTGGGCGGCTATCGGCGAGATCGCGGCGACGGCCGTGCGCAGGTTGAGCGCCACGAGTACGATGCCGAGCAGTGCCATGCTGCGACCGGCCCACAGGGGCAGGGCTCGAGAGTCGGTCATTTCCCCCATCCTATCGACGGGGCGTAGCGTTGGAGGCGGGAGGCAGGCATGGTCGACATCGCGCGTTATCTTCCGCTCAGCCAGCGATCCGGAGACGACGAGAGCGGGGTCACCGCCGACTGGCGACCGCACATCTCCGCGGGGCTCACGCGCATCGCCGACCTGCTCGACGCCCTGTCGCCCCAGCAATGGGCGAGCGCGAGCCTGTGCGCGGGGTGGAGCGTGCGGGATGTCGCCGGCCACCTCGCCTGGCGGGTCGGAAGCTCGACCCGCGAACTCGTGCGGGACAGCGTGAGTGCCGTGAGGCTCGGGATGCTGCCCCCCGCCCGCGTCATCGATGTCGTCAGCCGCGAGACGGCGACCGCCGAACCGGCCGACCTCGTGCGGCGCTTGCGTGAGTCCGCGGTGGCGCACGCGGACGGTCGAGGCCGCAAGTCCGTGCACGAACTGACGGAGGTCGTTGTGCACGGCTACGACCTGGCCGTGCCGCTCGCGCTCGACCTCTCCTTTTCGGCCGTGGAGACCGGCGCCGTCGCCGTCGCCCGCGCGGCGGGCGGCCCCGGGGTCACGAGGGCCATCGTTCGCACCCGCACCCTCGCAGCGACCGACGACGGCTGGAGCGTCGGGCGAGGACCGGTGACCGAGGCATCGGCCCGGGCCATCGTCCTGTTCCTCTTCGGCAGGGCCGCAACCGTCTGACCGCCGCGTCAGCGCCTCGCCGGAACTCCGAGCACGTCGCGGATTCGATTCTCATCTAGACGCATCTGCTCGACGAGGTCGCCGGCGCTCGGAAACTTGCGCATGCCCCTGATGTACTCGACGAACGCGACCTCCACCGTCTTGCCGTAGAGGTCCGGGGACTGGTCGAGAACGTGGGCCTCGATTTGCTTCTCGGGCACACCATCGAAGGTGGGGTTGTTACCCACGGAGACCGCGGCCGGCAGAGGCACGCCATCGACCAGGAGCTGTGCCGCATAGACGCCATCGGCCGGGATGAATCCCTCGACGTCTGGTGCAAGATTGGCCGTCGGGTAGCCGAGCGCCCTGCCGCGCTCCGCCCCGCGCACGACCACACCCCGCACCGACGGAGTGCGTCCAAGCAGCGCGGCGGCATCCCGCACCTGCCCGTTTGAGAGCAGGTCCCGGACCCAGGTGGAGGAGACCGCACGCTCTCCGCTCGGCTTAACCTCGTCGATCGACCTGATCGTGAACCCGTGTTGCGACCCAAGTCGCGCGAGCAGGTCGACGTCGCCGCTGCCTCCCCGGCCGAACCGAAAGTTGCGGCCGACGAGAACGACGCGCGCATGCAGGCCGTCGACGAGCACGCTCTGCACGAACTCCTCGGGGGTGAGCTGGCTGAATTCGCGGGTGAACTCGATCATGACGGCCGCGTCGACGCCGGAGGTCGAAAGCAGCTCGCGTTTTTGCGCGTTGCTCGTGAGACTCGGCGGGCAGATCTCGGGGTGCAGCACGGAGAGCGGATGCCGGTCGAACGTGAGCACGGCCGACTCGAGTCCCTCGGCGCCCGCCACGGCACGGAGTTCGTCGATCACGCGCCGGTGACCGGCGTGCATGCCGTCGAACTTTCCGATCGTGACCGCGCTCGGGCCGAAGTCGGCCGGAACGTCGGCGAGCGAGGTGAAGAAGAGCATGGCTAACTGGCCTCCGCGGCGGGTGCCGGCCTGCGCCGGTAGAGCCAGAGCATTCCGAGAATCGGCAGAACGAGCGGGACCAGCAGGTAGCCGAGCCCGTAGGCCGACCACACCGTGGAGTCGCGGCCGAAGGGGTTGACGCTCGCGAGCCCGAGGGCCGCCGGGTTCACGACGCTGAGGGTGCCGATCACGAGCACCCCGAGCAGTTCGAAGCCGATTGTGAACCACGCCACGCGGTACCAGACGGGGCCCGGAAGCACGAGGGCGACGGTCGCGACGACGTAGACGACCGCCGAAAGCGCGGAGAGCGAGAATGCGAGCGGAGCCTCGGAGAAGCGGTCGATGATTTGAAAAACGGATCGACCGGTCGCCGCAAGAGCGAGGATTCCGTAGACGAGAACGAGCACGCGTCCGACGCCGACGGCGCGAGAGGAGGAGTTGACAGCCATCACGTCAAGATTAGGCCACCTGAACGGTCCAGATTTGATACATGCGATAGACCATGACGGCGACCGCGAGGCAGGCGACCCCCAGGACGACCGTGCTCCACCGATTTCGCTCGACGAGCGCCCAGAATCCGGCCAGCGGAACGAGGATGAGCGCCGAGACGAGGTAGACGTAGAACTCGAGCAGGTTCCCCGTCGGTGGATTGCCGACCGCCGGCGCCACGACCGCGACGACGAGCTGCGCGACGAGCAGCAGCTCCACCACGAGGGCCGCGCCCATCGACCAGTCATTGGGTGCCCGGCCGGCCAAGCTGAGAGCGAGGCAGAGCAGGCCGGCGAGAACGGCCACGCCCAGCTGCAGCCAGGTAAACCACTCGATCACGCGGTCACCTCGTCGGTGGGAAAGTTCACGAGCGGCTTCGCCGTGTGGCCGTCGAACCGGATGAGGCCGACGAGCCGGCCGTCGGGCGCGATCGCCGCAACCGGGCCGGTCCCGCCCGACCAGCTATCGTCGACGAGGCGCTTCCCGTGGCCGAGATCGACGGCCTGCGATTCGCTCAGTTGGTAGGTGGCGAAGAGCCGGGATGCGACGTCGGCCGGGCCGAGGAGCGCGGTCGCGACGTCCATCGTCTCGAGGTTCGCGGCATCCTCGACCGAGAATAAGCCGATCTTCGTTCTGCGCAGCGCCGTGAGGTGACCGCCAACCCCGAGCGCCGCCCCGAGGTCGCGCGCGATCGCGCGGATGTAGGTACCGGAGGAGCACTCCACGCGGACGTCGATGTCGAGGTAGTCGCCATCGACGCGGGAGCCGAGCACTTCGAGCGCCAGCACCGTTACGGTGCGCGCGGCGAGCTCGACGGTCTCCCCCGCCCGCGCGAGGGTGTACGCGCGCTTTCCGTCGACCTTGATGGCGCTCACGCTGCTGGGCACCTGGCTGATCTCGCCGGTGAGCGGCTCGAGCGCGGCGGTGATCGCGGACGGGCCAAGGGCGGCGACGGCGCCGGCCGGGGCGGTCGACACGATCTCGCCCTCCGCGTCGTCGGTGGACGTCGCCGCACCGAGGCGGATTGTCGCGAAGTATTCCTTGTCGAGCCCGACCAGGTAGGTGAGCAGCCGAGTCGAACTGTTGATGCCGAGCACGAGCAGGCCGGTCGCCATGGGGTCGAGCGTGCCGGCATGCCCCACCTTGCGGGTGCCGGCGAGCCTGCGGGTTTTCGCGACGGCGTCGTGGCTCGTGATGCCCTGCGGCTTGTCGACGAGAAGGATGCCGCTGCGACCGCCGGTCGCGCTCACGCGTCGCCCTGGGCGCGCGCGGCGCTCTCGGCGCGCTCCGCCGCCGCGAGGTCGAGCATGAGGCCGATCTTTTCCGGGAACGCGTTGGTGAGCAGCTCGTGCACGTCGGGGTCCCGGTCGAAGTCGTCCGTCATCCGCAGTCCGATCATGGTGTTGATGAGCATGCCTGCCGCGAGAAACTGCTGGGACTCGTCGGGGCTGAACCCGGCTTCGTGGCGTAGAAAACGGTACACGACGATGAATCCTTCGCGTGCCGCCGCCCCGATCAGCGGGTCGCGCCCGAGCACGAATCCGTGCATGAGGGAGAGCAGCAGCCCGCGGTCGGCCGCGAGACCCACGTAGGCGAGTCCGATGCGCCGCTGAACGGGCACCCCGGATCCGGTGTCGGCGAGCGCCGCGCGGAATGCCACGAGCAGGCGGTCGAGCGCGCGATGCAACACGGCGAGGAAGAGCTTCTCCTTCGTGCCGAACACGCGAACGACGTACGGCTGGCTCACGCCGGCCGCCCGTGCCACTTGCGCGGTCGTCGTGCCGTCGTAGCCGTGGTCGCCGAAGACCGTCGTCGCCGCCTGGAGGATGAGTTCGCGCCGGTCTTCCGCGCGCATCCTGGTTCCGTCACTCACGCTTGACAGGTTATCAGTTGATAACTTATCGTGGGATTAGTAATCAACCGATAACTAAGTGAGGACCGATGAGCACGCTCGAAGCCCCCGTCGAGACCGGCACGAACATCCGTCGACGCATTCCCGTCTGGCTCGCGATCATCGCGGCATCCCTGCCGATGTTCATGGCGACCCTCGACAACCTCGTGATGACGAGCGCGCTCCCCGTGATCCGCACGAGCCTGAACGCGGGCATCGACGAGCTGCAGTGGTTCGTCAACGCTTACACGCTGAGCTTCGCGACCTTCATGCTCATGGCCGTCGCCCTCGGCGATCGCTACGGCCGCCGAACCGTCTTCCTGGTCGGCATCACCATCTTCACCGTGAGCTCCGCTCTCTCGGCGCTCAGCACCGAGCCGTGGATGCTCATCGTCACCCGCGCGGCGCAGGGCGTCGGCGCCGCCGCGCTCATGCCCCTCTCGCTCACCCTGCTGGTTGGGTCGGTGAGCGCGAGGATGCGGCCTCTCGCGATCGGCATCTGGGGCGGAATCTCCGGTCTCGGCGTCGCGCTCGGGCCGCTCATCGGCGGCGCGGTCGTGGAGGGATGGAACTGGCAGGCGATCTTCTGGCTCAACGTGCCGGTCGGCATCGTCGGCATCCCCCTCGTGCTGCTCGCCCTGCCGAACAGTTTCGGGGCGCGCCTGAGGGCGGATGTCGTCGGCCTCGTTCTGGTCGGCGTCGGCGTGCTCGGCATCGTCTTCGGCATCGTGCGAGGCAACGACGCCGGCTGGAGCAGCATCGAGGTCGTCGGATCGCTCGTCGGCGGCGCGCTCCTCCTCGTCGCCTTCGTGGTCTGGGAGTCCAGAAGCGGCGCCCCGCTGCTTCCGCTTCGGCTTTTCCGCGACCGCAGTTTCAGCGTCGCCAACGTCGTCGGTCTCACCTTCAGCTTCGGCATCTTCGGATCGATCTTCATCCTGATCCAGTTCCTCCAGATCGTGCAGGGCAACTCGCCGCTGCAGGCCGGGGTCATGACGATGCCGTGGACACTCGCCCCCATGGTGATCGCGCCGCTCGCCGGCCTCGTCGCCGGCCGGGTGGGCACCCGAACCCTCATCGTCGCCGGACTGCTCTTCCAGTCCACCGCCATCTTCTGGCTTGCCACCGTCATGTCCGCCGATGTCGAGTACGTGGCGCTCCTCGGCCCGTTCATCTTCGCCGGAGTGGGAATGGGGCTCGTCTTCGCTCCGTCGTCGACCGCCGTGCTCGCGAACATCGTTGACGCCGACCGCGCCAAGGCGAGCGGCACCAACTCGACGGTGCGAGAGATCGGCGTGGCCCTCGGCATCGCCGCGCTCACGGCGGTGTTCACTGGGTCCGGCGGCGAACTCACCCCGACCGGCTATGTGCACGCCGCGATTCCCGCCATCGCGGTCGGCGGCGTCGCGCTCCTCGCCTCGGCGCTCGTCGCGCTCCTGCTGCCGGCCGGCCGTTCCTCGTCGAGAGACGCCGCGCCCACGAACTAGGGACGCGCTGATGGGTCGCCGCCAACTAGGATTCGGAGCATGAGGGTAGCGGTCATCGGCGCGGGGGCCGTTGGCGGCACCATCGCCGCGCTGCTCGACAAGGCAGGACATTCGGTGGATGTGACGGCTCGCGGCGAACACCTCGCCGCGATCGTCGTCGACGGCCTGCGATTGAGCGGCGCGTGGGGCGACCACACCGCCCACCCTCACGCCTCCCTCGTTCTCACGCGGAGCCCCGATCTCGCCATCGTCACGGCCAAGGCTCAGGATGCCGAGGCGGCGCTGCGGGCGAACGCGGCGATGATTGTCGGAATCCCGGTGGTCGTCGTGCAGAACGGGCTGCGTTCGATGACCGTCGCGAAGCGCGTGGCACCCCGCTCCGACATTGTCGGCGGGCTCGCGCTCTTCGCCGCATCGTTCCTCTCGCCCGGCCAGGTGAAAGTCACGACGGCGGGGAGCACCTACCTCGGCGGCGACCTGCTGCCGACGCTCTACGCGTCGCGCGTGCTCGGCGCGGTCATGCCCGTGACCTCCACGGGCAACTTCGAGGGCGCGCAGTGGACCAAGCTCATCGTGAACCAGATCAACGCGCTCCCCGCCATCACCGGCCTGAGCGCGCAAGAGGTCATCGGCGATCGCGGCCTCCGCCGCGTCATGACCGAGAGCATGCGCGAGGCCGTGCTGGTCGGCACCGCGAAGGGAGTGGAGTTCGAGAAGATCCAGGGCCTGTCCAACCGCCTGCTGCAGCTGCTCGTGCGGCTGCCTCCCGCGCTCGGCCAGGCCCTCCCGCTGCTGATGGGGGCCCGGATGGGGAAGACGCCCAATCCCGGGTCGACGCTGCAGAGCATCCGTCGCCACCAGCCGACCGAGATCGACTACCTCAACGGCGCCGTCGTCGAGGTTGGGGTCGAGCTCGGCGTGCCGACGCCGGTGAATCGGGTGCTCGTGGAACTCGTGCACGAGGTCGAGCGCACCGGCGAGTTCATGGCCCCCGAAGTCGTGCTCGAGCGGATCGACCGGCCGACGGTCATCGGCTAGCCCGCTGCCCGGTTAGCAGGCGTCGGCGAAGACTCGTCGCGGATGCTCGAAGTCCCTGTTGTCGATGATGGCGACGGCCGCCGCACGCGGGTTCGCCTCCGCCAGGTAGAGGTCCTGGCCGCCCCTGTAGCGCTCCGCGTTCTCCTCGGGACCGTCCCGATCGGCCATCCGCTGCTCGGCGATCTCCCGTGGCACGTCCAGCCACACGGAGTAGTTCCAGAGGCCGCGGAGTTCCGGCCGATTGATGAAGATCCCGTCAACGATGAGGATCGCGTCCTTGGGTCCGGTGCGCCACTTGGACGGCATCGGCGCATCGCGTCGATGATCGAACGCCGCCGTGACGAACGCCGTGCTTCCGCCCAGTTTGAACGGCTCGATGAGCACCCGCCGGAAAGTGGTGTAGTCGAAGGAATCGCGGTAGAAGCCCTCCGCCGAGTCGGCCCCGCGCGCGTGCCGCTCCGCCCTCGAGCGGTGGAAATCGTCGATCGATGCCCGAAACACCGAGTGGCCGGTCGCAGTGATCGCCGCAGCGAGGTCGTCGGCGAAGTGGGTCTTGCCTCCCCCGTCAAAGCCGTCGATCGCGACGATCGCCCGGCCCGAACCGTAGTTGTGCAGGATCTCGGCGGCGAGCGCGTCGAGTTGGTCTTTCTTCGCTGGTGCCCATCTGGCCATGTCTTCAGCCTAACCCGGGCGTGTGCGCTCCCCGCCGGAACCTAGAGTGATGGGATGAGCATCGTGCCTGCCGTGAACGCGTGGTTCCGAGCGAACGGGCGTGACCTGCCGTGGCGGCGGCCGGGGTTCACCGCATGGGGAACTCTCGTGAGCGAGTTCATGCTGCAGCAGACGCCGGTGGCTCGCGTGATCCCCCGTCTCGAGGCCTGGCTCACCCGCTGGCCGACCCCCTCCGACCTCGCGGCGGTGCCCTCCGGGGAGGCGGTGCGCGCGTGGGGGCGGCTCGGCTACCCGCGCCGCGCCCTCCACCTGCACGCGGCGGCCGTGGCCATCACGGAGCGGCACGACGGCGTCGTCCCCCAAGACGTCGGCGAGCTGCTCGCCCTGCCGGGGGTCGGCGACTACACCGCGCGCGCGATCGCCGTCTTCGCCTACGGCCACCGGCATCCCGTGGTCGACACGAACGTGCGGCGCGTCATCGCCCGCGCCGTGAAGGGAGACGCAGAACCGTCGCCTCCGTCGGCCACGCGTGACCTCGCGGCGATGGAAACCGTGCTGCCGGCCGATCTCGAGGAGTCGCGGGTGGCGAACGCGGCGATCATGGAGCTCGGGGCCGTCATCTGCACCGCGAGGTCGCCGCGCTGCGACGCGTGCCCGATCGCCGGGCTGTGTGCGTGGCGCGCGGCCGGCTACCCCACCTATCTCGGCGCGCGAAGACCCGCCCAGAAGAGGTTCGAAGGCTCCGACCGGCAGGTGCGCGGGCTCATCCTCGGGGAGTTGCGAGCGTCCGACGTGCCCGTGACCCGGGCCGAGCTCGACTCGGTGTGGCCGGATCGCGCGCAGCGGGCGCGCGCCCTTCTCGGGCTGCTCGCCGACGGCCTCGTCACCGGTTCGGCCGCGGAGGGCTACCAGCTGCCGAGCTAGCGCTACAGGATGTCGCCCATGTGGCGGAAACTGGACGGGTGCCGGAATTGCCAGAAATCCACGCCCTCGTGTCCGACCTCGGCTCGCGCCTCACCGGACGCACGGTGGATCGACTCGACGTGGTGTCGTTCGCGGCGCTCAAGACCGTCGACCCGCCCGTCTCGGCGCTTTCAGGCCGGGTGATCGGCAGACTCGCGCGCCACGGCAAGTTCCTCGACATCGCCATCGGCGACCTGCATCTCGTGATGCACCTGGCCCGCGCCGGCTGGATCCGGTGGCGCGACGGCGCACCCCAGCCGCCGAAGGGCATTGGCAAGGGGCCGCTCGCGGCCCGACTCGTGCTCGACGACGGATCCGGTCTCGACATCACCGAGGCCGGCACGAAGAAGTCCGTCGCCCTCTGGGTCGCGCGGGATCCGCTCGACGTGCCCGGCATCGCCCGGCTCGGCCCCGACCCGCTCGACCCGGCCTTCACCGCCGAGGTGTTTGCCGGCATCCTGAAATCTGCCGGGCGTGCGCAGGTGAAGGGCGTGTTGCGCAACCAGTCGATCATCGCCGGCATCGGAAATGCCTACTCGGACGAGATCCTGCACCTGGCCAGGATGTCGCCGTTCAAGCCGGCCGCAATGTCGCCGGACGAGGCCTCCCGGCTCTTCGCGGCGGTTCAGCAGGAGTTGCGGGGTGCCATCGCCCGTGCGGACGGCCTCGAGGCCTCAGAGCTCAAGAGGGAGAAGAAGTCGGGAATGCGCGTGCACGGTCGCACCGGAGAGGCGTGCCCGGTGTGCGGCGACACCGTGCGGCAGGTGATCTTCGCCGATTCGACGCTGCAATACTGCCCGACCTGCCAGACCGGCGGAAAACGTCTCGCCGACAGGGTCTTGAGCCGGCTGCTCAAATAGCGTCGTAGACGAGCGGGTCCCATTCCCGTACCGCCGACGCCGTGACCACGCCCTCGAGCACGAACGGATCGCCGCTCATGAAGCGCTCCCCAGCCTCGCGCGAGCGGAAGACGCACATCGCGCCCTCCGTCGCCGGGTCTCCGAACGTGCCGATCATCCAGATTCCGCCATCGAGCGCGATCTCGTCGACGTAGGCACGATGACGCGGGTAGACCTCGCCGGCCCGGTCGAAGCCGCCGGGATTCGGGGTGTAGAAGCTCACGTAGAACACCGCATCATCGTATTCCGCGAATCCCGGCGGCCCCCGGTCGAATATCCCGGATTCTCGCGCTTTAATCGAGGGAACGACGAGAGGCGATTATGACCGCGAGAACGATTGTGATCACCGGGGCAAGCGACGGAATCGGTGCGGCCGCGGCCCGCGCGCTGAACCGAGGCGGGGACTCGGTCGTGGTGGTGGGGCGATCCCGCGAAAAGACGGGCGCGATCGCCGCCGAACTCGGCGTCGACTTCTTCGTCGCCGACTTCGCCGAACTCGGCCAGGTGCGTTCCCTCGCCTCGGAGCTTCTCGCGCGCTACCCGCGCATCGACGTGCTCGCGAACAACGCCGGCGGCATCATGGGCAAACGAGAGCTCACCGTCGACGGCCACGAGAAGACATTCCAGGTCAACCACCTCGCGCCGTTCCTTCTCACGACGCTCATGATCGACCGCCTCGCCGAGAGCGCGGCCACGGTCGTCAACACCTCGAGCGGCGCCAACCGCTTCGGCCGGATCGACATCGACGACCTCGACCTGAAGAAGAAGTACTCCGCAACCCGGGCCTACGGCAACGGGAAACTCGCCAACATCCTCTTCACCCGCGAACTCCACCGGCGCTACCACGCCGCCGGGATCTCGACGGCGGCTTTCCACCCGGGAGTCGTTGCGACGAGCTTCGCCTCGGGCTCGTCGAGCCTCATGCGCCTCGGCTACACCGGGTTGCTCTCGCGCTTCATGCTCACCCCTGAGCGCGGAGCAGACACTCTGGTCTGGCTCGCGACGACCACGCCCGGCGCCGACTGGCAGTCCGGCGAGTACTACGAGAAGCGGGCCATCCAGAGGGCGAACGAGCAGGCGAACGACGCCAGGCTCGCCCGCGAACTGTGGGAGCGCAGCGAAGCCATGGTCGCTCCGTAGCTCCGCAAGCCATCCGGGCGCCCGCTCGTGATCCGCGCGCCCGCTCGCGCGCC
>DMKW01000284.1:11311-11925 GCA_003454135.1 Microbacteriaceae bacterium
GCGCGCCCGCTCGCGCGCCCGCGCCGTCAACGAAACGGCGCGCTGTTCCACGATCGGGTATTGGACACGAGAGGCTAGTCTTCGTCGTCTTCCGCGAACTCGCGCGGCTTGACGTACGGGTCCTCGTCGCCCGCGTACTGCGCGGTGCTCTTGAGGCTGCCGAGCTCGGCGTCACGGCTGTGGGCCTCGGCGAGCAGCGCCTCGATGTGCTTCGCGTTTTCGGGGATCGCGTCGGCGATGAACTCGAGCGACGGCGTGAGCCGCGCGGTGATGTTCTTGCCGACCTCGCTGCGGAGCATGCCCGTCGCCGACTTCAGGGCGGCGGCGGAATCGGAGCGCTCTTCGTCGGTGCCGTACACCGTGTAGAACACGGAGGCGTGCTGCAGGTCGCCCGTGACCTTGACGTCGGTGATCGTCACGAAACCCAGACGCGGATCCTTGAGACCGCGCTCGAGCGTCTTGGCCACGATCACCTTGATGCGGTCCGCCATCTTGGCGGCGCGAGCCGGATCAGCCATTTGTCTTTCCCTTTCACACCGAGGTCTGGACGGAGCGGTGGATGGCGGTGCCCGAAACGGGCACCACCATCCACCGGCTTCGGGCTAGACCCGGAC
>DMKW01000160.1:0-447 GCA_003454135.1 Microbacteriaceae bacterium
GTTCTAAGCCTCTTGGAGCAGCGCGCCTTCTGTGCGGCACGTCGCGGCGGCGGTCACCATCGCGGACTCCATTAGCTCCCGCCACCCAGCCGCGTCGCCGGGTACTCCCCGGGACAGGAAGCGCTGCACGGTCGACGCGAGCGTTGCGTCGCCCGCGCCCATCGTGTCCACCACCTCGCCAGGCAAGGCGGCGATCGGAACGCGCACCCGCACCCCACCGCTCGTCGCGATGGATGCGCCGTCGCGGCCGGCGGTCGCAAGCACCGCGTTCGCGCCGCTCGACACGAGCCGCTCCCTGAGCGCCTCGAGCGTCGCCCCGTAGAGGAGCTCTGCATCCTCATCGCCGACCTTGGTGATCAAGCTTCGTGCGGCCAGCCGCTCGAAGTTGCGCACAAACAGCTCGGAGTTCGCGAGCATGCCGGCCCGGGGGTTCGGGTCGATGACGAG
>DMKW01000160.1:572-4084 GCA_003454135.1 Microbacteriaceae bacterium
TGTACCTCGGTTCGCCTTCCGTCCGGTCCGAAATCGCCCGCGAACTGCCGAACGGGCTGATCGTGGCGAGCAGGTCCACTCTGTGGGACGCAAGGAATTCGCGGATGGCTCGCCCGTCGGCGTCGTCGCCGACCATGGCAATAAGCGTGGTGGGTACACCGAGGATAGCGAGACCGACTGCGACGTTGAGCGCCGCGCCGCCGGGAAACTCCCGGCTCCCCTGCGGATCGCGCATCTCATCGATCAAAGCGTCGCCGACGACGACAACGCGGTTCTTTTCATTCACGCGGACGAATCTCCCCTGAACCGCGAGCAATCAGCTCGGTTGGAATGATATAGGTTTTCGCGGGTGTGCGATCGCCGTCGAGACGGGAAAGGATGCGCTTGGCCGCAAGCTCGCCAAGGCGTTGCGGACTCTGAGCGACAACAGTGAGTCCGGGCTCGAGCAGGTCGGCCAGCGACACGTCGTCGAATCCGACGAGCGCGATCGTTCGGTGCGCGTTTCTGGAGCGCAGTGCGCGAATGGCGCCAATCGTCACCAGGTTCTGGCTGCTGAAGATGGCCGTTGGCGGACTGTCGGAGTCCAGGAGCACCGCAAGCGCGTGCGCGGCGGATGCCTCATCGTGCAGTCCGTTGATCACCGGGATATCGGACGTGGCCACGCCGGCTCGTCCCAGTTCTTCGAGGAAACCGCGACGCCGCTCCCTGGCCGTCTGGATGTCCTCGCGGTCACCGAGGTAGGCAATCCGTCGGTGCCCGTGCGCGAGCAGGTGCCGAGTCGCGAGAGCAGCCCCAGCCGCATTGTCGCTGACGACGGCATCCGCATCGACCCCCGCCGGCTCGCGGTCAACGAATACGAGGTGTGTTCCCCGACGGACCTCGGGTGCGAGGTAGGCCTGGCTCTTCGAGATTGTCGTGAGGATAAGCCCGTCCACACGGCGCCGCAGGAAAGCGGACACCAGACTCTCCTCGCGCGCGGGGTCGTCGTCCAGGCTGGACGCGAACACCGCATATCCGCGCTCGAACACGGCGTCCTCGACGGCCCGGTGAACCAAACCAGAGAACGGATTGCCCACGCTTCCCACGAGAAGCCCGAGCGTGCGTGTGCGGCCATCGCCTCGTCGGAGATTCCCGGCGTGCAGGTCGGGATGAAAGTCAAGGCGCTCCGCGGCCTCCCGCACCCGCGCAATCGTCGCCGCCGAAACGTTCGGTTCACCGTTGATGACGCGGGACACAGTTTTGATGCCGACGCCCGCGAGGGCCGCCACCTGGCGCATGGTCGACCGTGATCGGGCGCCCGACAGGTCGGCCGATTCTGGCTTTGAGGATGACAACGATGTCACAGTTTGATCTCCAAGTTACTAACTCACTTGACGCTACACCACTCTTTAGTCTAGACATGGCTTTGACATCGTTGTCAGGGAGCCAGCTCCCCCAAAACCAAGGAGATTCACAGATGAATCACACAGCAGGATACGGACGCATCAAACGGATGGTCGCGGCGGGTTCCATCGCCAGCCTCGCCGCCCTCGGCATGGCCGGCTGCTCCTCCGGCACCTCGGGCGGAACCTCGACCGGCGGTGCCAAGGAAATCGGCGTCTCGCTCATCGTCAAGACCACCACCAACCCGTTCTTCGTCGCCATGGAAAACGGGGCGAAGAAGGCGGCCGACAAACTCGGGATCAAGCTCACCCTCGCCGCCGGCAAGGCGGACGGCGACGAGGCAACACAAATTCAGGCCGTTGAGAACGCGATCTCAAAGGGCGACAAGGGCATCCTGATCACCCCGAGTGGCCCCGGCGTGGAAGACGCACTCGTGAAGGCCCGCGATGCCGGCCTGTTCGTGATCGCCCTCGACACGCCTCCATCGAACCCTGACGCGGTGGATATCACGTTCGCGACCGACAACTTCCTTGCCGGCCAGGACATCGGCAAGTGGACCGCCGCCAAGCTCGCAGGCAAGAAGGCCACGATTGCCATGCTCGACCTGTTCGACGACAAGGTCGTCTCGGTCGACGTCAACCGAGACCAGGGCTTCCTTGATGGAATGGGCATCGACGCCGCCGACAAGACCAAGAACGGCGATGAGGCGAAGACGGGAACATACAGCGGCGGTGACTACGAGATCGTCGGAAACGCAGCAACGCAGGGCGCCGAGGATGGCGGGCGAACCGCTGCCGAGACGCTTCTCAGCAAGAACGGGAACATCAACGTGGTCTACACGATCAACGAGCCAGCCGCATACGGCGCCTACCAGGCGTTCAAAGCGGCCGGGAAGCCTGACGTGATCGTCGTGTCGATCGACGGCGGCTGCGCCGGAGTGAAGCAGGTCAAGGACGGCATCATCGGTGCCACCGCGCAGCAGTACCCGGTCAAGATGTCCGAACTGGGCGTGCAGGCAATCTTCGATCTCGTCAACAAGGGTGCCAAACCCACCGTGAGCCCGGGCCTCGATTTCTACAACACGGGTGTGGCGCTGGTTACCGACAAGCCGCAGAGCGGAGTAGATTCCATCGATACGACGGAAGCTGCAGGTATCTGCTGGGGCTAACACCAGCAGACACACCACCATTTGAGTCCCGGGGAATGAAGCGACACCGTCGCTTCATTCCCCGGGACTCCACCCCCATAGACCGACGGAGTTCTATTGTGAATCAGCAATCAACCCAGGTGCCCGCCACCACTGGGCCCCACGACCTGGCCGAGGAATTCCTCGACCGGACCACGCCTCTCAGCAGGATTCGGAATGTTCTGCATCGATATCCGGCCGTGAGCCCGGCCATCGTGCTGGTGCTTTCGGTCATCGTTTTCGGGCTGCTCAACGAAAGGTTCCTCAATCCCGCGAACCTGTCGCTGATCACGCAGCAGGTCGCCGTAGTCGGCACCTTGGCCATTGCGCAGACGCTGATTATCCTCACCGCCGGAATCGACCTTTCCGTCGGCGCCGTGATGGTGCTCAGCTCCATGGTGACGGCCCAGTTCACGGTCCAAGCTGGGGTGTCGCCAGTCGTCGGGCTGATTCTGGGCCTCGCCGTTGCCCTTGCTGCCGGTGCGCTCAACGGCTTCCTCGTTACGAAGTTCCGGCTGCCCCCGTTCATCGTGACGCTGGGCACGCTGAACATCTTCGTCGCCCTCACCCTCCTATACACGAGCGGCGCTACGATCCGCGGGGCGGACATGCCCGACCTGCTCACGTGGACAGGAACCACATTCAACATCGCCGGAGTGAACTTCACCACAGGTGTCCTCATGATGCTCGTGCTCTACATCGTGATCGCTTTCATCCTGCAGAAGACCGCCTGGGGTCGGCACGTCTACGCAGTTGGCGACGACAAAGAGGCCGCCCGACTCGCCGGAATCAGCGTCAACCGGGTGCTGATGAGCGTTTACCTCGCCGCCGGTTCGATCCTCGCCATTGGCGCCTGGATCCAGATCGGTCGCAGCAATGCCGCGTCACCTAACGCAGGTGTCGACCTCAACCTCGACTCGATCACCGCCGTCGTGATCGGCGG
>DMKW01000244.1 GCA_003454135.1 Microbacteriaceae bacterium
ACTAGCCGCCTCGCCCGCTGCACGTCGTCGCGATCCGCGAAGGGTGGCGGCTCGCGACCCGATGCTGGTACAGACTTGAATCGGCATTCGTGACGAAAGGCAGCCTGTGATTCGAGCAGCAGCGGACGGTTCGGCCCTCGGCAACCCGGGGCCGGCCGGCTGGGCGTGGTATGTCGACGACGGCTGCTGGGCCGCCGGCGGCTGGAAGCACGCCACCAACAACCAGGCCGAGCTCATGGCGGTGCTGCAGTTGTTTCGCGCGACGGCCCACCTCTCCGACGACCTGCTCGTGTTGTGCGACAGCCAGTACGTGATCAATTGCGTGACGAAGTGGATGCCGGGCTGGAAGAAAAAGGGCTGGCGCAAGGCCGACGGCAAGCCCGTCATGAACGTCGAGCTGCTCAAGGAGATCGACGAGGCGCTCGTCGGGCGCCGCTATCTGTTCGAATGGGTGAAGGGCCACGACAACCACCCGCTCAACGAGGCGGCCGACTCGCGCGCGAGGGCGGTCTCCGAGGCGTTCCAACGTGGGCGTGCCATCCCGAGCGGTCCCGGCTGGACGCGCGACGGTGATGCCGCCGCGGCCGCCGTCCCCGAGGTCGGCTGGGCGCCGGGCGCGGCGGCCGCGGTAGCCGAACCGACCCTTTTCGGATTCGATGAGGCGGCCGAGACGACCGTGACGCTCCGCCTGAGTGCCGCGGAACGCGAGCGGCTCGAGGCGAGGGCGACGTCCGCCGGCGTGACCCTGGAACAGGCGCTCAAGAGCCTGATCTAGGCCGCCGGCCCCTCGGCGAGGGTGGCGTTCGCCGTGTGGCTGACGCCGGCGGCATCCGTCCAGGTCACAGACACAGTGTCGCGAGGGGCGTGCGCGGCGATGGCCGCACTGAGCTCAGACGCTGAGGCCACCGGAACGGAGCCGATCGCTGTGATGGTGTCGCCGGCGACGAGGCCGATGGCCGCGGCCGGTGTGCCGTCGAGTGTTCCGCCGACCGTCGCGCCGACGCCTCCGGCAGCCACGAGCTGAACGCCGAGGAAGGCCGGGTAACCGATCGTCACGGTGGCGCTCGCATGGCCGGCCTCGATCTGACGCGCGATACCGAGGGCCGTCGAGATCGGGATGGCATACCCCACAATCGACGAGCTGCCGGATGACGCGGCCGTGACGACACCGATGACCTCGCCGCGTGCGTCGAGAAGGGGGCCTCCCGAATCGCCCGAGACCACATCCGCGTCAATCTCGATGAGGTTGCTGAGGCTCTCCGACGCGTCGACGGAGTCGCCCTGCACCGTGATGGACTGGCCGGTCGCCGCGACCGTGCCAGTTGCCGCCACGAGATCACCGGTGCCCTCGGCGTTGCCGACGGAGGCGATGCCGTCGCCGACCGACACGGCCTGGCCGGTGTCGTAGGTCGCGGACTGCAGCCCGGAGGCGCCGACGAGCTGCAGCACAGCCACGTCGTCTGTCGCGTCCGAGCCCACCACCGAGGCCCGGTAGCTGGCGCCCGTCGATTCGACGGTCACCTCGATGCTCGTCGCACCCTCGATGACGTGGTTGTTGGTGAGGATGAGCCCGTCGGAGCTCATGATGGTTCCCGTGCCGGCCGCCTGGCTGTTCTGGTCGAAGTCGAGCACAGAGACGATCGTGACCACGCCCACCTTCTGCGCCGCCGTGGCGGCGACGGCCGAGGTCGTCGTGCTCGCACGCCGGGTCGTGCCGCCCGTGGTGTTCGAGCCGTCGCGCCCGGATCCGGGGAAGAATCGCTGGTTCGGAAGCTCGCTCGTGTTCGTGGATGCGCTCGCCGAGCCGGCGGCGGATGACGCGGCGACGGCCGTGGCGATGGCGTAGCCTCCGCCGCCGATCGCCAGCAGAATCGCCGCAGCCGCGGTGCCGGCGACCAGCCCGCGGCGGCGACGGTGCGCCCGATGAGCCTCATGGGCCTCGCCGGTTTCGGGGATCTCGTTGGTGTCGAAGCTGTCCATCGTTCGCGCCCTTCTCGATTGTGCGTCGATCACGAGACTCGTCCCGGCTCCTCGGCGCGCTCTATGGACGGAATTGGAACCGGGCGTGGGAAGCGTGTGAATCCGCTGGGAACGATCCACGCGACCGCTGCCGCGAGGAACCATGCTCGAACGAGCCACGGTGCCGAGTTGTCATCCAGGCGTGCGAAACTGGCGAAGGCCGAGAATTACGGCACTCCCCCGACAGACCAAGAGGAAGGCACGAATGCCCGGCTCCCTCGTGCTCGACCTGATTCTGCTCGTGCTTCTCGGCGCCTACGCCGTGCACGGTTTTCGCGCCGGATTCGTGCTGAGCATCGCGGGAATCGTCGGCTTCATCGCCGGCTCCGTCGTTGCATTCTTCGCCATCCCGCTCATCGCGTCGTGGGTGACGACACCTCAGTGGCGGTTTCCCGTGATTCTCCTCGCCGTCGTCGCCCTGATCGGGCTCGGCCAGGCCGCCGGCACCGCGCTCGGACGGCTGGCACGGCGCACTGTGGACAAGACGCCGCTTCGCGTCCTGGATCGCGCATTCGGGGCGATTGTCACGTTCGTCGTCGCCGCGATCGTCACGTCGATGATCGCCTTCGGCATCGGTTCGCTCGGAGTGCCGTTCGTCTCGAGCGCGATCGCGTCATCCGGAGTCGTCCAAACCATCGACCGACTCACCCCGGATCCTGTGAAGGCGCTCGAGGCGCAAGTGCGGGGGCTCGTGGCCCAGGACGGGCTCCCCCGCCTCTTCGCCGCCATCGGCAGCAACCCCAATGTGCCCGTGCCGGCGTCCGGCACCGAGACCGCCGCGCAACAGGCGGCGGCGAAATCAGTCGTGAAGATCACCGGCAACGCCTACCAGTGCGGACAAAACCAGTCCGGAAGCGGATTCGTCGCCGCGAAGGGTCGCATCATCACGAACGCACACGTCGTCGCCGGCGTGACAGAACCGGTGGTCGAGACCCCATCGGGCGGTGCCTACACCGGCCGTGTCGTGTACTTCGACGGCGTGCACGACCTCGCGGTGATCGCGGTCAACGGCCTGTCGACTACAGCGCTGCCACTCGGACCGAATCTCAGCGAGGGCGAAACGGCGGTGTTCGACGGGTACCCGCTCGGCGGGCCGTTCAGCTCGGCACCGGCCGCGGTGCGCGGGGTCAACACCGTCGACGTGCCGGACATCTACGGGGCGAATCCCACCCCGCGCGACGTGTACTACCTCGCGGCCGATGTGCAGGAGGGCAACTCGGGGGGGCCGGTGCTCGACTCCGGCGGGCGCGTCGCCGGCGTGATCTTCGCGAAGTCGGCGACCACGGATCGGCTCGGTTTCGCCATGACGACGAACCATCTGGCGC
>DMKW01000163.1:0-1402 GCA_003454135.1 Microbacteriaceae bacterium
AACATCATCGCCCACCCGCAAGGATTAACACGGGCACCCCAGAAACCATCCGAAACACGCCGAGAACCCTGAAATAAACGCGACTGTAGTACTAGGAGATCTCGGCGCTCAACGAGCCCAGCTGCGCTGGGTGGCTTAGCCGGTCGTAAAGCGACTCTCGGGCAGGCGGGTGAAGCATCGGGGCAGCGATGCCGCAAAATGCGGTACGCCGCGTAGCGTGGCCCTGTCGCCGCCGCGGTGCCGCAACGGCAGATTTGGGCGGGCTTTTTATCAAATCGTCAGCCGTCGATAGAATCGGCCAATGCCACCCACTGTTCGCCGAATGCTTCCGGAAGCCTCGCTCCAGCTAACGCTGCTCGCGGAGGGGCTTTCCCTGGATCGCCCAATCCAATGGGTGCACAGCTCCGATCTGGCTGATCCAACGCCCTTTTTGGGCGACGGGCACATGTTGCTGACGACCGGAACACAATTTCACGACGACGCAACGCAACACGACTACGACGCATACATCGATCGCCTGATGAAACGCGGGGTCGTCGCTCTCGGCTTCGGCACGGAGGTGGTTCGATCCGGCACTCCGGCTGAGCTCTTCGGGGCCTGCCTCGAGGCCGGGCTCACGCTTGTCGAAGTCCCGTATCTCACCCCCTTCATCGCCATCGCTCGTTGGGCCGCCGATGTCATCTCCCACGAAGCCCGAGAACGCGACGACTGGTCACTCAGCGCACAGCGCGCAATCTCCCTCGCCGCGGTCGGGCAACGGGGCCTCGCCGGCGTGCTCGCAGTTCTCGCCCAGCAGCTGGGCTGCCGTGTCGCGGTCTTTGAACCCGATGGCGCGTTCGACGCGGTGCTCTCGCCGAATTCCTTCGGTGACAACGAATTGCAGGTTCTTTCCTCCGAGGCGGTTCGTCTGCTGCGCGCGCAGCGGCGTTCAGCGAACTCCGCGATCCTCAACGGTCAGCGAGTCACGCTGCAGACCCTTGGGCCGGGTGGGCGGCTGAGCGGGGTTATCGCAATCGTCGGGGCAGTCATCGACGACATGGCTACGAAGGCAGTACTGACAAGCGCCATCGCGCTCGCCGAAATTTCCTTTGAAGAGAGTCGTCTCAGGCGAGGCAACCTGATGCCGCTGCACGGCGAGCTGCTCTCCCTTCTCCTCACGGGTCAGAGCGAGGTGGTGCTGCGTGCTCTCCCGCGGTTGCCTCGCACCGACCTGCGTGTTGTGTTGTGCAACAGCGACAGTCAGTCCCAATGGCTCATCGAGGCATTGGAGCGTCGGGCGACAACCTCTGAGGCCCATCTATTTCTCGCGCCTCGCGCAGACAACCTGGTTGTGCTCCTTCCCAGCGCGGAATGGCCGTCCCTCAAGGATTTTCTTGGGAAGTACGAAGTAACCACAGGTGTA
>DMKW01000163.1:1526-3886 GCA_003454135.1 Microbacteriaceae bacterium
ACGTTGTCGCTCTCGCTCTACAACTTCGCCGATCGCGCTCAGCTGTGGTCGATGCTGTACGCACTCGACTTCGGTGCCGGTACCGGCGCCAGCCTGCGAACCGGCGACTGACCCTACAAATTGGCACGACATATGAATTGACTGCCATCACGGCAGTATTGGCGTTCACGATCAGCGCTAGGGTGATGGTCAACCACGGGGAGCCCAAGCCATTTTGCGGCTCAACCACGAAAGTCAACGACCTAACAATTTCCACCAACTTCTCAGAGGAGAACACGTGAGTGAGTCAATGTCCCCCGCAAAGGGTAGAGGTCTCGAAGTGCGTTCAATCGATTACGTGCCGAAGAACGAGCGGCACGGCAAGGCATGGCACATCGGCCCGCTGTGGTTCATGGCCAATGCGCAGATCGCGACCCTCGCGGTGGGAGTCGTGAGCTTCCTGAACGGCGGCAACTTCATCTGGTCGGTCATTGCAATCGTCGTCGGTCTGGTCATCGGCACGATCTTCATGGCTGCCCACTCCTCCCAGGGCCCGAAGTTGGGTCTGCCGCAGATGATCCAGTCCCGACCCCAGTTCGGTTACGTCGGCGCATTGCTCGTTTGGCTGTTCGCGTTCCTGCAGTATGCCGGGTTCAACATCTTCAACACGGTGCTGGCCGGGGACGCGATAATCGGGGGCGTCCATGCGCCCGACAGCAGCGGACCTTTCTGGTTTTGGGCGGTCACAGTCGTCGCGGCGGCGGTTGCGCTGTTCGGCTACGACCTGATCCACAAGATGGAGCGCTACCTCACCTATGTCACCGTGGTGGTTTTGGGCCTCCTCACCATTTCAGCGATGGTTCACCTTCACCTCCCCGCGGGAGCCTTCTCGCTCGGCCAGTTCAACGGGCTCGCCTTCTTCTCGCAGATGGGCGTCGTCGCCGGGTACCAGATCTCCTGGGCGATCTACGTTTCCGACTACTCTCGCTACCTCCCCGCCGACACGTCGACCCAGACGACCTTCCGATGGACTTTCTGGGGCAGCGCCGTTGGTGGTGCTTGGATGATCATCCTCGGCGCATACCTTGCCGCTGCGGTCAAGGGCTTCAATGCCTCGGCGCCGGTGGCAGGCATCCAATCGGTCGCGAACAGTCTGTTCCCGGGTTTCGGCACCATCGCGCTACTGGTATTCGCATTGGGCCTCATCGCCGTCACGATCCTCAACATGTACGGCGGATCGCTCACGCTCATCTCCTCGATCGACAGCCTCAAGAAGGTGCGCCCGACGCTGAGAACCCGCATCATCACAGTCGCCATCACGGCCGCGATCTCGGGCTTGTTCTCGCTCTACGCGTCGACCAACTTCGCCGCGGACTTCGAGAACTTCCTCTTCCTCGTGCTCTACTTCTTCATCCCCTGGACCGCGATCAACCTCACCGACTACTTCATCGTGCGCAAGGGCCACTACGCGATCGCCGAGATCTTCAAGCCCTCGGGGATCTACCACCGCTGGGGGTGGGCAGGCATCACGGCCTACCTCATCGCGTTCGCGTGCATGACACCCTTCTTCGACCTCGGAGCCTTCTATACGGGATTCGCGTCTAAGGCGATGGGAGGCGTGGACATCTCGCTGTTCATCGGCCTGCCGATCGGCGCCGGCCTCTATTGGCTGTTCACCCGCAACATCGACGTTGCCGCCGAGACGCGCCTCGCCGAGCAGCAGAAGGCCGCAATCGAGAACGCCGCGCCCGAAGAAGAAGACCTAGCCGGCCTCATCGTCAGCTGAGCCTGGCCCGCGCCGTAGCACGCTTCACGCTGCGGCGCGGGCCCCCGACAGCATCCCAAGGTGGACACAACACAATGACTCGCCCCCTACGCATCGCCGCTGTTCAGGCGGAGCCCCTGCCAATCGGCTCCCTCATCGACGTCTTCGCCGGGCAGGTGCACCAGGTACTGGTCGATGACCCCGACGTTGATCTGGTCATCTACCCAGAGTTGCATTTATTCGGTGCGGAGGCCGTTGACGAGGATCAGCGCAATGACTTGCTGCGTTCATCCGCCGTACCGCTTAACGGAACGCTCGTCGCGCGACTCGGCGCAATCGCCCGTGCCGAAGGTATCTGGTTGCTCCCCGGCAGCGTCTGCGAGCGGGGACCCGCTGGCGAGTTGTACAACACCGCCGTGGTCTTCTCACCCGAGGGCGACCTGGTCGCAAGCTACCGCAAAATCTTCCCGTGGCGACCCTACGAACCGTATGTCCCCGGCGATCAGTTCGTGGTATTCGACATGCCGGGGGTCGGGCGGTTCGGCTTGACCATCTGCTATGACGCCTGGTTCCCCGAAGTCTCTCGGCACGTCGCGTGGATGGGCGCAGAGGCCGT
>DMKW01000090.1:0-1906 GCA_003454135.1 Microbacteriaceae bacterium
GCGCGGCGCGCGGCGCTCCTGCTACGATTTCGAAGCCGGTGGGGGCCGGTTGCGAAGCCTGCGATCGGGGAAATGATGACACTGTTCGACGGGGGCGAACCCGCCGCGCACGCCGAACCGGTGCGCGCGCCGCGCGGGCGTGTTCTCGCGCGCATCATCCCCACCGTGATAGCGCTGTCCCTCGTCGCCGCCGGCGCGTGGGGCGCCCTGAGCTTCCAGCGCCTCGTCGACCAGTACACGGTCTGGACCTTCACGCCATCCGCAGCGACGCAGTCGATCGCCACGGCATCCCGCATGACCGCGGAGGGACGCTTCCTCTTCCTGGCCAGCAAGCCGCAGGTGGAGACGGCGGCGATCTTCGACTCGAGCTGCGCGAGCGAGCAGGAGGGCAGCGGAATCCTCGGCTGCTACCTGCCGACCGGGCGCACCATCCACCTCTTCGACGTCACCGACCCGCGGCTCGCCGGGCTCGAAGACGTCGTCGGCGCGCACGAGATGCTGCACGCCGCGTGGGACAGGATGAACACCATCGAACGCCAGCGGCTCATCCCCCAGCTCGAGGCCGTGGCGAGCCGGCTCTCGGACAACGCCGACTTCACGAGCCGGATGGCCTACTACGCGAAAGCCGAACCGGGAGAACGCGACAACGAGCTGCACTCCATCATCGGCACGGAGGTCGCCTCGATCGGTCCGGAACTCGAGGCGCACTACGCCCAGTACTTCAGCGACCGCTCGGCTCTCGTCGCCCTGCACGAGAAATCGGATGCCGTCTTCACCGACCTGCAGACCCGCTCGGCCGAACTGTCCACCGCGATGGCCGCCCTCAAGGCGACGATCGACAGCGAATACGCCCAATACACCACCGGGTACGACCGCCTGAACGCCGACGTGCGCGCCTTCAACGCCCGCACGGACTGGACGTCGAACGCAGAGATCAGCCGCGCCAGACGCTCTCTCGAGGCTCGGCGGGCCGCCCTCGACGCGCAGTACGCCGACATCGTCGCAAAGCACGACCAGTACAACGCCGACTACGCGGCCCTCACGTCGCTCACCGACCAGACCAACGAGCTCTACAAAGGCCTCAACCTGCAGCCGGCCCTGCCGAGCAAGTGATGGCGCCGGGCACGTAGCGCCGGATTCTCAGAGCTCGGCGGTCGCGGGCGCCGCGAACTGCGCGTTGTAGAGCCGGAAGTACGCGCCCTCCGCCGCGAGCAGCTCGGAGTGCGTGCCCTGCTCGACGATATTGCCGGACTCCATGACGAGGATCAGGTCGGCGTCGCGAATCGTGGACAGCCGGTGCGCGATCACAAAGCTCGTCCGGTCGCTGCGGAGCGCCTTCATCGCCTTCTGCACGAGCACCTCCGTGCGCGTGTCGACCGAACTCGTCGCCTCGTCGAGGATGAGCACGCTCGGCCGAGCAAGAAACGCCCGCGCGATCGTGAGCAACTGCTTTTCGCCCGCGCTCACGTTCGACGCTTCGTCGTCGAGCACGGTGTCGTAACCATCGGCGAGCGAGTGCACGAAGCGATCGACGTAGGTCGAGACCGCCGCCTCGAGGATCTGCTCCTCCGTGGCATCCGGCCTTCCGTAGGCGATGTTCTCCCTGATGGTGCCGCCGAAGAGCCACGTGTCCTGCAGTACCATCCCGAGGCGGGACCGCAGGTCCTCGCGGGTCATGGTCGAGACGTCGACCCCGTCGAGCGTGATGCGACCGGAGTTGACCTCGTAGAAGCGCATCATGAGGTTGACGAGAGTGGTCTTGCCCGCCCCGGTGGGCCCGACGATCGCGACCGTTTGGCCGGGCTCGGCGACGAGGCTCACATTCTCGATGAGCGGCCTGTCGTCCGAGTAGCGGAACGACACGTTCTCGAACGCGAGACGGCCGCTCGTCGTCGACCCGGGCGAG
>DMKW01000090.1:2041-7462 GCA_003454135.1 Microbacteriaceae bacterium
CCCGACTGCAGCAGGTTGGCCATGCTGCCGAGCTGGGTGAGCGGCTGCGTGAACTGGCGCGAATACTGGATGAACGCCGTCACGTCGCCGAGTCGCATGCTGCCCGAGGCGACGAACAACCCGCCGACGACGGCGATCGCGACATAGACGAGGTTGCCGACGAACATCATGGCCGGCATGATGATGCCGCTCACGAACTGGGCCCCGAAGCTCGCCTCGAACAGTTCGTCGTTCTTCTGCCGGAACCTCTCCTCCACCTCGCGGTGACGGCCGAACACCTTCACGATGGCGTGGCCCGTGAACGTCTCCTCGATCTGGCCGTTGAGCTCGCCCGTGTGCTTCCACTGCGCGACGAAGAGCTTCTGCGATCGCTTGGCGATCGCCGTGGTGATGCCGATCGTGAGCGGGATCGTCACGAGCGCGATGATCGCGAGCACCGGGGACAGGATGAACATCATCACGAGCACGCCGATCACCGTGAGCAGCGAGGTGAGCAGCTGGCTCATGGTTTGCTGCAGGCTTTGCGAGATGTTGTCGATGTCGTTCGTGACGCGGCTCAGCAGTTCGCCGCGCTGCATGCGGTCGAAGTAGCTGAGCGGCAGCCGGTTGATCTTGAGCTCGACGTCCGATCGAAGCCGGAAGACCGTGCGCTGCACGATGCCGTTGAGAACGAGCCCCTGCAGGTAGCCGAACACCGCGGAGAGCACGTAGAGGGTGAGCACTCCGATGAGCACGGCGCCCACGGCGTTGAAGTCGATGCCGACGCCGGGCGTGAGCGACATGCCGCTCAGCATGTCTGCCCTCGTCGTGTCACCGGATGCCCGCAACTGTTCGATGATCTGCGCTTTGCTGACGCCCGACGGGAGCTTCGACGAGACGAAGCCCTCGAACACGAGGTTGATGGCCTGGCCGAGGAGCCGGGGACCGAGCACCGAGAAGAGCACGCTCAGCACGGTGAGGATCGTCACGGCGACGATGCGCACGGCCTCCGGTCGCAAGCGGCCGATCAGGCGCCTGGCCGACGGGCCGAAGTTCATCGACTTCTCGGCCGGCATCCCCGCGCCGCCGAACGGCCCACCGCCCATGGGGCCGCGCCGCATCGGTGGCCGCACGGGCGCGGCGGTCTCGGTGGATTCGCGGTCACTCATGCCGCCGCCTCCGCAGTGAGTTGGGATTCGACGATCTCGAGGTAGGTCGGCGAGGTGTCGAGGAGCTGGGCATGGGTGCCGTCGCCGACGATGCGGCCGTCCTCGAGCACGATGATCTGGTCGGCATCGATGATGGTGGAAATGCGTTGGGCCACGATGACCATCGTCGCGCCGGACACCCGCTCTCGGAGCGCTACCCTGAGCCGGGCATCCGTCGCAAGGTCGAGAGCCGAGAACGAGTCGTCGAACACGTAGATCTCGGGTCGTTTCACGAGCGCCCGGGCGATCGCGAGCCGCTGGCGCTGGCCGCCTGACACGTTCGTGCCGCCTTGCGAGACGGGCGCGTCGAGCCCGAGCGGCATCTCGCTCACAAAGTCGCGAGCCTGGGCGATGTCGAGCGCCGACCAGAGCTCCTCGTCGGTGGCATCGGGTTTTCCGTAGCGCAGGTTGCTTGCCACCGTGCCGGAGAACAGGTAGGGCCTCTGCGGCACGAGTCCGATCCGGCCCCACAGGAGGTCGGGATCGAGCCTCTTGACGTCCACACCGTCAATCACGACGGCCCCCGACGTCGCGTCGAACAGGCGCGGCAGGAGGTTGACGAGGGTGGTCTTGCCTGCGCCGGTGCTGCCGATGATCGCCGTGGTCTTTCCGGCGGCGATCGAGAAGCTGAGGTCGCTCAACACGGGTTGCTCCGCGCCCGGGTAGGCGAAACCGACGCCCTCGAACCGGATCGTGCCATGCTCGGCGAGCGTCGTCACGGCCTCTGACGGCACACGAACTGTCGACTCGGTGCCGAGCACCTCTCCGATCCTGTCCGCGCTCACCGCGGCCCGAGGGATCATGATCGCCATGAAGGTGGCCATCATCACCGCCATGAGGATCTGCATGAGGTAGGCGAGGAACGCCGTGAGCGTCCCGACCTCCATCGATCCGTCGTTGATCCTGAACGCCCCGAACCAGATCACGGCGACGCTCGACACGTTGAGAACGAACATCACGATGGGAAACATGAGGGCCATGAGGCGCCCCGCCTTGTACGCCGACTCGGTGACCTCGGAGTTCGCCGTGCCGAATCGGGCGACCTCCACGTCTTCGCGAACGAAGGCCCGCACGACGCGGATGCCGGTGAGCTGTTCGCGAAGGATGCGGTTGACGGCGTCGATGCGTTTCTGCATCCGGCGGAACTGGGGAACCATGCGCGAGATCACGATGCCGATCGCGATGATGAGCACCGGCACGCTCACCGCCATGAGCCAGGAGAGCTGCAGGTCTTGCTGGAGGGCGAGGATGATGCCGCCGATGGCGAGGATAGGGGCCGAGACGAGCATCGTGCAGGTCATGAGCACGAGCATCTGCACCTGCTGCACGTCGTTCGTGGAGCGCGTGATGAGCGACGGCGCCCCGAAGTGGGACACCTCGCGCTCGGAGAACTCGCCGACCCGACGGAACACCGCGGAGCGCAGGTCGCGGCCGACCCCCATCGCCACCTTCGCCCCGAAGTAGACCGCGGTGATCGCGCACGCTATTTGCGCGACGGTGATGGCGAGCATGATTTCACCGAGGCGCAGGATGTACGCGGTGTCACCGAGCGCGACGCCCTTGTCGATGATGTCGGCGTTGAGAGTGGGCAGATACAGGGACGCTATCGACTGCAGCAGTTGGAACAGCACGACGGCGCCGAGCAGGCCGGCGTGCGGCCGAAGGTAGGTGCGCAAGATCCTGAGCAGCATGGTCATTCCTCGTGGTCGGGGCGGTCGGGGCGTGCGGCTATGCCGTGCACGATGATGTCGGCGAGCTCCTCGGTCGAGAACGGGTGCGAGTCGTTGAACGGTCCGATGGACGATGCAAACGCGATGAGCCGCACGAGGTAGGCAACCCTCGACGGCTCGATTCTCAACCTCGGAGCCTCGCTCACGAGAACCTCGGCGACGAGCTCGGCGAAGTCGTTGCGGGCGCCGTGTCCCGGTGGCCGGCCGGTCATGCCGATCGCGGACATGATGCCGATGATGCCGGTGAAGCGCGCCCTGAGGTGAAACAGGATGTCGCCCACCTTCTGTTCGAGCGAGAGGTCGGGGTCGATCGAGCGCAGGGCGTCGCGCAGTGGCGCCGGGTCGAGGAACTTGTCGACGGCGGCCTGGATGATGGAATCCTTGTCGCCGAAGGCACGGAAGACGGTGCCCTCCGCGATCCCGGCCTCGTCGGCGATCTGCCGGGTCGTGACGTCTCGACCGTGTTCAAGAATGAGCGGGATCACGGCGTCGACAATCATCGCCCGGCGGTCTTCGACCGAGAGGGGCCTGGCCCGGCTGGTTCTCGTCAATGTCACAACAGAATACTAAATGAGTGAGTGCTCACTCACAATAGAGTGTTGCACAATTGAAGAATAGAGCGACGGCCGTCCATCGAGGCGACCACGACATCCGCGAACCAAGGGAGCACAGCGTGTCGAGAGCCGTACAATTCAGCCGCAACGGTGGTCCGGAAGTGCTCGACATCGTCGAGGTCGACGAACCGCACGCCGGCCGGGGCGAGGTGCGCGTTAGCGTGCGCGCCGCCGGCCTCAACGCCTTCGACTTCAAGGTGCGGCAGGATGCCGCCTACCTGCCCTCAAAGAAGCTCCCGAGCGGCCAGGGCAACGAGTTCGCCGGAGTCGTCGACGAGGTCGGCGACGGTGTCGATGGCGTCTCGATCGGCGACGAGGTGCTCGGCTGGGTCTCGTTCGCGGCGCAGGCCGACTACGTGGTCGTGCCGCCGACCCAGCTCGCGGCGAAGCCGGCCGCCCTCGACTGGGCGACGGCGGGAGGAATCGGGCTCGTCGGCAACACCGCGAAGCGGGCAACTGATGCGATCGCCCCGGGTCCGGGCGACACCGTGCTCGTGAGCGCGGCGGCCGGCGGTGTCGGACTGCTCGAATCGCAGCTCGCGATCCGCGCAGGCGCGACCGTGATCGGCACTGCGAGCGAGGCGAACCACGAGTTTCTGCGCGGCCTCGGCGTGATCCCGGTCGCATACGGTCCCGGTCTCGCCGATCGGGTGCGCGCCGCGGCACCGAACGGCATCACGGCGGTGCTCGACAGCGCGGGCGAGGAGACCGTGCTTCTCGGCCTCGAACTCGGGGTCGATCCGAAGCGCATCAACACGATCGTCTACAGTCCGGGCGTGGAGAAGTACGGCATCCAGTCGGTCGGCGGCGGCGGCAAGACGTCTGCGGAACTCGCGGAACTCGCCTCCCTCGTGGCGAGCGGCGAGCTCGTGCTGCCGATCGCCGCGACCTACCGGCTGAGCGAGGTGCGCGAGGCGTACACGCGGCTCGAGTCGCGCCACCTGCTCGGCAAGATCGTGATGCTTCTGCCCTGAAACGCGGGGGCTAGCTCGGGTCGGCGAAGAGTTCGGAGATCTCAGCGACGTCGGCCGCGGTCGGCGTCCACTCGTTGGCGGCCGCGATGTTCTGCACGATCTGCTCCGGCTTGGTCACGCCGGCGATGACGCTCGTGAGCCCCGGCTGGGCGAGCAGCCACGAGAACGTCGCGGTGAGCATGCTCACCCCGCGATCGGCGCAGAACGCCTCGTACTTCTCGATGGTGTCCCACGGCGCGGTCTCGATCAGGTGCGGGCGGATCGCCATGATGCGGCTGTCCGCGGGGCCGCCGCTGCGGCTGAACTTACCGCTGAACAGGCCGTTATAGAGCGGGAAGAACGGGAGGAAGCCGAGGCCGTAGTGGTTGACCGCCGGAAGCACCTCCGTCTCGACTCCCCGCGCGAGCAGCGAGTACTCGTTCTGGGCCGAGGTGAATTTCGGATGACCGCCAAGGATGGCCTTGTACTCGGCATCCGCAATCTGCCATCCGGTGAGGTTCGAGTGCCCGATGTAACGCACCTTGCCCTCGGTGATGAGGTCGTCGAGCACCGCGAGGGTCTCCTCGATCGGGGTACTGGGGTCCGGCTGGTGCAGCTGGTAGAGGTCGATCCAGTCCGTCTGCAGCCGGCGCAGCGAGGCCTCGACGGCGAGACGCACGTAGCGGCGCGATCCGCGAGCTCCCCAATCCGGCCCGTTCGTGCCGGCCATGTTCATGCCGAACTTCGTGGCGAGCACGATTTCGCCCCTGCGTCCCTTGAGCGACTTGCCCATGAGCGTCTCGCTCAGCCCGCGCTCGCTGCCGTAGATGTCTGCGGTGTCGAAGAGGGTGACTCCCGCGTCGATCGCCGCCGAGATGACGGCGTCGGTGCCCGACTGGCTCTCGGTCGCGGTCTTCGCTCGCCCGAAGTTGTTGCA
>DMKW01000090.1:7594-11426 GCA_003454135.1 Microbacteriaceae bacterium
CCGAGGCCGACCGTGGAGACGATGAGGCCGGAACGGCCCAGGTTGCGGTACTGGATGTCAGTCATTGCTCCAGCCTAGATCGCCGCCGGCGGGGCTTTCGCCCGTCTCCGCTCCTCCTCCGCCGCCCCGGCGGATGACGTGCCACCCGATGTCCGAAAACCGCCGGAGCGGTGTCGGACGGCGCGGCTACAGTCGAAACATGACAACCGCAACCATCGAGGCATCCAGCCCCAGGAGGCTCGCCCGACTGGCGAGCCCGATCGGGAGGATCGAGCTGACCGGGGACGGCACCGCCGTCACATCTCTCACGATCGAACGCGCCGGTCACCTCCCGCACGAAGAACAGCCGGAGAACAGCGACGATGTGCTCGACCGCGCGGCCGACGAGCTCAGGGAATATTTCGCCGGCACGCGCACGACCTTCGACGTCCCGGTTTCGCTCAAAGGCACCGAATTCCAGAGGGCCGTCTGGGAGAACCTCGCCGAGCTCGAATTCGGCGAGGTCACGTCGTATGGCGAACTCGGTCGAGCGACCGGCCGGGCCACGGCGGGCCGCGCGGTCGGAGGCGCGGTCGGCGCGAATCCGGTGCCGATCATCGTTCCGTGCCACCGGGTGCTCGCCTCAGACCATCGGGTCACGGGGTACAGCGGCGGCAACGGCATTCCCACCAAGGTGTGGCTTCTCGACCACGAAGGCATAGCGCACGCCTCGTGACCGGGCTCAGATCATGACCGAGCAAAGGCCAGCCGTCGTGCTCGGCGAAGACGGCATCTCGCGCTGCGCGTGGGGCTCGAGCGACCCGGAATACCGCCGTTACCACGACGAGGAATGGGGGGTCGAATTGCGCGGCGACCGGCCGCTGTTCGAGAAGCTGAGCCTCGAGGGTTTCCAGGCCGGACTGTCCTGGATCACGATTTTGCGGCGTCGGCGCACCTTTCGCGCCGCCTTCCACGACTTCGATATCGACCGCGTCGCCGAGATGGACGACGAGGAGGCGGAGGCCCTCATGCAGAACACGGGAATCATCCGCAACCGGGCGAAGATCCAAGCCACCATTTCGAACGCGCGGATCGCACGCGAGCTCGTGCGGGATCACCCCGGCGCGCTCGACGAGCTGCTGTGGGGTTTCGCTCCCACCGAGCCGCGGGCACGGCCCCGCACATTCGGCGACCTGCCGGCCGTGACCCCGGAGTCCACGGCGATGAGCAAGGCGCTTCGAGCCCGCGGTTTCAAATTCGTCGGCCCGACCACTCTCTACGCGCTCATGCAGTCGTCGGGCATGGTCGACGACCACGTGGAAGGATGCTGGCGGGCCGCCTGACCGTCAAGCCACACGGTCAGGCCACGCCGCCAGGCGGCGGGCTTGCGCTACGGCTACGCCGCTCCGGGCCCGGCCTCCATCGGAAACGGCACATTGGGGCCATAGATCGGACGGACCGTCATCCGGCCCGGTTCCCACTTCGAGCTGTCGAAGGCCACGATCGCGATCCAGACCACCGGCAGGAAGATGTAGAGCAGGAGCCAGCCGGCACCGGGCTTCTGGAAGGCCGACCCCACGTGCCAGGCCGCGATGCATGCGAACACCACCGCGACGATGTTGACGCCGGGCACGATGCCCAAGAGGGCGATCCAGCCCAATTGGCCACCCATTTCGAAGAACACCCAGTAGTTGAAGACGGGGACCCAGGCCTTCCACGCCACGACGCCCGCCTTCTGGAACACGCGGGACAGCATCCACGCCACGAGGGCGTACACACCGGCGATCACGACCAGGTAGACGAGCACGAAGACGAGCGCGACTACCACGGCGAGCGCCGCGCCTGGGCCGTATCCGTTGTCGTTCACGAGAATCCCCTTCCCATCGTTCGCCGAGAGGCGACGGCCAGCGCTGCGACGGGCCTGCGGTCAGTCAACCACGAGTTCGAGCTCGGATTCACCCTTTCTCGAGAGTGGGATTCCGGATGCCGCCGCCCAATCGAGCAACGACTCGACAGCCCCGTGATCGATTCCCGCCTCGATGAGCCGGCGCACGAACACACCCTTGCCCTTCTTGTTGAAGTGGTTGAGGGCACGCGCCCGACCGTCCGGCCCCTCGGCGACGACGCGCACGAAAAACGCGTGCCGCCCGGCGGGAACCGGGCCGAGATCCACGTACGCCTCGGACCGAAGGTCGATGATGAGCCCCTCGTGACGAGCGAGCACCGACGACACGGCGTCCCGCCAGGTGGAGCGCAGCGCGAGGTCGGGCAGTCGCGAATTGTGCGAGAGGCGATAGGCCGGGATCGGGTCCGCTGCCCCGACGAGCCCGAACAGGGCCGAGTGCACGGCCACGTGGGCGCTCGCGAAGCGCCTCGCGGCGGCGTCGAGCGACTGCGCGTCGAGCGCGTCGTAGAGCACGCCGGTGTACCGGTCGAGCGCCGCCATCGTGGGCGACGTCGAGAGCTGCCGATTGCGTTCCACCTCGAACGACTGTTTCGGTGAGAGTCCGAGCGCGGCGGCCATCGTCGTTCGGTTACGCGACAGTCGACGGGTGGACGCGATCACGGCCCGGCGCGGCCTCGAGAGTTCGGGATGCCCGAGCAGGGCAAGATCGAGCGACGACCCCTCCTCCCCTCCGTCGCGCTTCGTCTCGGAGGGCGGGAGCAGGATCAGCACTAGGAGGCGATGAACGCCATGGCCGCGTCGACGTTGGAGCCGAGCGGATTCACGGAGTCCAGGGTGATTCGTGCCACGGCGGCGCTCGGGCCGCTCCACACGTCGTACTCGTCGACACGCTGCTCGACGGCGTTCCAGTTGATCTCGGCGAGGTGCGGCAATCGCCTCTCCCTCGACTCGATACGCGAGCGGAGCAGGTCGACATCGGAGCACACGACCTCGATGAACTTGAGCACCTCTCCGCGATCCTGGGCGAGTCGCACCCACTGCTCGCGCGCGGGGTCGACGGCGTTGACGGCGTCGACAACGACGTCATGCCCGGCCTCGATCACGAACTCGGCGAGTTTCTCCGCGACGAGATATGCGGCGAGGCCCGTCGGCTGGTCGCTGTCGATGCCGGCGCTCAGGATGGCTGACTCGATCGGGTCGACCGAGATCACCGAAGCGCCGAGACGACCGCCGATCACCCCGGCGATCGTGCTCTTACCTGAGCCGGGAAGCCCGGCCATCGCGATCAGCACTGCGAACCCCCTGGCTAGGCCGTGACGAGCTCGGCGTACCGCGCGACGATCGTCACGGTGTCGTGCTCGACCGAAAGGAATCCGTCGTCCGCCTTCGCCCGCACGACCGTGCCGCGGGGATCCGTGATGCGCACCTCGCCGGCGCTCAGGATCGCGAGGAACGGCTCGTGACCGGCAAGGATGCCGATCTCGCCCTCCGTCGTGCGAGCCACGACCATCGACGCCGTGCCCGACCAGACCTCCTGGTCTGCCGACACGACGGTCACCTGAAGCTCGGCCATTGTTAGCCGTTCTCCTTCTGGATCTTCGCCCACTGCTCTTCGACGTCGGAGATGTCGCCGACGTTGAAGAAGGCCTGCTCGGCAACGTGGTCGAACTCGCCCCTGGTGATCGCATCGAACGACTCGATCGTGTCCTTGAGCGGCACGGTCGATCCCTCGACGCCGGTGAACTTCTTCGCCATGTAGGTGTTCTGCGAGAGGAACTGCTGGATGCGCCGCGCGCGGGAGACGGTGATCTTGTCTTCCTCGGAGAGCTCGTCGACACCGAGGATCGCGATGATCTCCTGCAGTTCCTTGTTCTTCTGCAGGATCGCCTTGACGTTGGTCGCGACGCGGTAGTGGTCGGCACCCAGGTAGCGGGGGTCGAGGATGCG
>DMKW01000070.1:0-10453 GCA_003454135.1 Microbacteriaceae bacterium
GCTTCCGCGCGCCCGTCGTCGTCGCCGCGCGCCCTGGCGCGATCGATCTCGGCATCGAGCAGGCCGAAGACGTGACTTCGCAGCGCGACGATGGCCGGGGTGAGCTGCTGCTCAGCCGTGAGCGCCGCGAACTCCGACACGGCCTCGCTCACGAGCGCGCGCGCGTCGCTCGTGGCGTTGAGCTCCTCGAGCGGCGCGTGCAGGCTTACCGTTTCGAGGTCCAGCAGTTCGACTCCGCGCACGGTCGCGACGCCCGGGTCCACATTGCGCGGAAGGCCCAGGTCGATCACGATTCGCCGGCGACCCTCGGCGACGACATCGGTCGTGATTACGGGCTTGTCCGTCGTCGTGCACGTGATAATCACGTCGGCGGCGTGGATCGCCAAGGCCAGGTCATCGGTTGCGGCGATGCCGTGGCGCAGCGAGAATCGCGGCGCCCTCCCCGAGGCCGAGAACACCGTCAGGTCGATCGCCCCTCGGTCGCGCAACGCGGCGACGGTCGTGCCGGCGTACTGCCCGGTGCCGACGATGAGCACCCGGGTCGCGGCCCAGTCCGTGATCCGGCTCGACGTGAGTTCGAGGGCGAGCCGCACGAGTGAGCGTCCGGCACCGCCGAGTGCCGTGCGATTCTTCACGCCGCGGGAGGTGTGTGCGGCCTGTTGGAAGAGTCGTTCGAGGCCGGAGGATGTCGTGCCGGCGTCCCGTGCCTGCTCGAGGGCCCGGCGCACCTGGCCGGAGATCTCGTCCTCGCCGAGGATCACCGATTCGAGGCCGGCTGACACGGCGAAGAGGTGGCTCGCGACGTCATCGCCGTGCAGCACGCGCACGGAGTTGCGCAGGACATCAGCGTCAATGCCGCTTGCATCGCCGATCACCTGGACGGTCTTCGCGACGGCAACCGCGGTCGCGGCCGTGAGCGGCTCGTCGATCTCGAGGTAAGCCTCGAAGCGGTTGCAGGTGGCCAACACCACGGCTCCCGTGACAAAATCACCGTTCTGCACGAGGATTCCGGCGGCTCGCGGCGCACCGACGGAGAGCTTCTCGAGAAGTTCGAAGCTCGCGTTCTGGTGGTTGGCGGTGAGGCAGAGGAGCACGTCGATAGCTTACGCCGATGCCTGTCGATCTGGCTGCGCGAGAACTGAGCGCATGGCCAGCTTTGCTCGCTCATACTTAACGACGTGACCTTGCCCCTGGACCACCCGCTCGTCGACGGCAGAACGGCCGCCTCACCCCTCATCCGGGCCTATCGCGGCGACCGCCCCGACACGACTCCCGTCTGGTTCATGCGCCAGGCCGGCCGATCGCTGCCGGAGTACCGTGAGCTGCGCGTGGGCACGGCCATGCTCGACGCGTGCCTCAACCCCGAGCTCTCGAGCGAGATCACCCTCCAGCCGGTTCGCCGCCATGGCGTCGATGCCGGCATCTTCTTCAGCGACATCGTCGTTCCCCTCAAGCTCGCGGGCGTCGACGTGGACATCGTGCCCGGCCGCGGCCCGGTGCTCGGAGCGCCCATCCGCACCGCGCGGGATGTCGCGGCGCTTCGCCCCCTGGACCCGGAGTCGCTCGCGCCCATCGCCGAGGGCGTCGAGCGCACAGTGGCCGAGCTCGGCGCGACGCCGCTCATCGGCTTCGCCGGCGCGCCGTTCACCCTCGCCGCCTACCTCGTGGAGGGCGGCCCGTCGAAGGATCACTTGCGCGCTCGCACCCTCATGCACGCCGACCCGGCGACGTGGGATGCCCTGCTCACCTGGGCGGGGGACGTCACCGGCGCGTTCCTTCGCGCGCAGGTGCTCGCGGGTGCGAGCGCCGTGCAGCTCTTCGACTCGTGGGTCGGGTCGCTCTCGGTCGTCGACTATGAGGCGCGGGTCGCGCCGTTCTCGGCGCTGGCCATCTCGCACGTGAAGGATCTCGACGTTCCCGTCGTGCACTTCGGCGTCGGCACGGGGGAGCTGCTGCGGTCGATGCACGCCATCGGGGTGGACGTCATGGGCGTCGACGACCGCATTCCCCTCGACGAGGCGGCTCGGCGGCTCGGAGCAAACGTGCCGCTACAGGGCAACATCAACCCGGCACTGCTCGCCGCACCGTGGCCCGTGCTCGAAGCCCACGTTCTCGACGTGATCGAGCGGGGGCGCGCCGCCCGCTCGCACGTGCTCAACCTCGGCCACGGAGTGCCCCCCGAGACGGATCCGGCGGTGCTCACGCGCATCGTCGAACTCGCGCATGCCTAGCGTCATCGTCGTCGGCGGCGGGATCGCCGGCCTCGTCGCCGCGCGAGACCTTGCTGCCGGCGGCATGACGGTGACCGTCCTCGAGGCGACGGGGTCGCTCGGCGGCAAGGTCGCCAGGCACACGGTCGGCGGCCTCGCGTTGGATGCCGGAGCCGAGAGCTTCGCCACGCGCCGCGGAACCGTCGCGACCCTTGCCGCCGAACTCGGCCTCGGGGGGATGATCGTGCTGCCCAACCCGGTAGGCGCGTGGCTCCAGCTCGCCACGGGGGGAGCCCTTCCGCTGCCCAGGACGGGGCTCCTCGGCATCCCCGGCACACCACTCGCCGCCGACGTCATCGCCGTCGTCGGCCTGCGATCAGCACTCCGCGCGCAGATGGACGAACTCATGCCGGCCTCTCTCGGGTCGAGGGAACGAACCCTGGGCGCGCTCGTGCGGCGCCGGATGGGGGCTGGAGTGCTCGACAGGCTCGTCACGCCCGTGGTCATGGGCATCCACTCGCGCCACCCGGACGAGCTCGACGTCGATGTGGTCGCTCCCGGGCTTCGCCGCGCCCTGCTCGGGTCCGGCTCGCTCGCCCATGCGGTGCTGAGGCTGCGGGATGCCGCTCCGGCGGGCACAGCGGTGTCCGGTCTCATCGGAGGCATCTTCGAACTCGTCGATGCGCTCGCCGTCGACCTGCGCGATCGGGGGGCGAACATTCGCGCGGGAACGGCTGTGGCCGCGGTCGACGCTCGCGGCGTCACGCTCGCCAGCGGGGGACGACTCGATGCCGACCGGGTCGTGCTCGCCGCGACGCTCGGAGCCGCTCCGCCGGCGTCGATCGTGCTCGCGACCCTCGTGATCGACGAACCGGCGCTCGACGCCGCTCCCCGCGGGACCGGCCTGCTCGTCGCGCCCGGTGCCCCCGGCATCCGCGCGAAGGCTCTCACCCATGGAACGGCCAAGTGGACGTGGCTCGCCGCGCGCGCCGGGGCACATCGCCACGTGGTCCGCCTCTCATACGACGGTTCGACCGTGGAAACCCTCGCCGATGGCGAGCTCCGGCGGCAGGCCGTCGCGGACGCGGCGGCGTTGCTAGGGGTGAGCATTCACCCGGCATCCGTCGTGGACTTCGCGTCCGTCGGCTGGAGCCCGGCCCCGACCGCGTCGGAACCGATCGCCGGCGTGACCGTGGTCGGCGAAAGCGTCGCCGGCACCGGTTTGGCGGGAGTCATCGCCCACGCGCGAGCCGAAGCTGAACGTTTGCTGCAAGGGGTGGAGGCGTAGCCTGCTGGGGCTACTGTGGAGGTCGTACCCCTTTGGAGCGCTTGGAACGCGGGCGCAAATCGGAACGGAGCAATCATGCGAGGCAAACTTCTCTTGCTCGTCGGGCTGGCCGCTGGATACGTACTCGGCACCCGGGCCGGCCGCGAGCGTTACGAAGAAATAAAGCGAGCCGCAAGCCGGTTGTGGAACGATCCTCGCGTGCAGCACCAGGTGAAGCAGGCGGAGGGGTTCGCCAAAGACAAGGCGCCCGAAGTCGTCGAGTTTCTCGCCGAGGGGGCAAAGAAGGTCGTCACCCAGGTGAGCGGAAAAACGACCACGCCGCGCGCGACGAAGCGCACGGCGGCGTCGGCATCCGCTACCGACACTGCGAAGTAGGCGACGATGAGCGCCGAAGAACGCAGCAAGCGGTCGCTGTTCGAGCTCATAGGGGACCTGCCGCGACTGCTCACCGAACTCGTCAAAGAGGAGGTCGAGCACCTCAAAGAAGAGATGATCGGCAAACTCAAGCACGCCGGAATCGGCGCGGCCCTCTTCGTCGGGGCCGGGTTGTTCGCCTTCTTCCTTCTGGCCGTGCTCGTTGCCGCCGCCATCCTCGGCCTCGCGGTCGTGTTGCCGGCCTGGGCCGCCGCTCTTATCGTCGCCGCGGCGCTCCTGGCGATCGTGGCCATCCTCGTCGGCATCGGCGTCGCGCAGGTGAAGAAGGGCGTTCCGCCGGCACCGACCGAGACCATCGCGAGCGTCAAGAAAGACGTGAACGCCATCAAGGGCATCGGAATGCGGGAGAAGCCATGAGCGAGCCCATTGAAACCCGGATCTCCTCTGCGCGCGCGGAGCTCGAGAGCACACTCGACGAGATCGAAGACAAGCTCAACGTGCCCAAGCAGCTCAACCGCCTGTCACGACGCGTGAGGGGCGCATACGCCTCCAACCCGCTGCCCTGGATCGCGGGTGCCGTCGGCGCGGTCATCCTCATCGGAGGTCTCGTCGCGTGGGCGATCTTCGCAGACGACTAGTCGTTTCCGTCCCACCCGCTCACAGCACCACCACAGCAAAGCAGCGCCGCTTTTTGATCTCGCCCACCGGCGAGGGAGGATAGACGGCATGAGCAACATCCCAACGCCCAGCGGGTACACCCTGTGGGCTGTCTACCGTCGTGACGCAGCGATTCCGGCGGGAACCGATCTCGAATCGCTGCGAACGGCGGTTCACGCCGTCGAGGCTCGCGGCGTGACCGTGCGCGGCTTCTACGACGTCTCGTCCCTGCGGGCCGACGCCGACCTCATGGTTTGGCTGCACGGCGGAGAGCCGGAGACCCTCCAGTGGGCCTTGCGCGAGTTGCGCCGCAGCGACGTGCTGAAGAACCTCGCTCCCACCTGGAACGCGATGGGCGTGCACCGCGACGCCGAATTCAGCGCCAACCACCTGCCGGCCTTCATGCGGGACAAGGAGCCCGAGGCGTGGCTCACGGTGTATCCGTTCGTACGCTCCTACGAGTGGTACATCCTGCCCGACGAGGTGCGGCGCACCATGCTCGCCGACCACGGTCGCAAGGGAGCCGAATACCGCCAGGTGCTCGCCAACACCGTCGCATCGTTCGCCCTCGGCGATTACGAATGGATTCTGGCCCTCGAGGCGCCCGAGCTTGTGGACCTCGTCGACCTCATGCGCCACTTGCGCCAGACCGAAGCTCGGCGCCACGTGCGCGAAGAAGTTCCCTTCTACACCGGCCGCCGCATCCGGCTCGAGGAGATCGCCGAGGTGCTCCTGTGAGTGCCGAAGGCGCCTGGGGTGTCGCACAGCTGTCAGACACCCCACGCTCGGTTTCCGTCGCGCCGGCGGTCCGTAATGCGACGCGCGCGGCAGCGGCCGGACCCGAGCACGTGACGGAGGCGACGGCCTACGACGCGATTCTGCTCGCGAGCTTTGGTGGACCGGAGGGCCAAGACGACGTCATCCCGTTTCTGCGCAACGTGACGCGAGGGCGCGGCATCCCCGAGGAGCGGCTCGAAGAGGTCGCCCACCACTACCGCGCATTCGGCGGGGTGAGCCCCATCAACGGTCAGAACCGCGAACTCAAGGCCGCGCTCGAGGCGGAGCTCGCCCGCCGCGGCATCGACCTGCCCGTGCTGTGGGGCAACCGCAACTGGACCCCTTACCTTCGCGACGCTCTCGTGGAGGCGAACGAGCGCGGCTTCTCAAAGCTCATCGCGATCGGAACGAGCGCATACAGCTCGTACTCGAGCTGCCGCCAGTACCGCGAAGACTACGCGCAGGCGCTCGCCGACACCGGGCTCGAGGCCGTGATGCAGATCGACAAGGTGCGCCAGTTTTTCGACCACCCCGGCTTCGTGCAACCGTTCATCGAGGGGGTGCGGCGCGCGCTCGACTCGCTCGCCGCGCAGGGCATCCCGCCCGAGCAGACGCACGTGCTTTTCTCCACGCACTCCATTCCGTCGTCGGATGCCGCAAAGAGCGGTCCGGCCGCACGGGGCTTCGGCGAGGGCGGCGCGTACGCCGCACAACACCGCGCGGTCGCGGAGGTCGTGATGGCCGCCACCGGCGCACTCGACGCTTCGCCCAGAGATGCCCACGGAACCCCGAGCGCCGAGCACGGGACCCCGCTCAGCCCGCCGCGAGTGGGCTGGGATTTGGTGTTCCAGAGCCGCTCCGGCCCGCCGAGCATGCCGTGGCTCGAGCCCGACGTGAACGACGCGATCCGTGAACTCGCCGGCAGGGGCTTCCGCGCCGTCGTGATCGTACCGCTGGGGTTCGTGAGCGACCACATGGAAGTGAAGTGGGATCTCGACACCGAAGCCATGGAGACCGCCCAGAGCCTCGGCGTGCTCGCCATCCGAGTTCCGACCCCCGGGGTGCACGCCGCCTATGTCTCCGGACTCGTGGACCTCGTGCTCGAGCGCCGCGACGGTGTGCCGGTCGCCGATCGTCCCTCGCTCACCGGACTGGGTCCCTGGTACGACGTGTGCCGGTCCGGGTGTTGCGAGAATGTTCGCCTCGGATTCAAACCGGCGGTTGCGGGGCTGCAGCCGTGAATTCGCAGTCCGCCACGCCCAAGGGCGACGTCATCCGCATCGGCACCCGCGGGAGCGCCCTCGCTCTCGCCCAGACCGGCGTGGTTGCCGCGGCCGTCGCGAAGGCATCCGGCCAGCCCGTGGAGATCGTGCCGATCATGACGGAGGGCGACCATTCGAGACAGTCCCTCGCGGCGCTCGGCGGCACCGGCGTGTTCGCGAGCGCACTGCGCGAAGCCCTTATTGGCGAGGCATGCGACCTCGTCGTGCACTCGCTCAAAGACCTGCCGACGACCGCCTACCCCGGTCTCCGCATCGGCGCTGTGCCCAAGCGGGCGGATGCCAGGGACGCCCTGTGCGCGCGCGACGGCCTCACGCTCGAGGCCCTTCCCGCCGGCTCTCGCATCGGCACCGGCTCGCCCCGCCGTGCCGCCCAACTGCGCGGCTGGAGGCCCGACGTCACGGTCGTCGACATCCGCGGCAACGTGGACACCCGGCTGTCGAAGGTCGATTCGGGCGAACTCGATGCCGTCGTGCTCGCCGCCGCCGGTCTCACGAGGCTCGGTCGGCTCGACGCGGTGACCGAGTTCTTCGAACTCGGTCGCTGGCCGACAGCACCGGGTCAGGGCGCCCTCGCGATCGAGGTTCGGGAGAAGTATTCGACCTCGTTCGCGGCGATGCTCAAGGCCATCGAGCACTCGACGACGCGCATCGCGGTGTTCGCCGAGCGAGCCGTTCTCTCGCGGCTCGAGGCCGGTTGCGCTGCGCCCATCGGGGCGACGGCCGTGATCGACGGGGAGCTGCTCTTCCTCTCGGCGACCGTCTACGCACCGGACGGCTCCAGTTCGCTCACCAGCTCGCACGCGCTCGTGCTCGAGGGCTCGGCGGCCGAGCGAGCCGGACTTCCGCTCGAACTGGGTGACCGCGTGGCGGATGAACTTCTCAGGCTGGGCGCCGCCGACATCGCGCCGATCGGGGCGTCATCGTGAGTCCGCATCGCGCTGGCAAGCCGCTCGCGGGGTGGCGTGTGCTCGTGCCCCGCGGCGGCAAATGGGGAGACAGCGTTGCCGCGACCCTCCGCTCATACGGGGCGGTGCCGGTGATCGCGCCCATGATCAACTTCGCGAGCGCCGAGAACCCCATCGTGCTCTCCGATGCCCTCAAGAGACTGGAGCGCGGCGACTTCGACTGGCTCGTCATCACGAGCGCCACGACCGTCGATGTGCTCATTAGCCAGCAGGTGACGGTGCCGTCGACGACGCGCATCGCCGCGGTGGGTGAGACGACGGGCGCCGCCCTCGCGCTGGCCGGCTACCGGGTGGACTTCGTGCCGGAGACCGACAACTCGGCGCGCGGACTCGTCAAGGAGTGGCCGGCATCCGCGATCGTCGGGCGCGTGCTCATTCCCCAGTCCGACATCGCCGAGCCGACGCTCGTGGCCGGTCTCGCGACGCTCGGCCTCGAGGTGGAGTACGTGGCCGCCTACCGCACCGTGGGAGTTCCCGTGTCCGAGCACGTGGCCGCGGATGTGGCCTCCGGCCGCATTCGCGCGGTGCTGCTCACCTCGGGATCCGTCGCACGGCAGGTGCAATCACAGCTCGCGCCGCTCCCCGACGACACGGTCGTCGCGGCGATCGGCCCGCGCACGGCGTTCGATGCGCGCTCTGCCGGCATCACGGTGCACCTCATCGCGGAGTCGCGGTCCGCGATCTCGCTCGTCGAGACGCTCGTGGAGCACGCGCTCGCCGAGGGGACGAAGCATGACTGAGGGCCCCAGCATCCGCCCCCGCCGCCTTCGGACCACGCCTGCGATGCGCCGTCTCGTGGCCGAGACGCGACTGCACCCGGCCGAACTCGTGTTGCCGATGTTCGTGCGCGAGGGCGTGACCGAGCCCGTTCCGATCTCGTCGATGCCCGGCGTGGTCAACCACTCGCTGGACAGCCTGCGTCGGGCCGTTGTGGAGGCGGCCGAGGCGGGCGTGGGCGGGGTGATGCTCTTCGGCATCCCCACCCACAAGGACGCGATCGGCTCCGGCGCGACCGACGACAACGGCATCCTCAACGTGGCAACCCGCGCCGTCGTCGAGGAGGTCGGCGCGACCATCGTCGTGCAGACCGACCTGTGTCTCGACGAATTCACCGACCACGGCCACTGCGGTGTGTTGGATGCCCGCGGCCGCATCGACAACGACGCGTCGCTCGAACGCTACCGCGACATGGCGATCGCTCAAGCCTCGGCCGGATCGCAGCTGCTCGGCCTGAGCGGCATGATGGACGGCCAGGTCGCCGCCGTGCGTGACGAGCTCGATCGGAACGGCTTCATCGACACCGCGGTGCTCGGCTACGCGGCCAAGTACGCGTCGGCGTTCTACGGACCGTTTCGGGAGGCGGTGCAGTCCTCGCTCGATGGCGACAGGCGCAGCTACCAGCTCGATCCGGGCAACCGCCGAGAGGGCCTGCGCGAGGTGATGCTCGACATCGACGAGGGCGCGGACATCGTGATGGTCAAGCCGGCGATGAGCTACCTCGACGTGCTCGCGGACGCCGCGGCCACGAGCCCCATTCCGGTGTGGGCGTACCAGGTGTCCGGCGAGTATTCGATGATCGAGGCGGCCGCCGCAAACGGCTGGATCGATCGCCGAAGGGCCATCGAGGAGTCCGTCGTCGGCATCAAGCGCGCGGGTGCCGATGCCGTGCTCACCTACTGGGCCACCGAGCTCGCCGGCTGGCTGCGCTGACCATGATCCTGGAGCATTGATGGGCACGAACGAGCACTATTTCACCCGGGCCAAGCTCTCGATCCCGGGCGGCGTCAACTCGCCGGTGCGCGCCTACGGGTCGGTCGGCGGCACGCCGCGATTCCTCGTCTCCGCGCGGGGCGCATATGTGACGGATGCCGAGGGCCGCGAATACGTGGACCTCGTGAGCTCGTGGGGTCCGGCTATTCTCGGGCACGCGCATCCGAGCGTCGTCAAGGCGGTGCAGGATGCCGCGGCGAAGGGACTTTCCTTCGGAGCGTCGACTCCCGGCGAGACCGAGCTCGCCGAGCTCGTGCGCGAACGCGTTCGCGTGGTCGACCAGCGCGGTGACGAACAGCGTGCGGTGGAGAAGCTACGGCTCGTCTCGACCGGCACCGAGGCGACAATGACGGCGATCCGGCTCGCGCGCGGTGCCACCGGGCGCGATTTGCTCGTGAAGTTCGCCGGCCACTACCACGGGCACTCGGACGCCCTGCTCGCCGAGGCGGGCTCCGGGCTCGCGACGCTCGCGATGCCCGGCTCAGCCGGTGTGACGGCGGCGACCGCGGCCCAGACGCTCGTGATTCCCTACAACGACCTCGCGGCCGTGCGCGCGGTGTTCGCCGAGCACGGGCCGAACATCGCCGCCGTCATCGTGGAGGCCGCGGCCGCAAACATGGGGGTCGTGCCGCCCGAGCGCGGCTTCAACCGCGCGCTCGCCGCGATCGCCCGCGAGAACGGCGCACTCGTGATCTTCGACGAGGTGCTCACCGGCTTCCGCGTCGGACCGGCTGGCTGGTGGGGCCTCGAGGCCGCCCGCGTGGTGCCGGACGGCGCCGGCTGGCAGCCCGACCTCGTCACCTTCGGCAAGGTCATCGGCGGCGGCATGCCGCTCGCCGCGCTCGGCGGGCGTGCCGCGATCATGGACCAGCTCGCCCCGCTCGGCCCGGTCTACCAGGCCGGAACGCTCAGCGGCAACCCGGTCGCCGTCGCCGCCGGCATCGCCACACTCAGGGCAGCGGATGCCGCGGTCTACTCGAAACTCGACGCCGTGGCCGATCGGCTCTCCGCCGCCGTGTCCGCCGCCCTCGCCGCGCAGGGCGTCGAGCACAGCGTGCAGCGCGCGGGCAACCTGTTCTCGTTCGCGTTCACCGCTACCGCCCCGCGCAATTACGCGGAGGTCAAGGC
>DMKW01000070.1:10707-10934 GCA_003454135.1 Microbacteriaceae bacterium
CCCCAATAGCGCCCATCCGCCCCGCCCCTACTCCTCCTTCCGAAATCCATGCATTTCGACTCGCCACGCCGTCCGTGGTGCCAGTCGAGCGGCGTGTCACCCGGATTGCATGGATTTCGGAAGGGCCGGGTGGACGCAGCGCGCGCGGTGGGGACTGTCTCTTATACACATCTGACGCTGCCGACGATCTACTCTGTGTAGATCTCGGTGGTCGCCGTATCATTAAA
>DMKW01000044.1:0-1995 GCA_003454135.1 Microbacteriaceae bacterium
CATGGACTTCAAGGTCGCCGGTACCTCGGAGTTCGTCACGGCCATCCAGCTCGACACGAAGCTCGACGGCATCCCGTCGTCGGTGCTCGATGGCGCGCTCAAGCAGGCGAAGGAGGCTCGCACCGCGATCCTCGCCGTGCTGAACGCAGCGATCGATTCCCCGGACGAGATGGCCCCGACCGCGCCTCGCGTGATCTCGGTGCAAATCCCGCTCGACAAGATCGGCGAGCTGATCGGCCCGAAGGGCAAGACGATCAACCAGATCCAGGACGACACCGGAGCCGACATCTCGATCGAGGATGACGGAACGGTCTACATCGGCGCCGTCGATGGCCCGTCCGCCGAGGCGGCTCGCGCGGCGGTCAACGCCATCGCGAACCCGCTCAACCCCGAGGTGGGCGAGCGGTTCCTCGGAACCGTCGTCAAGATCGCAACCTTCGGCGCGTTCGTCTCGCTCACCCCCGGCAAGGACGGCCTGCTGCACATCAGCGAGGTACGCAAGCTCGCCGGCGGCAAGCGCGTCGAGAACGTCGAAGACGTGCTCGCGGTCGGCCAGAAGATCCAGGTGGAGATCACCAAGATCGACGACCGCGGAAAGCTCTCCCTCTCGCCGGTCGAGGCCGATGATGCCGAGATCGTCTCCTCTACCGAGGACGAGCCGGTCTCCGCTATCTAGTCACACCGCACGACAAGGCCCGTCCCGCGACCAGCGGGGCGGGCCTTGTCGTTGACGCGCTGAGCGAACGGACCGTGGCGGTCATTGTGATTCCCAGCTTTCAGCCGTAGCCTCGAATCACTCCCGGCAACGTCGCCGGAGCGCAGTCATCGGCCACAAGCCGATCGCTGTTGGAGAGGGAAACACCAGTGGCTTACCCGCCGCGGTGCATCCAGATCGTGAGGCCCAATGTTGCGTCCATCCGCACCCAGCGAGATCCGTAGTGAAATTCGCAGCACCGAGTTGCTCGTGCAACTGTTGACTGTCGATGGCGATCGAGTCGCCAATCCGGAGTACGACCAGTGGGTTGCCGACGTCTCAGACGAGCAGCTACTCTCCCTCTACGAAGACATGGTCGTTGTACGGCGGATCGACACGGAAGCGACGGCGCTGCAACGGCAGGGCGAGATCGGCCTGTGGCCACCGCTTCTCGGCCAGGAGGCCGCGCAGATCGGCTCGGCTCGCGCGCTCCGCTCCGATGACTTCGTCTTCACGAGCTATCGCGAGAATGCCGTCGCGTACTGCCGGGGCGTGCAGATCGACCAGTTCCTCCCCGTGTGGCGCGGCACCGCCCTCAGCGGCTGGAACCCCTTCGACGTCGGCATGGCCACGCCGGCGGTGATCATCGGCGCGCAGACGCTGCACGCCACCGGCTACGCGCTCGGTTGCCTGCACGACGGTGTCGACTCGGTTGCCGTCGCGTACTTCGGCGACGGCGCGACGAGCGAGGGCGACGTGAGCGAGGCGATGGTGTTCGCCGCGAGCTTCCAGGCGCCGGTGGTCTTCTTCTGCCAGAACAACCACTGGGCGATCTCCGAGCCGGTGGGGCTGCAGGCGCATCGGTCCATCGCCGATCGGGCCCCGGGGTTCGGCATTCCGAGCATGCGCGTCGACGGCAACGACATCCTCGCGGTGATGGCCGCGACGAGGATCGCGCTCGATCGCGCGCGCAGCGGGGGAGGGCCGACCTTCATCGAGGCGGTCACCTACCGCATGGGGCCGCACACGACATCCGACGATCCGACCCGGTACCGCGATGCGGCCGAGCTCGAGCGCTGGGCGGCGAAAGACCCGATCCGCCGCCTCGGTGCCTATCTCGACCGCCTGGGGCTCCGATCCGAGGAGGTCGAGGCGTCGGTGAAAGAGCGGGCGGATGCCGTGGCTCGCGAGCTTCGTGCGGCCTGCATCGCGCTCACCCCTCCGCATCCCCTCACGGTGTTCGACAACGTCTACACGGGCGCGCACTCGGGCCTCGAGCGGCAGAAAAGCCAGTACGCGGC
>DMKW01000044.1:2085-5977 GCA_003454135.1 Microbacteriaceae bacterium
TTCCGTCCGGTGTGCGAGATCCAGTTCGACGGATTCATCTACCCCGGTTTCGACCAGATCGTGACCCAGGTGGCCAAGTTGCACTACCGCACGGGCGGCGCGGTGAAGATGCCCATCACGATCCGCGTGCCGTTCGGTGGCGGAATCGGCGCCGTCGAGCACCACTCGGAGTCGCCCGAGGCCTACTTCGCGCACACCGCGGGCTTGCGGGTCGTGAGCTGTTCGAATCCGCAGGACGCCTACGACCTCATCAGGCTCGCGATCGCGAGCGACGACCCTGTGCTGTTCTTCGAGCCTAAGCGGCGGTATTGGGCGAAGGGCCCCGTTGACCAGGGCCTCGTCGAGCCGTTGCCGCTGGATCGCGCGCGCGTCGTGCGGCCGGGAACGGATGTGACCCTCGTGACCTACGGTCCCCTCGTGATGACGGCGCTCGACGCGGCGACCGCCGCGGACGGCGATGGCATCTCGATCGAAGTCGTCGACCTTCGCTCGCTCTCCCCGCTCGACCTCGCGACGATCGAGGCGTCGGTGCGGAAGACCGGCCGGCTCGTCGTGACCCACGAGGCCGCGCAGTCTGGCGGTCTCGGAGCCGAGATCACGGCGAGTGTCACCGAACGCTGCTTCGACTTTCTCGAGGCCGCACCCGCGAGGGTTACGGGATTCGACGTTCCGTACCCGGCCGCCTCGCTCGAAGACCATTTCTTGCCAGACCTCGACCGGATCCTCGACGCTGTGGATCGCGTGCTCGGCAGACGCAACTCCCTCACCGGTTGGAGCATCACGAAATGAGCCGACTCAAGGACTTCCGGCTGCCCGACCTCGGGGAGGGGCTCACCGAATCCGAACTCGTCGCCTGGCGGGTTGGCGTGGGGGACGCGGTCGAGCTCAACCAGATCATTGCAGAGGTGGAGACGGCGAAGGCCCTCGTGGAGCTGCCGTCGCCGTTCGCCGGGGTGGTTGGCGCTCTCTACGCCCAGCCGGGCCAGATCGTGCAGGTGGGGCAGCCGATCGTCGGCTTCGCGGTCGAGGCGGCCGAGGCGGTCGATGTGCCGGATGTCGATGTGCCCGATGTGCCCGATGTGCCTGATGTGCCCGAGCCTCCCGCCGAGCGCGAGGCGGTGCTCGTCGGCTACGGTCCCCGGGTGGAGGGCGGTCGGCGACCCCAGCGTAAGGCGCGGTCGGCGAGTTGGCTTGAGCGTGCGGAGAAGGCGCGCGAGCCGCGCCCGTCGCGACCAGCACCCCCGCTTCGCAAGCTCGCGCACGACCTCGGTGTCGACCTCGAACGGGTGACCGGATCGGGTACCGGCGGACTCATCACCCGCGACGACGTGCGCGACGCGTCCACGACCGGTACGGGTGCCCGCGAGACTCGCACACCGATCCAGGGCGTGCGAAAGCTCACGGCCGAGGCCATGGTCGCCAGCGCGTTCACGGCCCCCCACGCCACCGAGTTCCTCACGATCGATGTGACGCCGTCGATGGAGCTGCTCGACCGCCTGCGCGTCTCGAGCGCGTTCCGCGACGAGCGGCTGACGATGCTCACGATCGTCGCGAAGGCGGTGTGCCTCGCGGTGGCGCGCACGCCGGCCGTGAACTCGCACTGGGACGAGGGCGCCCGGGAGATCGTCCGGTTCGGCTACGTCAACCTCGGAATCGCGGCCGCGACGCCGCGGGGCCTCATGGTGCCGAACATCAAGGACGCGGAGAGGCTCGATCTGCTCTCAGTCGCGCGCGAACTCACCGCGCTCGTCGGCCGCGCCAGGGATGGCAGGAACGGGCCGGCGGAACTCGCCGGCGGCACGCTGTCGATCACGAACATCGGCGTGTTCGGCATCGACGCCGGCACGCCCATCCTCAACCCGGGCGAAGCCGTGATCCTCGCGATGGGCGCGGTGCGCCGGATGCCCTGGGAGCATCACGACGCCGTCGCGCTGAGACACGTGATGACCCTGAGCCTGTCGTTCGACCATCGGCTCGTGGACGGGGCTGAGGCCTCGAGGTTCCTCGCCGATATCGGCACCATCCTCTCCGACCCGGCGATGCTCCTGGCGATGGTGTGACGCGCTACTCGCCGACAACGCCGTCGATGGATTCCCGCAGCAGGTCGGCGTGCCCGTTGTGGCGCGCGGTCTCCTCGATGAGGTGCACGAGAATCCAGCGGAGGCTGTAGCGCTCGCCGTTGCGGCGGGAGATTTCGACGGAGAGGTCATCGAGGTTCGCGGAGGCGGACGCGGCACGCGAGCGTGCGCATGCCTCCTCGTAGAGGCGACGGAGATAGTCGGGGTCGTCGTCCGGGGCCGAGTGGAACTCCCAGTCACGGTCGTCATCCCAGGGCGCGCTCGCCCAAGGCTCGGGCGCCACGCGCCCCAGGAACGACTCCTGGATCCAGCTATCCTCCACGTAGGCGAGGTGCTTGAGCAGGCCCGCGAGCGTCAGCGCGGAACTCGGCAGCCGCTGGTTGAGCTGGCTCCGGTCGAGGCCCTCGGCCTTAAGCTGCAGCGTCGCCCTCTGGTAATCGAGAAACTGCTCGAGAGTGGTTCGTTCGTCGGCGATCGTGGCCGGGTCGGTGCGAGTCATGGCTACAGCCTTGCATCCGACGGCGATCTCCGCCGCCCCAGACCCCCAGGGGCAGATCACCAGGGCACCGCAAATGTCGGTGGTGGGGTGTTGCGTTCATGCATGGAAACCGCTCCGGGCGACCTGCCCGATATCCCTCGCGAGGCTATGATGCTTGCCGGGATGCCGGTTCCCGCTTTGGCTGCGCAGACGCTCGGCGGGCTCGTGGAGATGGTTGTCGTGCTCGACCGTTTGATCGCGCGACTGTCGGGGTTTCGGGCGGAGGCGATCGAGCAGGCCCGGGTGTGGAGTGCGGCAACCGAACATCACACATCGACAGCGCCGTCGTCGTCGGAGCGGGCGGAGATGGCGCGCCGCACGGTCGTCGCCGAACTAGCCTGCGCGATGCGGATCTCCGAACGGGCCGCGGGAAACCTCGTGGCCGACAGCCAGGCGCTCGTCAACGACCTGCCTTCCACTCTCGCGGCGTTGCAGACAGGTTCGATCAGCTCCGGCACGCGCACCTGATCGTGGATGCGGTCGCGACCCTCGACGAGCCGGAGCGGGTCGCGCTGGAGGGGCAGGCCCTGCCGGTGGCGCAAGCGGTGTCGACGGCGAAGTTCGATCGACGGTTGCGGGTGTTGCGGGAAGGCCTCGCACCCGAATCGATCGTCGCCAGGCATGTGCGGGCGGTGGCGGATCGGCGCGTGGACTGCGCCCCGGCTCAGGACGGAATGGCGTGGTTGTCGGCCTACTTGCCGGTCGCGGAGGCGGCGGCGATTCACCACCGGGTCACCGAGGCCGCGATCAGTCTTCGTGCGAGCGGGGACCCGCGCGCACCGTGACCCAGCTCATGGCGGACGTGTTCAGCGCGGCGCTCCTGCAAGGGAACACGACCGACAGCACCGTCGCCGAACCAGCGGCCGGTGCGGACACCCGCGGCCGTGAAGCGGATGTGGCGGTCTTGAGGCGGATCACTCCGACCGTGCACGTCACCGTCCCGGTGCTGGCTCTGCTCGGCCATGGTGACGAACCGGCCATGCTGGAAGGGTATGGCCCGATCGATGTCGAGACGGCGAGACTCTTGACCGCGAACGCTCCGTCGCTCACTCGGTTGTTGACCCATCCGGAGACGGGGCAGTGCTCTCCGTCGGACGCGACAACTACCGGGTGCCGGCGGCATTGCGGGCCTGGTTGCGAGTGCGGGACGGTGCCTGCCGGTTCCCGGGCTGCAATCGGCGCGCCGGAGCGTGCGACCTCGATCACACGAACGATTGGCACTTCGACGGCGTGACCGCGTGGGACAACCTTGCCCATCTGTGCCGGAAGCACCATC
>DMKW01000044.1:6077-7798 GCA_003454135.1 Microbacteriaceae bacterium
CGACTTACCCCAGCACACAAATGGGTCGACCGGACGCCGCCTGAACCGCGCCGCAGAAGGCGGCGGCTCAGCCGAGCAGCGCCCAGGCCATGCTTTCGAGCTCTCCGCGCATGGTCGCACGCGGAAGGGATCGGCTGCTCGAGTGCGGCGTCGAGTTGAGCAGGCCGAAGGTCGCGTGCGCCCGCATTCGGAGCACCGCGGTGTTCTCGCGGGGGTGCCGGCGAGCGAGCACGCCCACCCACAGTTCCACGTAGCGCCGCTGCAGGGTGCGCACCGCGTGGCTGTCGTCCTCTGCGAGGCTCTCGAGGTCGCGATCCTGCACGCGGATCACCTCAGGATTCGAGAGCGCGAAATCGGTGTGGAATCGGATGAGGGCGCGAAGCGCCGCCGTGTCATCCGCCGCGCCGTCGACGACCGCGAGCCCGCCCCCCAGCAGGTCATCGCTCACGCCGATGAGCAGGGCGGCGAGCACGGCCTGTTTTCCGCTGAAGTGCCGGTAGACCGCCGGACCGCTGATTCCCACGGCCGAGCCGAGGTCTTCGATGGAGACGCCGTTGAAGCCGCGGGCTGCGAAGAGCCGCGCCGCCGCGGTGAGAAGCGCGTCTCGGCGGTCGGCCTTCGCCCTGCTGCGCCCGGTCGGCTGCTCTGCCGGAGCATCGACCATCAGATATCCCTCTTCCGCCCGCGTCTGGCTCAACTATAGACAATTCCAGTTAATGAACGCTAACCTGATTTGAGTTAGCGCGCACTAACCGAATTCGCGGGGCGCACGAGGGAATGACGTCGATGAAGACTCTGGGCGATCGCCAGGATACGGCGAGCGCGACCTTTCGGCGCAACGACTCCGCCCAGCGGGCGCTCGTCGACGACCTGCGTGAACGGCTCGCCGTCGCGGCGGCCGGTGGCCCGCAGAGCTCGCGAGACCGCCATGTGGCGCGCGGAAAGCTTCTGCCGCGCGAGCGGATCGACCGGCTGCTCGACGAAGGCAGCCCCTTTCTCGAGATCGCCCCGCTCGCCGCCAACGGCCTCTACGACGACGAATGCCCGGCAGCCGGCGTGATCGCCGGCATCGGCCTCGTGCATGGGCGCCACGTGCTCGTGATCTGCAACGACGCGACGGTCAAGGGCGGCACTTACTATCCGATGACGGTCAAGAAGCACCTGAGGGCCCAGGAGATCGCGCTCGAGAACCGCCTCCCGTGCGTGTACCTCGTCGACTCCGGTGGCGCGTTCTTGCCGAGACAAGACGAGGTCTTCGCCGACCGCGACCACTTCGGCCGCATCTTCTTCAACCAGGCCAGGATGTCGGCCGCCAAGATTCCACAGATCGCCGCGGTGCTCGGTTCCTGCACCGCCGGTGGCGCCTACGTGCCGGCGATGAGCGACGAGGCCGTGATCGTTCGCGGGCAGGGGACAATCTTTCTCGGCGGACCTCCGCTCGTGAAGGCGGCGATCGGCGAGATCGTGACCGCCGAGGAGCTGGGCGGGGGAGACGTGCATTCGCGCATCTCCGGTGTCACCGACTACCTCGCCGACAACGACGCGCACGCCCTGCAGATAGTGCGGGACATCATCGAGACGCTCCCGGCGCCGTCCGCACCGGCGTGGTCCGTGCTGCCGAGCCGCGAGCCCGCCGCCGATGTGAACGAGCTCTACGGGGTGGTGCCGACCGACGTACTCGAGCCATACGAGGTGCGAGCCGTGATCGCTCGCCTGGTGGA
>DMKW01000044.1:7954-9476 GCA_003454135.1 Microbacteriaceae bacterium
CACCTGCACGGGCATCCGGTGGGCATCATCGCCAACGCGGGCGTGCTGTTCAGCGACTCGGCGCTCAAGGGCGCGCACTTCATCGAGCTGTGCGACCAGCGGGGAATACCGATCGTCTTTCTGCAGAACATCTCCGGTTTCATGGTGGGCCGGGATGCCGAGGCCGGCGGCATTGCCAAGCACGGGGCGAAGATGGTCACCGCTGTGGCGACGACGCGCGTGCCCAAGCTCACCGTGGTCATCGGTGGTTCGTTCGGCGCGGGAAACTACTCGATGGCGGGTCGGGCGTACTCTCCCCGGTTCCTGTGGATGTGGCCGGCCAGCCGGGTCTCGGTCATGGGCGGGCCGCAAGCGGCGTCGGTGCTCGCGACCGTGCGCCGGGAACAGCTCGAGTCGCGGGGCGAGGAATGGTCGCCCGAGGACGAGACGGCCTTCACGGCACCGATCCGCGAGCAATACGAGAGGCAGGGCAGCCCGTACTATTCCACCGCACGCCTGTGGGACGACGGCGTCATCGACCCGGCCGACACCCGCACCGTGCTCGGCCTCGCCCTCGGGGTGTGCGCCAACGCGCCGCTCGGCGAGACCGCCTTCGGCCTGTTCAGGATGTGACCGAGGTGACCTCTCGACTCTCCGACGCCGTGCTTTTCGACACCGTGCTCGTCGCCAATCGCGGCGAGATCGCGTGCCGCATCATTGGCACGCTCCGAAAGCTCGGAATCCGATCGGTGGCGGTCTACAGCGACGCGGACCGCGGTGCGAAGCACGTCGCGCTCGCCGACCTGGCCGTGCGGATCGGGCCGGCGTCGGTGCGAGAGAGCTATCTCAACATCGACGCGGTCCTCGCGGCGGCCGCCGCCTCTGGGGCCCACGCCATCCATCCCGGCTACGGTTTTCTTTCCGAGAACGCGGAGTTCGCGATCGCGTGCGCCGCCGCCGGCATCGTCTTCGTCGGGCCGGGAGTCGACGCGCTCGAGATCATGGGCGACAAGATCCGGGCGAGAAAACACGTGGCCTCGCACGGCATCACGGTGATCCCGGGCGTAGCAGAACCGGGGCTCAGCGACGAGCAACTCACGATCGCGGCCGAGTCCGTCGGCTATCCATTGCTCGTCAAGCCGTCGGCGGGCGGCGGTGGCAAGGGCATGGAGATCGTGCGCGGCCCAGACGCACTGCCCGCAGCGCTCGCCACCGCACGCCGGCTCGCCGGGGCGGCATTCGGCGACGACACCCTGTTCCTCGAGAGGCTCGTGTCTCCGGCCCGGCACATCGAGGTGCAGGTACTGGCCGACGGCGCCGGAAACGTCATCCATCTGGGGGAGCGGGAGTGCTCGCTTCAGCGCCGCCACCAGAAGGTGATCGAGGAGGCGCCGTCTCCGCTTCTTGGCCCGGATGCGCGCGCGCGAATCGGCGAGGCCGCCTGCGCGGTCGCGAGAAGCGTCGGCTACACGGGGGTCGGAACGGTCGAGTTCCTCGTCGGGAACGACAACCCGGACGAGGCATTCTTCATCGAGATGAACAC
>DMKW01000044.1:9579-21369 GCA_003454135.1 Microbacteriaceae bacterium
CACGCGATCGAGGCCAGGGTCTACGCGGAAGACCCGGAGCGCGGCTTTCTGCCGAGCACGGGGAACGTGCTCTCCCTGCACGAGGCGAACGGCAGCGGCGTGCGGGTGGACAGTTCGCTCCTGCCCGGCCTCGACGTGTCTCCGGACTACGACCCGCTGCTCGCCAAAGTCATGGTGTGGGGCGAGGACCGGGCAACCGCCATCGCGCTCCTCGATCGGTCGCTCGCCGCAACCACCGTGCTCGGGGTCGGCACGAATATCGAGTACCTGCGGCTGCTGCTCGCCGACCCGGACGTGCGGGACGGGAGCCTCGACACCGGGCTTATCGATCGGCGGCTCGCCGAGCTCGCGTTCCGGCAGCCCGACGACGCGCTCTACGCGGCCGCGGCGCTGCTCGAGCACGCCGCGCGCTGGGATGCCGCCTCGGCGGGGCACGTGCCGGAGCCGTGGTCGAGGCCCAGCGGATGGAGGATCGGCGAGCCGCGCCCGAGCTGCTACAGCTTCGCCGCGGCCGCCGGGTCATCCGTCGACGTGTCCGTCGTCGGACCGCCGAGCGACGCGACGGTCGCCCTCGAGCGGTCGTATCGGGCGCGGCTGTCGATCGCCGGCGACATCCTGTCCCTCGAACTCGACGGGACGCTGCAGTCGTTCCACTTCGCGCGGGACGGCCACACCGTGTGGCTCGGCCAGGCCGGCTTCTCCCGTGCCGTGCGGCTGCGTGGCCGGGAGGAACAGCTCGTGGCCGCCGTCTCCGTCGACGGACCGCGCAGCCCGGACGTGCGCACCCCGATGCCGGGCACCGTCGTCGGGCTCGCCGTCGCGAGCGGCGACACCGTCGAAGAGGGGCAGACCATCCTCGTGGTGGAGGCCATGAAGATGGAACACCGCGTGACCGCCTCGATGAGCGGCACCGTCACGCTCACCGTCAGCCAGGGCGACGTGGTCAGATCCGACCAGGTCGTAGCCTCACTCCAGCCGCACGAGCACGAAGGAACACACCAATGAACACCGACCTTTCTCCCGAATACCAGGCGCTTAGCGACACTGTGCGCGACTTTGCCGACACGGTCGTCGCCCCCGTGGCGGCCAGGCACGACACCGAGCACAGCTTCCCGTACGAGGTCGTCTCCCAGATGGCGGATCTCGGGCTCTTCGGGCTGCCCTTCCCCAAGGAACTCGGCGGGCAGGGCAGCGACTACTTCGCCCTGTGCCTCGCGGTGGAGCAGCTCGGCCGCGTCGACCAGAGCGTGGCGGTGACGCTCGAGGCGGGGCTCGGCCTCGGGGCGATGCCCGTGTTCCGGTTCGGCACGCAGGAGCAGAAGGAGGAGTGGATCCCCCAACTCGCGAGCGGGCGGGTGCTCGCGGCCTTCGGACTCACCGAGGCGGACGCCGGATCCGATGCCGCGGCGACCAAGACCACCGCCGAGCTGAGGGACGGCGAGTGGGTGATCAACGGCACGAAGCAGTTCATCACCAACTCGGGCACGGACATCACCCGGCTCGTCACGGTTACCGCGGTCACCGGGACGCGGGAGGGGAGAGACGGCGCACCGAGGAGTGAACTCTCTGCGATCCTCGTGCCGGTGCCCGCGGCGGGGTTCACGGCGGGGCCCTCGTACGACAAGGTGGGCTGGCACGCGTCCGACACGCATCCGCTCACCCTCGACGAGGTGCGAGTGCCCGAGGCGAACCTGCTCGGTGAGCGTGGTCGCGGCTTCGCCAACTTCGTCGAAACTCTCGACGCCGGACGCATCGCCGTCGCCGCGCTCGCGGTCGGAGCTGCCCAGGGCTGCCTCGACGAGGCGGCGCGCTACGCGGCGGAGCGCAACGTCTTCGGGCGGAGTATCGGCTCCAACCAGTCGATCGCGTTCATGATCGCGAGAATGCAGGCCCGCGTGCACACCGCGAGGCTCGCCTACTACGATGCGGCGTCGAAGATGATCGCTGGCAAGCCGTTCAAAGTCGAGGCGTCGATCGCCAAGCTCGTGGGTGGGGAGGCGGCCATGGACAACGCGCGGGATGCCACCCAGATCTTCGGCGGCTACGGCTTCCTCAACGAATACAGGGTGGCCCGCCATTACCGCGATTCGAAGATCCTCGAGATCGGTGAGGGCACGAGCGAGGTGCAACTCATGGTGATCGCGCGTAGGTTCGGTTTCTAGACGCGAGGGAGGCACGGTCATGGCGGACGACGGCGAGGGCGAACCGCGACGGGTTGTCGAGCAGCGCGGCCTCTACTTCGAGGAGTTCGAGCTGGATGTCGTGTACCGTCACAGCCCCGGGCGCACCGTGACCGAGGCGGACAACGTCTTCTTCACGACCCTCACGATGAACACCCAGGCCCTCCACCTCGACGCGGCGTGGGCGGCGACGCAACCGTTCGGCGAACGGCTCGTCAACTCGATGCTCACGCTCGCGACGATCGTGGGCGCGTCGGTCACCCAGCTGACCCAGGGCACGATCGTGGCGAACCTCGGCTTCGGCGAGGTCACGTTCCCGCATCCGCTGCTGCACGGCGACACCCTGTACTCGGAGACCGTCGTGCAGGCAAAACGGCTCTCGGCATCCCGCCCGGGACAGGGCATCGTCACGCTCGCGCACACGGGCCGCAACCAGCACGGCGTGATCGTCGCGACGGCGTTGCGCTCGGTGCTCGTGTGGTGCCGGGAGGCCTCGCGATGACCTTCGCGATGGGGCCGGCGCTGCTCTTCTGCCCGGCCGACCGGCCAGACCGGTTTGCGAAGGCGCTGGAGCGGGCGGATGCTGTGATCCTCGACCTCGAAGACGCGGTGGCGCCGCAAAACCGGGCGGCGGCCCGGGACGCCCTGATCGCGACACCGCTCGACCCCGACCGCACGATCGTGCGGATCAACCCCGCCGACTCGAGCGACCTCGTGCTCGATCTCGAGGCGCTCGAGCTCACCGCCTATCGAACGGTCATGCTCGCCAAGGCGCGCAGTGTGCGCGACCTCGACGATCTCGCGGGGCTCGAGGTGATCGCCCTGTGCGAGACGGCGGCCGGAGTGCTCGCCGCACCGGCGCTCGCCGCAGCGCCGAGCGTCGTCGCCCTCATGTGGGGCGCGGAAGACCTGCTCGCCTCGCTCGGAGGCTCCTCGAGCCGTCGGGCCGACGGGAACTACCGCGATGTCGCTCGCCACGCGCGCTCGGCGACGCTGCTCGCGGCCGCGGCAGCCGGCGTTGCCGCGATCGACGCCGTCTTTCTCGACCTGCCGGACCTCGGCGGACTCGCGGTGGAAGCGAGGGACGCCGTGGAAAGCGGATTCGCGGCGACGGCGTGCGTTCACCCGAGCCAGGCGGCCGTGATCCGCGACGCGTACCGGCCCGACGTCGAGCAGCTCTCGAAGGCGCGTCGGCTGCTCGCGGCCGCCGAGCGCGAAGACGGCGTGTTCCGTTTCGACGGGCAGATGGTGGATGGCCCGGTGCTCGACCAGGCGAGACGGCTCGTGCGGCGCGCGGGCGGCTGGGGATCGGGCCCACGGGACCCCGGATAATTTTGGCGAAGGGCCGCCTCGTGATCACCCACTGGCGGCCCTTCTGTCGCCCGTTTAGAGTCGCCGCGAGACTGTGACGGAACCTCCACACGCTGTGGGTGGTGGCTCCTCGGATGCCTCCGGCATCCCCACGTTTCGAACCTAGACACCACGCCCGTGCTGCGCCAGCGGACTCGCCTACTACCCGGCTGCTGCCAAGCGTCCTCACAGGGGGGCCGTTCGGTCTCGTGCATGATAACGATTCGGGCACTTAACCAACAATTCACCCGAGCATCCACGGTTTGTCGCACGGCTCATCTATGGTCGAAATCAGACGGCGGGTTACCCGAATTCACCGGCCGTCGATAGTAAACACCGGGGGGGTGGAAATGACACAGGTATTGCCTGACACAGGGAAGACGTCAGAGAGCGCATCTGACTTGGGAGACACCCAGCCGATGGCTCTCACACGCGTGCGCCGTCGGCTCGGCCAGTCCGATCTCCGCGTGTTCCCCCTCGCGATCGGTGGCAACGTCTTCGGTTGGAAGGCCGACACGGAGGCAACCACCGGAATCCTCGACGCCTACCTCGAACACGGCGGCAATTTCATCGACACGGCGGATTCGTATGCCGGCGGTCGCAGCGAGATCATGATCGGCAATTGGATGCGCGAGCGTCGCAACCGGGCCGAAATCGTCGTCGGAACCAAGATTGGCAAAAGCGCGGACAACCCCGGCCTCGCCGCCGACGCGGTTCGCCGCGCCGTGGACGCGTCGCTCGAACGGCTCGGCACCGACTACATCGACCTGTTGTACCTGCACATCGACGACCACACCGTCGACTTCGAGGAGACCCTGCTCGCCGTCGACGACCTGGTGCGGGCCGGCAAGGTGCGGTACTCCGGTGCCTCCGACCACTCGGGCAACCGATTGATCGAGGCGCGGGTCATCGCGGCCCAACTCGGCGTGACGCCGATGGTCGCGCTGCAAAACCACTACAACCTCATGCACCGCAAAGAGTTCGAGGGAGATCTCGCGAGCGTTGCACGCCAGCAGCGCCTCGGCGTGATGCCCCGTTTCGCGCTCGCGAGTGGTTTTCTCACCGGCAAGTACCGCACGAAGGCCGATCTCGGGCGAAATATCCGAGGCAAGGAGTCTGCGCAGTACCTCAACAAGCGTGGCTTGCGCGTGCTTGCAACCCTCGACCAGGTGGCGTGGGAACAGCGAGTCAGCGTCGCTGCGATCGCGATCGCGTGGCTCCTGACCAAGCCGAACATCGTGGCGCCCGTCGCGAGCGCAACCTCCGCCGACCAGGTGCGCGACCTCGTCGCGGCCGCTCACGTTCAATTGAGCCGCCACCAGGTGGCCGAACTCGATCGCGCGTCCGACTGACCGAATCGCCGGCTGGCCGGCTCGGTTAGCCGAGCCCGGGAATATGCAACCAGCCGGCCGCGATCAACACCACGACCGAGTTGAGGAGCAGCGCGATGAATGTCGCCGTGGACGAACCGCGCCGACGCTTGCCGGGAAGCACGGCCAGCGCGATGAGCACGACCTCCAGGATGAGGGCGAACAGGAAGGTCGTGAACGGAGCCGGCAGCGCAACGAACACCGACAGCAGCATGAGGGCGGCGAAAACGAGTTCGGCGACCGCGAGGATCGAGTTGCCGCGCTTGCCCTGCAGCCGCACGATCCCGTCGTAGATCGCGAGAGCCGCGGCGAGAATCGTGATGATCAGTAGCCAGGTGAGCGTGACGGTCATGGGGGTCCTCTCGGGCACTGCCGATCACCGAAGTGGCGATCGCCACCCCAGACTAACGAAGGCCGAATGCCGGCGGCGCGTCGCTCTACCGATTGGTCAGCGGTGGCTGTCGGCGAGGATGCGCTCGGCGATCCTCTGCAGGGCCGTCACCGCGGCGATTGAGTCGCCGACGTAGCCGCCCATCATCGCCCCGTCGCGAGCGAGTATGAACTCGTCGCCCGCATCGCCGGGGAGGGGATGACCGGCCCCCTTGAAGAGATCGGCCACTATGCCCGCGTACCAGTCTCGGTGCACGAGCACGAGTTCGCGCACGGGGTGCCGCACGTCGGTGAATTCGATCGCCGCGTTGATGAAGGGGCAGCCGCGGAACCCGGGCGACTCGATCGTGGAGACGATCCGGTCCACGAGGGCCCGGATGGCGTCTTCTGAGCTCTCGTTCGCCGCGAGGAGGTCGTTCACGAAGGCGACGAAGTGCTCGTGGCGCCCGGTGATGTAGTCCAGAATGAGGCGGTCTTTCGAGCCGTAGTGCTTGTAGAACGTGGCCTTCGTGACGCCGGACTCGCTGATTAGCCGGTCGATGCCGACGCTGCGGATGCCCTCGTCGTAGAAGAGGCGATCGGCCGTCTCGAGGATGCGGATTTTCGCGGGAGCGGGTGGGAGTACCCGGTGGGGCGCAGAATCCCGGGCACGCTGGCCGATCGGATCAGTTTCAACAATCGGCACAGCGTGGCTCCCTTGGGCTATTCGGCTAGGTGTCCTCAAGCCGTTCGGCAGCTGGCCGGACCTCGGGGATTGTCCGGCGTTTTTGCCCCGCGAGCATTGTGCTCGCGGTATTCGATATGGTTCGCTTCACCTCGAGTGGAGAAGCTTCAGAAGAACCTCGGGCGGTTCACCTGATGCCTGAACACTAACACATTAGGGAGGACAGACAACTCGGTTTGTCCTCTTTTTATGCCCAATGATGTACCCCAATTTGGGGGGCTCGGTGCCGACGGTCGAGCCCTCGCGCCCGCGCGCGTGACGTAGGCTCGGTGCAATGAATGGTGCAGCCCCGCTTCCCCTCGACCTGGCCGAACTGACCTTCACCGCATCCGGCGATTCTCTCGTTCGCCGCAGCGTGCTGCCGAGCGGTGTTCGCGTGCTGAGCGAGCAGGTGCCCGGAGCGAGGAGCGCGACGATCGGCTACTGGGTGGCCGTCGGTTCCCGCGACGAGGTGGTCGCCACGTACGGCAGCACCCATTTTCTCGAGCACCTGCTCTTCAAGGGCACGGCCACGCGCACCGCGCTCGACATTGCGGTCAGCTTCGACGCGGTCGGCGGCGAACACAACGCCATGACCGCCAAGGAGTACACCTGCTACTACGCGAAGGTGCAAGACCGGGATCTGCCGATGGCGGTCGAGGTGCTCTCCGACATGATCACGTCGTCGGTCATCGATCCCACCGAGTTCGAGAACGAGCGCGGCGTGATCCTCGAGGAACTCGCGATGGCGGATGACGACCCGTCGGATGTGACGAGCGAGCGCTTCTTCGAGGCGGTGTTGGGCGACCACCCGCTCGGACGCCCGATCGGCGGAAGCCCGGAGACCATCCAGGCGGCGACCCGCGAATCGGTCTGGAACCATTACCGCTCCAACTACCGGGCACGCGACCTCGTCATCACCGTCGCGGGCGCGGTCGACCACGACGAACTCGTCGCGGGCGTCACGAGGGCTCTCACGGCTGCCGGCTGGGACCTCTCCCTCGAGGCGTCTCCGGTCGAGCGGCGCGATGCGACGCACGACGTGATCGAGCGCGGCAGCCCCCTCGTGGTGGTGCACCGTCCGATCGAACAGGCCAACATCCTGCTCGGGGTGCCCGGCATCCCGGCGGCCGACGTCCGAAGGTCGACTCTCGCGGTGCTCAACTCCGTGCTCGGCGGCGGCATGTCGTCCCGACTGTTCCAGGAGATCAGGGAAAAGCGCGGTCTCGCGTACTCCGTGTATTCGTTCTCGCCCAGCTATTCGGATGCCGGACTCTTCGGCCTGTACGCCGGATGCTCGCCGGCCAAGGCAGCCCAGGTCACCGAGCTGCTGCTCGCCGAGTTCAGGAGGCTCGGCACCGGCGGCGTCACCGACGACGAGATGCGCCGCGCCGTCGGACAGCTGAGCGGGGCATCCGCTCTCGCCCTCGAAGACTCGGACACGCGCATGTCCAGGCTCGGCCGGTCCGAGATCACTCTCGGCGAATTCGCCGACCTCGACGAGTCGCTGCGCCGGCTGTCACTCGTCACCGCCCAGGATGTACGAGAGCTCGCCGTCGAGCTCGCGGCACGCCCGCTCTCCATCGCTGCCGTCGGCACGATTGACCAGGCGACGTTTGACGGGCTCGTCGACGAGCCTGTCGCCGTGTGAAACCGCACGGAAACCTAGGAATCCAGGAACAACGATGTCCCACTTCATTTATCTTGTCAGGCACGGCGAGCAACAGGATGCGGAGCACGGTCTGCCAGACGGACCGCTCTCGGCGCGGGGTGCCCGGCAGGCCAAGCTCGTCGCCGACCGCCTGAGCGGTGTGCCGTTCACCGGCGCGTGGCACTCGCCGCTTCAGCGCGCCGAGGAGACGGCGAAGATCATGACGGCGAGCATGCCGAGCCTCGACGTGCAGCCGTCCGCGCTGCTGTTCGACTGCATTCCGTCCGGCCCCACCCCCGACATGCCGCACGCGTTCGAACCGTTTTTCGGGTCGGTCACGCGCCAGGAGATCGAGGCGGGCGAGGCGCAAATGGCGGATGCCGTCGCCGAGTGGTTGACGCCGGCGCGGGAAGACCGCCACGACCTTCTCATTACGCACAACTTCGTGATCGCCTGGTTCGTGCGCGAGGTCTTCAGCGCACCGGCGTGGCGGTGGATGGGGCTCAACCAGGCCAATTGCGGCCTCACGATCATCCGCGTGCGGTCGGCGAAGCCACCGGTTCTGATCACGCACAACGACCTCGGGCACCTGCCGGCCGAACTGCGCACCGGGCTCCCGGAGGGGCAACCCTTCTAGGCAGACGTCGTCACCGCAGGCGCTTGAGGTACCAGTTCGTGGCGTTCGGGTTGTCGTTGTACGCCGGGATGGCCGCAAAGCCGCTCGAGCGGTAGAGGCCGCCCGCCGCCTCGAGGTTCGCGTTGGTGTCGAGCACGAGCTCGGTGGCTCCGAACGCCAGCGCCCTCGCCTCGAGTTCGGCCAGGAGCGCCCGGCCGAGCCCGCGCCCCCTCGTGAACGGTCGCAGGTAGAGGTGCTTGACCTCGAATCGGCGCCCGAGCGCCCCCATCGCGATCTCGCGGATGCCGCCGCAGCCGACGTCCGCCGGCCGTCCGGACTGGTCGTCGCCCACCACCACGAGGAACACGCCCCGCGGCGGTTCGAACTGCTCCGGAGAGGGGAAGGCGGTGCGATACGCTCCCGGTCCGCCCGGAAAGCCCTCGGCGCGGGCCTCGAAATATTCGACGAGCAAACAATGGGCCGACTCGCTGTCGACGGACTCTTCGCGCCAGGACACCATCCATCCAGCCTATGCCCGGAGATTCCGACGCCGCCCGGCGCGAAGCGCGCCCCGCAGGCTTGGTAGATTTGCCCAATGACAATCAGGGTCGCCGTCGTCGGCGCGACGGGCAGGATGGGCAGGCTCGTGTGCCGGCTCATCGAGGAGTCGGCCGAGTTCGAGCTCGTCGCCCAGATCGGCTCCGGCGGCGACCGGGCGGAGATGCTCACCGCCGACGTCGCCGTCGACGTGACGGTGCCGGCCGTGAGCGAGGGAATCGTCGCCTTCGCGGTCGCGAACGGCGTGAGTGTGCTCGTGGGCACGAGCGGCTGGTCCGCCCAGCGCATCGCGTCGCTCGAATCGAGGGTCGCCGAGGAGAACAGCACGCGAGTCGAACCCGTCGGCGTCATCATCGTTCCCAACTTCTCCATCGGCTCGGTGCTCGCGACCTCCTTCGCGGCGATGGCGGCCAGATTCTACGATTCGATCGAGATCATCGAGGCCCACCACGCGTCGAAGATCGACTCGCCGTCCGGAACGGCGGTGCGCACGGCGGAGCTCATCGGTGCCGCGCGATCAGCCCTTGGCCCCGTCGTCGCCCCGCACACCGACCAGCGGGCCAGGGGCCAGCAGGTTGCGAGCGTGCCGATCCACAGCCTGCGGATGCAGGGGATCGTCGCCAAACAGGATGTCGTGTTCGGCGGCAGGGGCGAGACCCTCACCCTCAGCCACGAGACGCTCGACCCGTCGTCGTACGAAGCGGGGATTCTCATCGCCCTGCGCGCGCTCCCCGGCGCGGAGGGTGTCGTGGTCGGGCTGGACAGGCTCATCGACCTCACTGCCACCGCGGCGGCCGGCGCGGCCGACGTCGAATGAGGGGTCGCATCGCCGCGATCGTGATGTCGGCGCTTCTCGTGCTGTACCTCGTTGTCGTTACCCAGCTTGCGGTGCGGCTGATCGCGGTCGACAACGGGGTGTCCAGGGCGCTCGGCGTCGCCCTCATCGTGCTTCCCGCGATCGGCGCGTGGGCGCTCATCGCGGAACTCCTCTTCGGCATCCGCAGCGAACGACTGGTGCGAAAGCTCCGCGACGCGGGGGAGCTTCCCGTCGACACCCTACCGAAGCTGACAAGCGGCCGGCCGATACGCAGCGCCGCAGACGCCGAGTTCCCACGGTACAAGGCCGAGGTCGAAGCGCACCCGGGCAGTTGGCCTGCGTGGTTCAGGCTCGGCCTGGCTTACGACGCGAGCGGCGACCGGCGACGCGCGCGACAGTCGATCCGGCGCGCGATCGCGCTCGAACGCCAAGCCCGCTGAGGCGCTTCGCTACTCCAGGAACGCGTCGATGGCCTCTTCGGCCGTGCGGTGGCGAAACTGGAACCCGTCCGCAACGAGCTTCTCGGGCACGACGTTCTGGCTGCTCAGGAGAAGTTCGTGCGCGGCATCCTGCAGGGCCAGGGTGAGAGCCCAGCTGGGCGCCACGAAGTCGTACCACCGGTGCAGCCGTCGGGCGACGTAGCGGGTGATGCGGTCGGAGGTGGCCGGCGTCGGCCCAACGAGGTTGACCGGGCCGCTGAGCTTCGACGTGAGCAGGTGACGGATGGCGGCCGCCTCGTCGTACAGGCTGATCCAGGGCCAGATGTCGCCGCCGGTACCGAACCGCGACCCGAGGCCAGCCTTCGTGAGGGCGAGGATCGGGGCCATGGACCCGCCGTTGCCGAGCACGAGCCCGGTTCGGAAGGTGACGAGTCTGGTCTTTGCCGGGCGGATCTGGGCGGCGGCCTCCCACGCCTCGACGACATCGCCGAGAAAACCGGGTCCCCGCGGCGACTGTTCGGTGAGTCGCTCGCCCGGGCGGTCACCGTAGATTCCGACGGCGGAGGCGCTGAGGAACACCGAGGGTGGTTTCGAGGCCATCGTCATCGCCTCCGCGAGCGCCTTCGTGGTCTGCAGCCGGGAGTCGAGAATCTCCTTGCGGTACTTGGGGGTCCAGGGCAGCCGACCGAGCGACGCGCCCGAGAGGTTGATCACGGCGTCCACCGAGTCGATGAGTCCCGAGTTCAGGATGCCGGCGCTCGGCGCCCAATTGATCTCGTTCTCGGCCTTCGGCTGCCGGCGCACGAGGGTGAACACCTCGTGGCCGTCGTCGCGCAGCTGGGTCGCGAGTTCACGGCCGATGAAACCGGAGGCCCCGGAGACGAGCACCTTCAACGAACGCTTGTCGCGAAGGCGACGGGGCACGGTGGGACGCTCGGATGCAGGCACTATGCGAGATTAGCTTCCAGAGTGATCGGGATGCCCGCCAACGCGCGAGAAACCGGGCAGTTGGCCTTCGCTTCGGCCGCGATGCGCTCGAAATCTTCTTCGCTGATGCCGTGCACCTGAGCGCTCACGAGCAGGTGGCTGCCGGTGACTCCCTCGGCGGGATCGAAGGTCACGGCCGCGGTCACCTGCAGGTTCCCCGGCGGAGTTCCGAAGGTCGCGAGCGCGTTCGCGAGCGCCATCGAGAAGCATGCGGAGTGGGCGGCGCCGAGCAGCTCCTCCGGATTGGTCATGCCGGCCACACCTTGCGCTCTGGCAGCCCAGCTCACCGGGAACGCGGCTACCTTCGACGAATCGAGGGTGGTGGTTCCGGCGCCCGACGTCAGGTCGCCGACCCACAGGGTTGTTGCTTCGCTGGTCACAGCCATGATGTCTCCTCCGTTGGAGACTCCAGCCTATGTCACGCGATTTAGGGAACGACGGGCCGATCAGGCCGCGGAACCACGCCGACTGAGGATCCCCGCGCGGATGAGCAGCAGGTAGATCTGGCAACCGAGGCAGTAGTCGAAAACGGAGTTCAGGAACGCGGCGACGAACGCGAGCCCGGCGAAGATCACGAGACCGAACGGCACGCCGAGAAGGTGCAGCACGATGCCGATGATCGTCACAAACAGGCCAACGCCTTGCGAGAAGGTCGGCGGCTTCGGGTCTTCGAGGTGGCCGGGAGCGCCAAGCCGCGGCCGCACGACCGTCTTGTAGAGCCAGCCGTA
>DMKW01000044.1:21443-23008 GCA_003454135.1 Microbacteriaceae bacterium
ACGGCGAACAGGATGAATGCCGGCTCGGCCGCTCGGGCGCCGACCGTCGACGGGGGAGCGGCCGCCGTGCCAAGGCCGAGGCCCACCACTATGAGCAGCAGCACGGCGGTGATGCCGGCGCTGAACCGGGGACCGCGCGGGTCGATGCCCGGCTGGCCCGGCTTCGCCACGAGGCCCTGCTTCGATGCCGGGAGGGCCGGGTGTTCTGACTGGGCGGTCATGTCGTTCTCCTGCGTCGTCGGTCAGTGAGCGGTGAGGATGCGGGCGAGTTCCGCGCGCACTTCAGACGGGCGCGGGGCGCCGCCGATGCGGGAGCGCACGACGCCGCGCGCGTCCAGGATGAAGGTGGTCGGCGACTGAAGCAGGTTGAAGCGGTTCGCGATGTCCGGGCGGCTTGTCACGTCTACGTCGACGTGACGCACGTGGGCGATTTCGTCGGCGAGGGCGCCGAGAAGCGTGTGCGTCGTCGTGCACGGCGCGCACACTTTGGTCGAAAACTGCAGCAGGGTCGCGCCGCTCCCGGCCACGGCCTCCGCCGAGAGCTCCGAGACGGCGATCACGGTGTCGGTGGAGGAGATCGTGCGCACGCGGCCGGTCGAGGCGCGCCACACCAGTCCGGCGGCCGTGGCCACAGCCACGAGGCCGAACAGCACTGCGACGTTCGCTGCGGGGTTCATCTCTGTCCGCAACGATATTCGGCAGACGACCCCGGCGCAGCACTGTGACGCTCCGTTACGCGGAGTGGCGGACCGGTCGATGTCGCCGCCCTTCGCTAGTGTGAAAACCGTGCCAGAAGACATTGAATTCCGCTCCGACATCACCGTCGAGCTCGTCCGATCAAGTGCCCACGACTCCGACGTGCTTTTCGCCGCTCGCGTCTCAACGCAGGGTGAGCAGACCCTCGAGGCCGCCCAGGCCTCGCAGGACACGGAGGCGGAAGACAAGCGCGCACGCGGGCTTATCAACTACCTCATGCGCGATCGCCACGGGTCCCCGTTCGAGCACAACTCGATGACCTTCTATGTGCAGGCGCCGATCTTCGTGTTCCGCGAGTTCATGCGTCACCGCATCGCGTCGTACAACGAGGAATCCGGCCGCTATCGTGAGCTCAACCCGGTCTTCTACGTTCCCAATGCCGACCGCAATCTCGTGCAGGTCGGCAAGCCGGGCGCCTACGAGTTCCTGCCAGGCTCCAACGAGCAGATCTCGCTTGTCGATCACGAGACGCGTGCCCAGAGTGTCGCAGCCTTCCACTCGTACCAGCGCATGCTCGACGCGGGGGTCGCGCGCGAGGTCGCGCGCATCGTTCTTCCGCTCAACATCTACTCCTCGATGTATGTCACCCTCAACGCCCGGTCGCTCATGAACTTCCTTTCGCTTCGCACCAAGCGGGAGGGCACGATCTTCCCGTCCTTCCCGCAGCGCGAGATCGAGATGGCCGCGGAGAAGATGGAAGACTTCTTTGCCGAGCTCATGCCGCTCACCTACGCGGCGTTCAATGGCAACGGGCGCGTCGCGCCCTAGACGATATGAGTGTGTGCTTGACCTCTTGAGGCTGGGGCCTC
>DMKW01000270.1 GCA_003454135.1 Microbacteriaceae bacterium
ACTAGGCCGACGCATCCGTCTCAAAATGTGGCTGCGTAGCCACTTGTTGTGAAGTGCTCCAATTCGTATCTTCGCCAGACCGACGATGTTGCGGTGTTCCAGGTCGATGAGTCGCTCGGTGAGTTCGTGTAGGCGAGCGTCCTGCTCGATCAGCCTGTCGACTCGACCCCCGTCCTGGCCGGAATGTCCAGGGAGACCACGCAACGCTCCGACCTTGCCGGGGATGCCGGCTACGGCTACTGCGCCTCGCATTCCCGCTATTTCTGGTGATTCCGACTGTATTTGATCGCCACCCCGGAAGGCATGCCGGTGCTCTGGGCTTTGGCGAATCCGAAGATCGGCGAACGTGGAGTGACCTAGGCGATGCTCGAACGGGACCACCGCCTGATCCACTGCGGGCAGATCATCCTTGGCGACAAGGATTCGCCGGACGCGAGTTCGAATCCGTCCTCGACACCCTGAAAGGGCAACTCGGCCTCGAACGCCATGGCGGACGCACCCTCGCCGGAGTCCATGCCCAAGTCGGCGCGAAACTCCTCGCCATGTCAGCCGCGATCTGGCACAACTGGCTCATCGACGCACCCCGCAAACAATCCCTCACCGCCTGCGACCATTAGGAATTAATCATCTAATAGGCGCCCTCTGCCGTGGTGATCGCCCGCAAGGTACGCCACAGGAAAATTATGTCGCCCGTCATTGACCAGTTCTCCACGTAATAGAGGTCGAGGCGAATCGCGTCTTCCCAATTGAGGCGCGACCGGCCGCTCACCTGCCACAGTCCGCTCATGCCGGGCTTCATGATCAGGCGACGATGCGCCGCGTCATCGTAGAGATCCACCTCGATAGATCGCTGAGGGCGCGGCCCGACGAGGCTCATTGTTCCCCGGAGCACATTGAACAGCTGCGGGAACTCGTCGAGCGAATATTTGCGGATGACCCGGCCGACCGGAGTAATGCGCGGGTCGTTCATCACCTTGAAGAGCGGCTTGTCGGAGGTGCCCTGCGCGTCGAGCAGGCTCTCCAGCTGATCGTCGGCATTACTGGCCATCGAACGGAACTTGAGCATTCCGAACGGAACGCCGTGGCGCCCAATGCGCTCCTGACGGTAGACGAGGTCCCCGGGGCTGCCCGTCTTCACCGCGATCGCCACGATGATCAGGATCGGAGAGCAGAGCACGATCAGCAGGGCGGAGCCCGCGACATCGAACATGCGCTTGGAGAAGCGCTTGACTCCCTCAAAGGCGGGGAAGGCCACGTGGACGAGCGGCAGCCCGGCCACCGGGCGCGCGTGAATGCGCGGGCCGGCGATATCGGTGAGTGCCGCCGTGACGATCAACTCGACCTGCAGTGCCTCGAGGTCCCAGCCGAGCTTGCGCATGTCGGGCGGGCTGATGTCGTCGGCGCCGGTGAGGATCACGGTGTCGGCCTCGGCAGACACCACGACCTCGAGCAGGTCGGAGAAGCTCCCGAGCACGGGAACGTCACTGTCGAGGGCGGTGACCGAATTTCCGTCGTGGGTGAGCGCTCCCACCATCCGCATGCCCGACCCGGTGGCACGGCGGATCTGGCGGGCAACGTGCTCCGACTTGCGGCGTTCGCCCACGAGCAGCACCCGCGAGAGGAAGGCGCCGTTCGACTGGCGGCGTCGCAGCCACTGACGCCAGCCCCAGCGTGACGCGACGAGGAGCAAGAGCCCGATCGGCAGCGCGGTGAGGAAGTAGCCGCGCGCGAGCGAGATAGCGAAGAGAAATGCGACAAGGGCAAAGATGCCAAAGAGGCGGATGGTGGCGTCCGCAACTCGTTTGTATTCAAGCGTTCCACTGCCGACCACGCGGTGATCGCGCGTGCCGAAGGCGGAAAGGATGATCATCCAGGCGAGAATCACGACGACAGTGACGGCAGAATAGGTGAGGCGAAGATCGCCGAAGTATTCGCCAGCGAGCTGCACGGTCTGCGACCCAAACCAGAGCAACTGTGAGCCCACGGCTGACAGAGTCACCACGATGAAATCGGTCACGGAAATACGCCTGGCGTAACTTCGTTCCCAGCTATTGCGGCGAACGACCCCGGCGGTTCTGCCGACATCAACTGCCACTTGAAGTGCCCCGTCCTCGATATCGTGGCCGATGCGACCCCGAACAGGACAGTGGATTTCCGCGATCCGTTCGTGCTGGCATCCAATCATCAGACACCGTGTAAAGCGCGGTATCTGTGGGACTCATCTTTGCATAATACCGGATCGAGAAAGTCTCACCTGCGATCCCGGCAGAACCTTGGCAGATCGCCCGATCCGGAACTCACCCCGCGCGGCTCGAGGTCACTGGCCTCTCAGCCGCGTTCGTCTATGGTTGGCACGTGGATTCCCCGATGCGACATGGCACGAGAGGCCGTTCGTCTCGTCCCGCGCCGCGCCATGGCGCCGTGCCACCGCGAAGAAGAGCTGCCCTCATCAGCGTCGGCATCGTCGCCATCGCCCTGATCTTCTGTGGGATGTGGCTCGGTGCACGCGTGCTTATCGTGAAATCGGAGCTCCAGGCAGCCCAGCCCCTCCTGACCAAACTGCAGGCGGAGGCCACCGGCTTCCAGCTCAAGAATCTGCAGGCGACGACCGAGAAACTGGACGCCCACACGTCGATGGCTGCCACCCAGACGCGCGACCCGATCTGGCGGGCCGCCGAGGTAATCCCCTTCATCGGCGATAACCTCTATGCCGTGCGTGCCGCGTCCGAGACCCTCGACGAGGTCGTGAGCAAAGTCGCCCTGCCCGGTGCAAAGGTCGCCTCCGCCGTCAACCTCACCGCGCGCGATCCGAAGACCGGCGCTCTCGACCTCAGCCCGCTCCCCAAAGCCGCGAAGATCCTCGTAACGGCGAAGACCGTGATCGGCGACGCCCAGGAGCGGATGGCGCGGGTGCAGACCTCCCGCACGATCGGGCAGATCAGCGCCGTCGTCACCCAGCTCGACCGTGTGCTCTCCAAGGCTTCCGTCGGGGTCGCGGACGGTACGAAGATCGTAACGGCGACGAGCGGTGTGCTCGGACAGGACGGGGCGCGCAAGTACCTGCTCATGTTCCAGAACAATGCGGAGAGCACGGCGCTCGGCGGAAGTTCGGCCTCCTACACGCAGCTCACCGTCGACAAGGGTGCCGTCAAGATCACCGGCCAGGCGAGCAGCGCGAACTTCGTGCAAGGCGAGCCCGTGGATGTGAAGGTCGACCAGAGCGCGATCGACCTCTACGGCGCCTACCTCATCAACCACACCAACACCGCGACCAGCCGGCCCGACTTCCCCACAGCCGCAGAGATCACCCGCGCCTATTGGCTCCGCGACAAGAAGGAAGACGTCGACGGCGTGATCTCGATCGATCCGCTCGCCCTCGCCCAAGTGCTCAAGGCGACCGGACCGATCACCCTCCCGACCGGCGAGGTGCTCACGAGCGGCAACGTGGTCAAGGTGGTCGTCAACGAGATTTACTTCCGGATCGATGCGTACAAGCATCCGCAACTCTCCGACGCGTTCTTCGAAGGGGTGGCCTCCGCGGTCTTCGCCAAGGTCGTCGGCGGGCAGTTCGACCTAAAGACGATGGTGGGCTCGATCACGGCCGGCGTGAACAACGGGAGCATCATGATGTGGAGCGCGCACCCGAAGGAGGAAGCCGCCCTCGCCGGCACCCGCCTCGAGGGCGTCCTGCCGAAGAACAACAAGGAACAAACGGTGCTCGGCGTCTACTACCGCGACACGTCTGCCTCGAAGATCGACTACTACATGAAGACGTCGACCGTCACGACCACGAATGTTTGCACCAACTCCAAGAACCCGACCTTCAGCACTACAGTCTCGCTCCACCTCGACCTCACAACCGCGCAGGCGAACGCACTCCCCGCCTACGTGAAGAGCTTCCCGTACGGCGCGAAGATGTTCGTAACGCAAGTATTCGTCTACGGTCCAGTTGGTGGATCGATCGCCGACTACCGCGTCGATTCAGTCGGAATCCGCTCAGAGAAGACTTTGAACACGGATGACCTCGGACGGCCCGTCGCCTCCTTCTCTGTGGTGCTCGCCCCAGGGCAGACCAGCGCGGTGACGGCAACCTTCACGGGAAAGCCGGGAGACTACGGCCCGATCGAGGTGCGCGGCACCCCGATGATCAACGCGACGACGAACACGATCACGCCCATGAGCTGCGGCTGAGATTGAAATCGTCGAGCACCGCCTGCACCTTGGCAGCGACGGTGTCCCACTCGTACCGGGCGTGCCACTCCGCCGGCATCTGCAGCGGACCGGTGCCGCTGAGGGTGACCAACTCGTCCATGGCGGAGGCCCAGCCCGCGGCATCCGTCGCCGATGAGACGGCCACCCCGGTGCCCGCCACGATCTCGCTCACACTCTCACACGACGCGACGTAGGCCACGCGCGTTGCGCAACTCGTCGCCTCGAGCGGGGGAAGTCCAAAACCCTCGAGCAGCGACGGCTGCAATGACCCCGCCGCCGCGCGGTAGATCGTGGCGAGCTCGCTGTCGGGCACGCCCGTACGCACCGTCACCGAGGCGGCGAGCCCTCGCGAGGCCACTTTTTCCTCGGCCAGTGCCGCATCACCGGTCACGACGAGCAGTGCATAGCCTGGGCGCAGCGCGATCGCGTCGAGCAGTACGTCGAAGTTCTTGTGGGGCTTACTGATGTTGCCGACGTAGACGAAGGTCGCACGGTCGAAGGCCGCACGCGGTCCGTCGGGGGTGAAGGCGGCGGAGCGTCCGCACCCGACGACGACGATCTCCACCGCATCGTCTCGCACCCACGCGGAAATCGCCCGGGCCGACGCACCCGAGTCGGTCATGACGACGCCCGCTCGCCGCACGGCAGCGCGCACGACGGTGTTGTAGTAGACCGTCTTGGCGACAGAGCGCTCCGATTCGATCTCGAGATGGATGAGATCGTGGATGTTGAGCAACTGCCGCGCGCGCGTGAGACCGGCGTTGAACCCGGGGCTGTAGACAACCTCATTCGCCCCGAGGCCGAGCCGCCGCCGATTGAGCATGTCCAAGGGAGAGGTCGGCGACTCTCCACCGCCGAGAGAGCGCCATGGCACGGCCAGTCGCGCGATCACCTCGGTCGCGAACCGCCCGATGCCGTGCTCGCCACTCCACCGGTCGTCGACAATCAACTCGCGCACGGCGGCCGGCTGCGAGGTCATTCGGCGCGCTCGATCGAGTGGATGCCCTCGGCGGCGAGCGTCGACGACATCCAGCGACTGAAGTTCGCGTCGAACGCCTCGCGGGAGAATGCGCAGCTGGCTTCACGGGTGTTCGCGGCGGAGAGGCCGAGCGCCGTCTCGATGGCGCGGCCGATCTCGTGGGCATCGAACGCCTCGAAGTGGATGCCGGACACTCCCTCGGTGACGGTCTCCGCCGATCCGCCCACCGCGTTGGCGACGACGGGAGTGCCGAGCGCCATCGCCTCGATCGGCATGATGCCGAAGTCCTCCACCGGGGGGAATACGAACACCGACGCCCGCTGGTAAAGCGAGTAGAGCATCGCGTTCGACGGGTCGTCAACGATCGTCACGGGCACGCGGGCGGCGGTGGCCTGGGCTGCGAGAACGGTACGCTCGGGCCCACCGTCGGCCAGCACGACAGGGAGCCCGACCCGCTCCCCGGCCTCGATCACGAGGTCGAGACGCTTGTAGGAGATGAACCGCGACGCTCCAAGCACGAAGTCGATCGGGAGGGTGTCGATGAGTGCGAGCTCGTCGTCGCTGAGTCGCGAGCGCCAGTCGGCGACCGACTGGATGAGGGTGGTCTCCACGGGCGGATAGATCACGACGGCGTCGCGCTGCCAACTCGCCTCGATGCGTTGGCGCACGAATTCGCTGATACCGGCCACGCTGGCGGCTTCGCCCGCACGTCGCCGGTCGATCGGCCTGAGCACGGATGACGCGAGTCGGGCCGCAGCACCAGCGCCGCGGGCATCCAACTCCGGATTCCACACGTAGCGCGCCGGCGTGTAGGCGTAGATGAGCTTCGGGGCATCGGCGGTGGCCCCGCGCAGCTTGATGTGATGCGAGAACAGATGCGAGCTGGCGATCACCCAGTTGTAGGCGGCATTGACGGGGATGGCACCGCGCCAGGCGGCCGTCACGAAGGGCACGGAGGTGGCTTTGCGGCCCCGAAGCGGGGATTTCGCGAGCCACAGCTCTCGCACCGACCGATCGGGAAAGCGGTGCGGTGCGTTGTTCCACGGCGTGACGAGATCGGCATCGGGATAGAGAGCCGCGATCGCCTCGAGCACGTTCTCGGAGCCGCCTCGTGGCTCGATCCACTCGTGCGCGATCAGGCCTGTCACGATGCTTCCCCTCTGCTGCCGTTGCCTGCGGCCGGAGACTTCGGGTATGCCGGCAATTGCAGAGCGGTACGACCGTTCTAGTGGTGTGTCTCAGTTTT
>DMKW01000248.1:0-497 GCA_003454135.1 Microbacteriaceae bacterium
TTGCGGTAGCCCTCGGCCACGACGAATTCCTGGTTGGCGTCGACCCAGCCCCACTTGGCGAGCTTGCCGAGCGCGGAACCGGAGACGTTGCGCTTGATGTCGTCGATGAGGTTGAGGCCGTAGCGCTTGCGGTCCTCGGTCGCGTAGGCGATGCCGTTCTTCACGGCCTCCGACACGCTGTGCGTGCGGATCTCCTTGCCGTCTTTGAAGACCTTGCCGGTGATGTTGGAGCCGTAGGTGCGCCCGAAGACGCTCATGGCGAGCTCGGTGCGTCCGGCTCCCATGAGGCCGGCGATGCCCACGATCTCCCCGCGGCGCACCGCGAGGTTGGCACCGTGGATCACGACTCGCGAGTGGTCGGTGGGGTGATGCACGGTCCAGTTCTCGATGCGCAGCACCTCCTCGCCGATGTGCGGCGTGTGGTCCGGGTAGCGGTTGTCGAGATCGCGGCCGACCATGCCCTTGATGATGCGCTCCTCTGAGATGGTGTTCGCGGC
>DMKW01000248.1:817-2929 GCA_003454135.1 Microbacteriaceae bacterium
ACGCCGATCTCCACGATCTTGGTGATCGGATTGTCGCGCAGGCCGACCCGCGCGAGAAGCTTTGCCGCCTCGAGGTTGGTGGCGTTCCAGTCGATCCAGCCGTACTTCTCCCGCTCGTTGCCGAGGAAGATGTTCTCGGCAATCGAGAGGAAGGGGCTCAGTGCGAGCTCCTGGTGGATGATGACGATTCCGAGGCTCTCGGAATCGTTGATGTTCTTGAACTCGACCAGTTCGTTCTCGAAGTGGATTTCCCCCTCGTACGAACCGGCCGGGTAGACCCCGGACAGCACCTTCATAAGGGTGGACTTGCCCGCGCCGTTCTCGCCGCAAATGGCGTGGATCTCGCCGCGCTTCACCTCGAGCGACACGTCTTGCAGGGCCTTGACCCCGGGGAACGTCTTGGTGATGTTTCGCATCTCGAGAATGTTGGTAGTCACCGGGTGCCTGCTTTCCTCATTGAACGTCAACCATGGGCCGGCGACGCGTTTCCGCGCCGCCGGCACCGGGGTTTTTGCTGCCTAGCGAGACCCTACTTCAGGTCTGCGTCGGTGTAGTAGCCGCCCGTGACGAGGACGTCTTCGAAGTTCGCCTTGGTCACGACGACGGACTGGAGCAGGAAGGTCGGGACGATCTTCTTGCCGTTGTCGTATGACTTGGTGTCGTTCACGGTCACCTTTTTGCCGGTGAGGAGGTTGTCGACGATTGTGACGGCCTCCTTGCCAAGCTTGCGGGTGTCCTTGTAGATGGTCGAGTACTGCTGTCCGGCGATGATCGACTTGACCGATCCGACCTCGGCGTCCTGGCCCGTGATCACCGGGAGGGCGTTGGCCGCGTAGCCAGCGCTCGTCAGAGCCGAGATGATGCCGATCGAAAGGCCGTCGTACGGGGAGAGAACGCCGTCGACCTTGGCGCCTGAGGAGTAGCTCTTGGCGAGCAGGTCCTGCATGCGCTTCTGGGCGGTGGCCGGGTCCCAACGCAGCGTCGCGACCGTCTTGAAGTCGGTCTGGCCGCTCTGGACGATGATCGTCTTGTCGTCGAGGTACTTCTTGAGCGTGTCCATGGCACCGTTGTAGAAGAACGTCGCGTTGTTGTCGTCGGGGCTTCCCGCGAACAGCTCGACGTTGAACGGACCCTTCTTGCCGGTCTCCTTGCCGCTGTCGTCGAGGATTCCGAGACCGGTCAGCAGCGAGGTCGCCTGCTGCACGCCGACCTTGTAGTTGTCGAAGGTCGTGTAGTAGTCGACGTTCTTGTTGCCGTTGATGAGGCGGTCGTAGGCCACGATCTTGATGCCGGCGGCCGCCGCGTTGTCGAGCTGGGTGCTGAGCGCGGTGCCATCGATCGAGGCGATCACGAGAACCTTCGCGCCCTTGGTGATCATGGTCGAGATCTGCTGTACCTGGGTCGGGATGTCGTTGTTGGCGTACTCGAGGTCGGTCTTGTAGCCGAGGCTCTCGAGGTCCTTCTTGATGGCCGCGCCATCCTTGATCCAGCGCTCGGAGGTCTGGGTCGGCATCGCGATGCCGACGAGGGCTCCCTTGCTGCTCGTACCGCTGGATGCCGCCGGCGTGGTCCTGGTGCTGGAGCACGCGGCGAGCGAAACGACGAGCGCACCTGCGGCGATGACCGCGAGAACGGTTTTCTTGTTCACTGTGTTTCCTTTCCGATTTTCGTTTGGACGTCATTGTCAACAGAGGTGATTGACGGGTTCGGGCTCGTCCTCAGTGGCCGAACCCCTTGGCCGGTTCCGAGTGGGATCACTCGGGCGCGACAAGTCGAGAGGGTTGTCGAGGTGCCGTTGGCGAATCGACGGGAGGGGAGCGATGGCCGACGTGTGCGGCAGCGACTCTGTCGCCGGCAGGCTGGCTCAATGAGAGCGATCTCATTTATCTGACCTCTTCGTCACGGTAGTGCTCTGGATGGTTGATCGCGGTCATAATGTGACCGTTCACATTGCGGATTCCCTATGGTAGTGCCGAACGGTCGCCTCGTGTCAAGTTGATCGTGCTATCGGTTAGGTAACGGCTCTTTCGCACCGATGGCCGCAGCCGACGAACGCACGATCAGACGCGGCTCTATGCGCAGCGGCTCGCCGAATTGGTCGCCGCCCAGCAC
>DMKW01000262.1:0-3899 GCA_003454135.1 Microbacteriaceae bacterium
TGCACGGTCACGAGCCGCAGCATCTCGGCGAACTCGTCGCGCTTGGCCGGGTCGATCGGGCTCGACACGTGCTGCTCCTGCAGGTTGAAGTCGGGAAAGAGCCGCGTCATGAGTTCGCGCCCCGCGTCGGTCATCCGCACGAGCACGAGCCGACCATCCGCCTGGCTGCGTTCCCGAGCGAGCCAGCCGCGCCCCTCGAGGGTCGACAGCACCCCCGTCAGGGTCGCCTTGGAGAAACCGCCCTCGAGGGCGATCTGGCGCGTCTCGATCGGCTCCCAAATCCAGGTGACCCACAGCACGACGAACGCGGTCCACGAGAGGTTGTTTTCGGAAAGCACCGTGCGCTCGAGGTGATTGCGCACCGCATTCGCTGCGCGGAAGAGGTTGGACGCGACGGCCATCGCCGAATAATCCAGCGGGAGCTTGCCGAGGCGCGCCTCCACCTGGCGCTCCGTCTCGACCAGCGTGTGGGGTCCGGCCATGGATTCTCCTTCGGGAAGCGCAGTGGATTTACTCTAAACGACCGCCTCCGTCCCGCACCGCCCGGAAGCCACGACCTCTCGCGCGGTTCCTGCCCGAGGTGTAAGTTGTTCGCATCCAAACAATATCCCTGGAGGATGAGTTGACTTCACTGGCGAATGTCACCCTGGCCGACCTCGACCTCTTCGAGCACGACCAACCCTGGGCGGTCTTCGATGAGCTGCGCGGGAAGGCGCCGGTGCACTGGGACGAGGAAGAAGCGCCCAACCACGGGTTCTGGTCGCTGACGCGCTACCACGACATCGTCGGCGTGCTGCGGGACACCGAGACGTTCTCGAGCGAGCGCGGAACCGTGAACCTCGAGGAGCTCGATGCCGACCAGATCGAGGCCCGCAAGTCGATGCTCGAAACCGACGGTGTGCGCCATCGCGCGCTGCGACGCCTCATGCAGGGCGAGTTCACGCCCAAAGCGGTCGCCGGCTACGAGACGTTCCTGCGCGGGCTCACGGCGACGACGCTCGACACCGCCTTCGCCAAGGGCGAGTTCGACTTCGTCGACGACGTCGCGGCCGACTTTCCGATCCGCGTGCTCGCGCGCATGCTCGACGTGCCGGACACCGACATCCACAAGCTCATCGACTGGGGCAACCGCATGGTCGGCAACACCGACCCCGAGCACGCCGACGTGCTCTCCACCTCCGCGGAGAGCGAGAAGTACCGCCTGCTGCCGTTCCGCTCCCCCGCCGCGCAGGAAGTCTTCGACTACGGTCGCGAACTCGCGAACCAGCGCCGGGGCAAGAACGGCACCGACCTCGTCTCCCGGCTCGTCAACGAGACGCCGGCGGACGGCATCCCACTCTCCGAGAGGGACTTCAACAGCTACTTTCTGCTGCTCGTCGTCGCGGGCAACGAGACGACGCGGCACACGATCACGCACTCGATGAACTACCTCATGCAGAACCCGGAGCAGATGGCGCTCCTGCAGGAGCGCCCGGAACTCATCCCGTGGGCTGTCGAGGAGTTCCTACGCCTCGCGAGCCCCGTCTACCACTTCCGGCGCACGGCTACCCGGGATACCGAAATCAACGGGCAGGCGATCAAGGAGGGCGACAAGGTCGTGACGTGGTTCGCCGCGGGCAACCGCGACCCGGAGGTGTTCGACGAGCCGTATCGCATGGACGTGACCCGCAACCCGAACGAGCACATGTCGTTCGGGCGCGGGGGCCCGCACATGTGCCTCGGCAACGCGCTCGCGCGGCTCGAGATCCGCATCATGTACGAAGACCTGCTCGGGCGGGTGAGCGGCATGGCGCAGATCGGCGAACTGTCCCGGCTGCGCAGCAACTTCGTCAACGGCATCAAGCGCTTCCCGGTTCGGGTCGAGTTGGCCAAGTAGGCTCCCTCGCATGACGACACCGCACCTGCACGCCGAGCCGCATCCGATCTGGGGCGACGAGTCGGAGGTCGTGGAACTCGCCGTGGACTGGTCGGCGAGGCGCGTCGTGCGCCACACCGACCCGCTCTCCACCGCGAGGCCCGCGTCGGCCATCGCCGCGGACGCCGGGCCGACGATCACGCCGTCCGGGATCGGCGGCGCGGCGGCGCTCCACGTGTTCGACACCGTGCTCGAGCCGGCGACGCGCTCCCAGGATGACCCGCTCAACCTCGCCTACATCGCCGCGGCGCCCACGCGAGCGGCCATCGCGTTCGACCTCGTGACGAGCGCGGCGAACATCTTCGGCGGCCTCTGGGAGGCCGGGGCCGGCGCGATCTACGCCGAAAACGAGGCGCTCGCCTGGATCGTCGGCCTGCTCGGCTGGCCGACGACCGCCGGCGGGTGTTTCGTCTCCGGCGGCACCTCCGGCAACCTCTCCGCGCTCATGACCGCGCGCGAAACCGCACGCACGAGACGCGGCGGCCGGCCGGCCGGCGGGTGGCAGCTCGCGTTCAGCTCCAACGCGCACTCCTCGATCCAGTCGGCGGCGCGCGCCCTCGACGTCGACGCCGTGGACGTGCCCATCGACGACCGCGGGCACCTCACCGGAGCGGCCCTTCGCGTCGTGCTCGAGCGGTCGCCGGATGTCTTCGCCGTCGTCGCCTCCGCCGGCACGACCAACGAGGGCATCGTCGACGACCTTGCGGACATTGCGGACGTGTGCGAGGAGTTCGGCGTGTGGATGCACGTCGACGGCGCGTATGGCGGGGCGGGGCTCGCCGCACCGAGCATTCGAGAGCTTTTCGCCGGCATCGAGCGCGCGGACAGTTTCATCGTCGACCCGCACAAATGGCTCTTCGCGCCCTACGACTGCTGCGCACTGCTCTACCGCGACCCGCAGCTCGCGCGCGCCACCCACGCCCAGCACGCGAGCTACCTGGACCACGTGGACCGCGAGGTCTGGAACCCGAGCGAACTCGCGCTGCACCTCTCCCGGCGGGCGCGCGGGCTGCCCTTCTGGTTCAGCCTCGCCACGCACGGCACCGACCGGTATCGGGATGCGGTGGAGATGTCCCTCACGACGTCCCGCGTCGTCGCCGACGCGATCCGGGCATCCGACCACCTCCGCCTGGTTCGTGAACCGGAGCTGTCCGTGCTGCTCTTCGAGCGGGTCGGCTGGACCGAGGCGCAGTATCTCGAGTGGTCGAACGCCGCCGCGCATGCCGGCGTGATCCTGTGCGTGCCGACGAACTGGCGCGGGCGAAGCGTGCTGAGGCTCGCGTTCGTGAACCCCGCGACCGATCCCCGGCGCGTGATCGAGGTACTGGAAACGCTGCACTAGAGCCGTTCGCCAGACGGCTGGCCCGCCGGCACCGTCCACCGGTCGCGCGACAGGGCCTTCACGCTCCACCTCACCGCCGCCGGAGTTCACCGATCTGACAGATTTGCGGCGATGTGCCCTAGTATCTCACTAATCGTTCATGGCCGAACGATTTATCGCCGGAGGTAACATGAGTACCGATGTAGCTGCTCTTCGTTCGCAACTGGAGGCCAAGGGCATCGACGTGCTCCGGCTCATCTACCCGGACATCCTGGGCATCACGAGGTCCAAAGACCTGCTTGTGAGCCAGCTCGAACGGTCGGCGGCGAACGGCCCCACCTTCTGCCAGGGCGTGTGGGTCACGACGACGCGCGGCGGGGTGCTCGACGGCAACGACATCATGTCGAGGGGCCTGCCAGACCTCGTCACGCGCATCGACGCGTCCACGCTCACGATGATGCCGTGGGAGCCCGGCGTCGCCATGGTCGTCGCCGACGCGTTCAACCCCGACGAATCGGCGAGCGAGATTGCGCCGCGCTCGGTGCTCACGCGAGTGATCGCCCAGTACAGCGCTCTCGGTCTCACACCGATCGTCGGTCCTGAACTCGAGTTCTACATCGCCGAGCGCGGCGAGGCCGGCTGGCAGCGTGCGCTCACCCGAAC
>DMKW01000262.1:4070-11069 GCA_003454135.1 Microbacteriaceae bacterium
ATGGACATCGGCGTGTTCGCGGGCAACCACGAGTTCAGTCCGTCCCAGTACGAGATCAACCTCTGGCACGGCGAGGCGCTGCGGGCCGCGGACCGGACGTTCCTGTTCAAGACCGCCGTGAAGGACATCGTCGCGCGGTCGGGCAAGCTTGCGACCTTCCTCGGCAAGCCGTGGAGCGACGAGGGCGGCAGCGGCTTCCACCTGCACTTCTCGGTCGTCGACGCGAGCGGCCGCAACCTCATGTCGGCGGCCGACGGCGGGCTCTCCGCCACCGCCAACATGCTCATCGCCGGCATCCTGGACAATGCCGCGGCGCTCACCGCACTCACCAATCCCACCGTCAACGCGTTCAAGCGGCTCGGGCCGGACACGCTCGCGCCCTACCGCGCCAACTGGGGGCATGACAACCGCAGCGCGATGCTGCGCGTTCCGCCGGAGCGCGGCGCAGGCACCCGCCTGGAGGTGCGAGTCGGCGACGGGGCGGCGAACCCGTACCTCATGATCGCGGCGGTGCTCGCGGCCGGGCTCGACGGCATCCGGCGGGAACTCGCCGCGCCGGAGCCGGCCGAGGGCTGGGCCTACCAGAACGAGGCAGCCGAGGTGCTGCCCGCCTCGCTAGAGGCCGCGCTCGACGCGCTCGATGCCAACTCGGTCATGCGGGACATCCTCGGCGCGGCCGCCGTCGACGTGTTCGGCGTGCTCAAACGCGACGAGATCGAACGCTACGAGTCGGAAGTGCCCGATCCGAGCACTCGCGACGTCACCCAGTGGGAGATCGACGAGTACCTCGAGGACTACTAGCCCCCACCGGGGGCGGATGCCGCCCGCCCCGGTCAGACGGAGCGGGAGCGGTCGGCGATGAGTTCGCCGCCCGCAAAGGTGACGCCGAGTTCGCGGTAGTAGCCGCCGAGAATCTCGCCGACGGGCAGGATCGAGTGCAGCTCGTCCCACGGCGAGTCCGCGAGCGAGAGCTCGGCGTCGCCGCGCCAGGCCTGGCCGAGGTCGGCGTCGACGCCGCCCATCGTCACGAGCTGGTCCATCGACAGGCCCTGGCCCTGGCTGATCGATGGCATGAAGCGGTTGTGCAGCATCCGGTGCCCGTTGACGAAGCCGTTGCCCTCCGATGGCTCGCGCAGGGTGACGACGGCGGATGCCAGGCGGTGGTCGTAGGCGGCGAGCGACGCCCCGAGCTGTGCGCCCGCCTCGAGCCGGGGGCTCGCCTTCCCGTGGGCGAAGATCCGCGTGACGTGCACCGAGCCGAGCTTCTTGGGGTAGCCCTGGAACCACCCGCGGCCCATCGCGAAGTCCTTGGTCACCCAGATCGCGACGCAGCGACTGTAGACCTCGCCCTGGTATGAACAGCGCACGACGACGAAGGCCTCGAGGTATTGCGACCGGATCGGGTCGAGCAACTCGAGCCCGCCCTCGCTGCAGGACTGCCAGTCGGCCCAGATGATCGCCACGGCGCCCGGCCGCTCCGGCGCGAGGTCGATATCGGGCGGCAGGATGGCGCGCACGTTCGCCGGATCGGTGAGGTACTCGACGGTAAGCAGCGTGCCCGAGTAATACCAGGGCATCTTCGGCACGAGAGAGCTGGTCCCACGTGGCGTCAGCGGCGGCAGGAAGCCATTGAGTGCAGTCATAGCGCCAGAGTGTAGCCCAGATCGCTCGTTGTTCGTATCCGAATGACTTCGTTTCGACCGACGGATGATTCTTGCCGCAACCCTTGACGCGCCAGCCAACATTCGACATTGTTTGTGTAAGTCGTTCGGATACGGACGATCTGGGCATCCACTACTCAACGAGGAGTAAATCAATGGCGCTTACCCGAGAATCGTCCGACCTGGACACCAGGACCACGCTTCGCCCCGGACGCCTCGGCGTGATCGGGATCGTCTTCTTCGTCGTCGCGGCCGCCGCGCCGCTCGTCGGCATGACGGGCGCGGTGCCCGTCGCCATCGTTCTCGGCAACGGCGCGGCCGCCCCGGGCGCCTACCTCGTTGTGGGCATCACCCTTCTTCTTTTCAGCGTCGGCTACGCCGCCATGAGCACTCGGGTCACCAACGCCGGCGCCTTTTTCGCCTACATTGGGCGGGGCCTCGGCCAGCACGCCGGAATCGCCTCGGCGTTCGTCTCGATCCTCGCCTACGTGGCGGTGCAGCTCGCGATCTACGGCTTCTTCGGCGGCCTCTTCGCCGCCCAGGTGGGCATTCTGCCGTGGTGGGCGTGGACGCTCATCGCGTGGATCGTCGTGACCGCCCTGTCGCTCCTGAGCGTCGACGTCGGCGCAAAGGTACTCGGCGGACTCATGTTGCTCGAACTGACCGCGCTCGTGGTCACCTCCATCGCGATCCTCCTCAACGGCGGCCCGGAGGGTGTCAATTTCGCCGCGTCGTTCTCGCCGGACAAGATCCTCGTCGGAGGCCTCGCCGGTTCGGCCGGCATCGCCTTCGCCTTCGCCTTCGCCTCCTTCATCGGGTTCGAGGCGACGGCCATCTACGGTGAGGAGTCGAAAGACCCCAAGAGGGTCGTGCCCAAGGCCACCTACCTCGCGGTCGGCGTGATCACGGTGCTGTTCGCCCTTACGTCGTTCGCGATGGTCACCGGAATGGGGTCATCGGTCGTCGTCGACAAGACCGCCGAGCTTTCCAACAAGCTCGCGGACCCGGCCGCCGTGCTGTTCTCGCTCGCCACCCACTTCGTGGGGCCGTGGATGGCGACGGTCATGAGCATCCTCGTACTCTCGAGCCTGTTTGCCGGACTCCTCGCCTTCCAGAACGCGGCGAGCCGCTACCTGTTCGCCATGGCGCGGGGCGGGGTGCTGCCGGTCTCGCTCAGCCGGGTCAACCGGCGAGGGGCCCCCAGCAACGCCTCGCTCACGACCTCGGTCATCAGCGGGCTAGTCATCGCGATCTTCGCGGTGTTCCAGCTCGACCCGGTACTCAACCTGTTCTTCTGGTTCAGCGGGCTCGCCGTCGTCGCGATCGTGCTCATCGAAATCCTCGTGTGTGTCGCGGTGATCGCGTACTTCCGCGGGAACAAGGGCACCGAGAACGTGTTCCAGTCGATCATCGCCCCGGTGCTCGCGACGATCGGCCTCGTGCTCGGCGAGTACCTGCTCATGTCGCGGTTTGGCCTGCTCGCCGGCACCGTGGCCGAAGGCGTCGATCCGTCCACCACCTCGTGGGGGCTCAGCCCGATCGGCTGGGTGCTCGTGCTGCTGCCGTTCGCCCTGCTCGCGGTCGGTTTCGTTGTGTCGCGCACTCGCAGGTCCGTCAACGACGAACTCCTGAGGGACGTTCTGTCCTGATCCACCGGCGAAGGAACGCCCCACCCGAGGAAACGGCGGGATGTTCCTTCGCCGCTCTAGAGGTGGATGAACGTGGTCTTAAGTTCGGTGTACTTGTCGAGCGCGTGCCTGGACTTGTCCCGCCCGTTGCCGGAGAGCTTGTAGCCTCCGAACGGCACCGTGAGGTCGCCCTCCTCGTAGCAATTGACCCACACCGTGCCGGCGCGGAGCCGGCGGGAGAGCCGGTGCACCTTCGAGACGTCGGAGGTCCAGAGGCCGGCGGCGAGCCCGTAGTCGGAGTTGTTGGCCACGCGCACCGCCTCGTCTTCGTCGCGCACCGTGACGATGGCCAGCACCGGTCCGAAGACCTCCTGCTGGGCGAGGCGCGAATCGGCAGACACCCCGGCGACGATCGTCGGTTCGAAGTACGCGCCGCCATCGGGCAGGGCGGCTGACGCCGCCGACACCGATCCTCCCGTGAGAACCTCGGCGCCGTCTTCCCGGGCGTGCAGAACGTGCCGCTCGACCTCCGCGATCCGCGCCCGGGAGGCGAGCGGGCCCATGCCCGTCGCCGGGTCGAGCGGATCGCCAGGTCGGTAGTCGGCCGAGCGGGCGAGCACGCCGGCGATCACCTCATCGGCGATGTCCTGGTGCACGATGAGGCGCGACGGGGCGGTGCACATCTGTCCGGCGTTGAAGAAGATCCCCCAGGCGGCCGTCGAGATTGCCGTCTCGAGGTCTGGCGCGTCCGGAAGGATGATGTTGCCCGACTTGCCGCCGAGTTCGAGCCAGGTGCGCTTGAGGTTCGACTGCGCCGAGTACTCGAGGTACGCGCGCCCCACGAGGGTAGATCCCGTGAACGCGAGCGCATCGACCTGCGGATGAAGGCCGAGGTGCCTGCCGAGCACGGAGCCGCTGCCGGGAACGACGTTGAGCACCCCGGGAGGGATGCCGGCCTCGATCGCGAGCTCGGCCATCCGCAGCGCCGAGAGCGAGCTCAGCTCTGACGGTTTGTGCACGATCGTGCAACCGACCGCGAGCGCCGGGGCGATCTTCCACGCGGCGAGGGTGAGCGGAAAGTTCCACGGCGTGACGACGCCGACGACGCCGACCGGCTCGCGAGTGATCAGTGCGAGGTCGTCCGGCCCCACCGGCGAGGTCTCGTCGAGTTCCTTGTCGGCCAGTTCGGCATACCAGCGATAGGTGGCAAGCACGGCGCGTAGCTCGATCGTCCACGAGTCGTCGATCGGCTTGCCCATCTCGAGGCTGACCATGAGGGCGAGCTCGTCGCGGTGCTCCTCGATGAGGGCGGCCCAGCGCAACAGCAGTTCCTTGCGCGTGCGCGGGGCAAAGGCCGGCCATGGCCCGTCGTCGAACGCGCGGCGGGCCGCGGAGATCGCGAGGTCGAGGTCGGCGATCGATCCGGACGGCACGTTCGCGAGCAGACGCCCGTCTCGGGGCGCGAGATGCGCGAAGCTCTGCTCGTCCTGGGGTGCGGTCTGCTTGCCGTCGATCACGAGCCGCTGGGGCCAGTGCATCCCCTCGGCGAGGGTCGCCCACTCGTCTCGTGAGTGTCCTGCTGTCGTCTTCGTCATTAACAGGGTCCGATCTCTCGTGCGACGGCGTCGTTGCACTTCAAGGGTAGATCATTCGTACCCGAACGGCATGGGCCGCGTCGACGTACTGCCCTAATAGCCGTCTGGCCAGGTGAACGGTGCCGACGCTGTCGCCGTCTCGCCGGCCGCGGCGTAGACGATGTCGATGTTCTGGTGGTTCGCGAAAACGATCGACGCGGGGTTTCCGTCGACTTTCTTGCCGTCCACGAACACCGTGAGGGTGTGCCCGTCGGCCGTCGAGTAGCCGCCGATTCGGGTGGCGTCGAGCGCGACATCCCATTCCGTGAAAAACTGCCCGAGAGTGAACGTGCTCGCCACGGGCGACTCCACGTGGATGATGCCCGTCGAGTCGTGTGTGTGCAGCGGCGAGATCTTCTGCTGGGCGACGTCGATGCCGATGTCCGCCGGCAGGTCGGCGGCCCGCCCGTCGATCGTGACGCTCAGGTGCGAGTGGATGTGCTCGACGGTGCCCTCCGAGCTCAACATGGGCAGGCCGGCGGCCGCCGTGCGGGCGGACGCGTCGGCGGGCGCGGGCCAGGGGGCCGGCGCATCGGCGCCCTTCGCCGCGATGGCGGGAGAGGACGGGATGTCCGTGATCGAGTTCGTGTCGGAAGTCGGCGAGTCCGAGGTCGAGGAGGCGGGTTGCGATCGCCCATTCACGACCACGATCGTCACGACCGCGACGATCGCAACTGCTGCCAGGACGACTCCGCCCCAGCGGAGAAGACGGCCGCGGCGCTCCCGTCGGATTTCCGCGTCTCGCAATGCTGCCGCGTGTGCTCGGCGCGCTTCGGCCTTCTGCTGGGCGGAGGGGGTCGGTTCGGGGCTCACTCACGCAGGCTACAGGACGCGGCTTACCCCCTGCCGAACTCCGGGCGTGCCCGCGGCGCGGGGGACTTTCGGCTCTGTGGAGACCGCGGGGGGCTGCATACCGTCGAGTGGAGCGTGTTATCACACGCGCCGCTGACATCGACAAAGGAGTCCCACATGGCACGCAATCTCGTGCGCTTCGACCCGTTCGCGGAGGTGAACGCGCTGCAGAAGGAGTTCTTCGAGAATGGCTTCCTCAGCCCGGTTCGCGGGAGCAAGTTGCCCACGACCGACGTCTACACCGAAGACGACAAGCAACTGACCGTCGAGGCGCACCTGCCGAACTTCGGCGAGAAGGACATCTCGGTCGACGTCGACCAGGGTGCCCTCGTCATCCAGGCGGAGAAGCACGAAAGAGAAGAAGACAAGAAAAAGAAATACGTGGTGCGCGAAAGCAGCAGCAGCTTTTATCGCCGCATCATGCTTCCGGAGCAGGCGGACGACAGCCACATCAGCGCGCAGTTCGCCGACGGCGTGCTCAAGGTGGTCGTGCCGTTCAGGGAGCTGCCAGCACCCAAGAAGATCGCGATCAGTGCCGGCGCCGGGTCGTCGAGCGACAAGAAGGCGCTCTGACCCATGCGAAAGGCCGAGGGCCCGCGCAGGCTGGCTCTCGGCGCGATCGCTCCGTCACCACTCGTGCGGGACTGTGCTCCTCGTGCGTCTGGGCCTACACGATCGCTTCGGCGAGAGCGTGCTCCGCGGCGACCCAGGCGAGCATGGCGCACTTGACTCTCGCGGGGTACTTCGAGACACCGGCGAAGGCGGCGGCGTCTCCGAGCACGTCCTCGTCGGGCTCGATCGTGCCGCGGGAACGCAAGAGCTCTCTGAACCGCTCGATCACGACTCGCAACTCGGCGACATCCGTCCCCTCGCCCAGCTCGGAGAGCACGGAGGCCGACGCCATCGAGATGGCGCATCCATCGCCGTCCCAGCAGATCTGCTCGACGGTGCCGTCCGCAACGGCCACCCGCAGCGTGATCTCGTCGCCGCAGGTGGGGTTCACCTGGTGCGACTCGCCCACGTTCGACCCGGCCGGCGTCATGAATCCCCCGAGGCCGCTGCCGTGCCGCGCCTTCGAGTGGTCGAGGATGATCTGCTGGTACAGGCTGTCGAGGCCGCTCATGACGTCACTCCAAAATAGCTCCGCACCTCGGCGACGACGGCGAGGAAAGCGTCGACCTCGTCGGTGGTCGTGTACAGGTAGGTGCTGGCGCGAGTGGTCGC
>DMKW01000262.1:11189-11629 GCA_003454135.1 Microbacteriaceae bacterium
TCGTCGAGGAACTGCCCCACATCGTGTGCGTGCACCCCGTCGACATCGAACGCCGCGAGCCCGATTCGCTCGACTCCGACGCCTGGTCCGACTACCCGGATGCCGTCGAGGGCAGAGAGCCCTTCGACGAGTCTCTGGCCCAACTGCGCGTCCCAGGCCTCGACCCGATCCATCCCGGCCGCTCGCAGATAGCGCACCGCCTCGGCAAACGCCACCGCCTGCGATACACGCTGCGTCCCCGCCTCGAAGCGTTGTGGAGCCGGCAGAAACTCAGCCTTCTCCATGGTGACGGTTGTGATCATCGAGCCGCCCGTGAGGAACGGCGGCATCGCATCCAGAAGCCCGCGTCGACCGTACAGCACACCGATGCCGGTCGGTGCGAGCATCTTGTGGCCCGAGAACACGGCGAAGTCGACGTCGAGCGCGTGGAGGTCGAGCGG
>DMKW01000262.1:11840-12677 GCA_003454135.1 Microbacteriaceae bacterium
GTGCCGTCGTCATCGATCGGGATGAAGCGCAGGGTCGCCCCGGTGCGCAACGCGAGTTCCTGCCACGGGATCAGATTCGCGTGATGTTCCATCTCCGTGACCACGATCTCGTCACCCGGCTCGAGAGAGAACCTTCTGGCCGCGGCACCCCCACGACCGAGACTCGCGTTGGAAAACGAGTACGCGAGGAGGTTGAGCCCCTCGGTGGCGTTCGACGTCCACACGATCTCGTCGCTCGACGCGCCGACGAACGCTGCGACGCTCTCGCGGGCCCGCTCGAACGCGTCGGTCGCCTCCACCGCGAGCGTGTGGGCTCCCCGATTGACGGCCGCGTTCGCCTGCTCGTAGAAGTGCCGCTCGGCGGCGAGAACGCTTGCAGGCGTCTGGGAGGTCGCACCGGAGTCGAGGTAGACGAGCGGATGATCGTTCACCGTCCGTCCGAGGATCGGAAAGTCCGCGCGGAAGCGCCGAACCTCGTCGTCGGTGAAGGCCGGCGCCTGGCGAGTTGCGATGGGGATGATGGCCACGGTGAAAGTGATGCCTCCCTGGTTGTCCCGCGTCGACGACGCGGGCCCATAACCATTTTATCCGCCTCGGCACGGGAACCTGCCCGCTTCGGAAAACGTCGAAGGCCCGGATTCCTTGCGGATTCCGGGCCTTCTTCTGTTGCGGGGGCTGGATTTGAACCAACGACCTCTGGGTTATGAGCCCAGCGAGCTACCGAACTGCTCCACCCCGCGGCACAAGAATCAACGATAGCACAGGTCCCACGGCCGCGTCCGCGCGCCCGCTCGTTGACCGCGCGGGCGTCCAAACGGGCGCACGGTCAACGAGCGG
>DMKW01000262.1:12859-14969 GCA_003454135.1 Microbacteriaceae bacterium
CGCACGGTCGACTGGCAGGCCGTGGCTACTTCTCGAGGGCAAACACCTTGTTGAGCGCCGCCACGAGGGCCTCGTCGGCCGTCGCGTAGGCACTGAGGTCGCCCGACTTGAGGGCCGCCGCGCGATCCGTGAGCGCGGATTGCACGTCGGCGAGAGCGGACTTGAGCGCGGCATCCGTGCCCGTCACCGGGATCGTCGGGGTCGTCGTTCCGGTGACTGGCGGTGTCGTCACGACGCCGCCGTCCCCGGCGTTCGCGCCGGAGTCTCCACCGAAGAGCGAGTCGAGAGCGGCGTTGAGGGTGTCTTCGAACGCGATCTTGTCACCGAAGGACACGAGGATCTTCCGCAGCACCGGGTAGCTCGTCTCGGCCGTCGATTCAACGTAGATCGGCTGCACGTAGAGCAGCCCACCACCGACCGGCACGGTCAGGAGGTTGCCCCGCTTGACCTTCGTGTCTCCGCGCTGCAACAGGGCGAGCTGGTTGGCGACCGCGGTATCGGTATTGAAGTTGTTCTGCACCTGGCCGGGGCCCGGAACCGTGTCCTGCTTCGGCAGGGCGAGCAGGGTCAGTTTGCCGTAGCCGGGCGCGATCGTGCCCGCCGTGCTTCCGGCATCCGCGTTCGCCGCGAGGTAGCCGGTGAGGATGTTCCTCGTGCCGATCCCCTTCGAGTTCGGGATGTAGGTGGAATAGAGCGAGAAGGCGGGGGCCTTCGTCCCCGGGAGCTTCATGGTGAGGTAGTACGGCGGCTGGAGCTTCGCCGTCGCGGCATCCGACACCGGGTCGTTCGGGGTGATCCAGGCGTCCGTGGACGAGTAGAAGGTGTTGGGATCGGTCACGTGGTAGGTGCCGAGAATCTCACGCTGCACCTTGAACAGGTCGGCCGGGTAACGCACGTGGCTGATGAGCTGTGCACTCATGTCGCTCACGGGCTTCGTCGTCGAGGGGAAGATCTTCTGCCAGGTCTTGAGGATCGGGTCCTTGTCATCCCACGCGTAGAGCGTGACCTTGCCGCTGTACGCGTCGACCGTGGCCTTGACCGAGTTGCGGATGTAGTTGATGTTGTCGAGCGCGAAGTCGGGCGCCGGTGTGTAGGTGTCCGAGATGGCGTTGCTGAGCTGCTGGATCGCCGAATACGGATAGCTCGCGCTCGTCGTGTAGCCGTCAACTATCCACACGACCTTGCCGTTCACAACCGCCGGATAGGGGTCGCTGTCGAGCGTGAGGTACGGCGCGACCTTCTGGATGCGTTCCACCGGTTTGCGATTGTAGAGAATCTGCGAGTCGTTGTTGACGCCGTTGGAGAGGAAGATCTGCTCCGACTGGAACTTGATCGCGTAGATGAGCTTCTTGAAGATGTTGTCGAGCTTGGGTCCACCGTTGCCGGAGAACGTCGTGGTGGCGTTCTGGTTGGTGCCCTGGTCGCCGGCCGGGTAGTCGAGCTCGATCTTGCTGCCGCCCTTTGGCGCCCCGACGATGGAATAGGTGGGCGAGTCCTCGCCGAAGTAGATTCGCGGCTGGAACTTGCCGAGCGCTCCGGTGCTCGGGATTCCGGACTCGAGGAAGACAGGCAGGCCACCGCTCGATCGCTGGTTTCCGTACGCCGCGACGACCCCGTAGCCGTGGGTGTAGACGAGGGTGTTGTTGTACCAGCTCGGCTGGGCGCCGGTATTCGCCTGGTTGAGCTCGCGCACGGCGATCACGGTGTCTTGCGACTTGCCGTCGATTTTGTAGCGGTCAACGTCGAGGTGCGGCGCGAACTGGTAATACTGCTTGATCTGCTCGAGCTGGGCGAACGAGTCGGAGACGAGTGCCGGGTCGATGATCCGGATGTTCGCCGTGGTCTCCGCGTCGTTGCGCAGAGCCCCCTGGGCGGCCGTGGTCGTCGCGGAATACGGTTCTTCCTTTACGCCGGCGACGCCGTAGGCCTCACGGGTGGCCGAGATGTTTCTCTCGATGTACGGAGCCTCGAGCGTGCGCACGTTCGGCTCCACCTGGAACTTCTGCACGATCCACGGGTACACGGATCCGATGAGCAGCCCGCTCACGAGCAAGAGCGCCGTGCCGATGATCGGCAGCCGCCAGCGGCCGACGATCGCCGTGATCACGAA
>DMKW01000262.1:15086-19651 GCA_003454135.1 Microbacteriaceae bacterium
CGTCCGCGAACGACGCGCCCTCGAAGAGCGTGCTGCTCGTCTGGCTGCTGAGCGTCGAGTACTGGTCGAGCCAGATGCTCACCGCCTGGAGCGCGAGGTAGACGGCGCCGGTCGTGGCGAGCTGGATACGCGCGGAGCGTGAAATGCGCACCTCGCGACCGTTGAAGCGCAGCGCCCCGTAGAGATAGCTCGTGGCGAGGGCGGCTATCCCGGCGATGAGCACGACCGCGGAGGCGAAGGCGGCCGACGCCTGGTAGAACGGCAGGGCGAAGAGGTAGAACGAGATGTCGAGCCCGAACTGCGGGTCGACCTTGCCCGAAGGCACGCCGTTGATCCACTCGAGGGCGAGCGCCCAGCGCGAAGACGTGGCGACGCCGGCGAAGAGCCCGAACACGGCGGGGATGCCGTACATCGCCAGGCGGCGAAGGGGCTCGATCACCTGCTGGTAGCGGTCAAGCTGAGCGTTGAGCTTCGCGTAGACGGGCCGCCAGCGGAAGGCGACCTCGATGCTCACAAACACGGGAACGGCCATGGCGAAGAACCCGATGAAGAACATCACGGCACTCGCGACCCACTGCGTGGTGAGCACGTTGAGATAGCCGAGCTGGTTGAACCACAGCCAATCGGTGTACAGGCTCGCGAAGATGAAAAAGAGGATGACCAGAACGGCGAGTACCGCGATCGTGATGAGAACGGTGACTCTCGATCGCGACGCTGGTTGACGCTCTTCAGTGCGGGTGGACGTCACGAGACTGCTCCTGGCTTGTGGCGGATGCTGTGATCACTCATCTTAAGGGGTGCTTCTGCGAGAAGTCGGGGCGGTCATCTCGCCGGGCAACGCAGCAGCGAGCTCGTGCTCGCACCGGTCGAGACGGCCTTGAGGGCCGCGAGCGAGTCGCCGAGCGTCTTCACCGCGAGCACCCTGAGGCCGGAGGGAACGTGCCCGGTCACCTCGTCGCAGTTGGAGTACGGCGCGAGAAACCAGGTCGCGCCCGCGTTCTTCGCCCCATAGAGTTTCTGCCGGATCCCGCCGATCGCTCCGACGTTGCCATCGGCGTCGATCGTGCCGGTGCCGGCGATCTTCGCCCCGCCCGTGATCGAGCCCGGCGTGAGCTTGTCGATGATTCCGAGCGCGAACATTTGTCCGGCGCTCGGGCCGCCCACATCCTGCAGCTGGATCTTCACGTCGAACGGATAGGCGTACGAGACGGCGGGGAAGATGCCGATGATCGGGACGGCCTTCGCGTCCGTGCTGAGCTGCGGCGTCACCTCGACGGTCTTCTTCTCGCCGGCGCGCTCTATGGCGATCGTCACCGGCACGCCGGCACCCGACTTGGCGATAATCGCCCGCAGGCCACGCACGCTGTCGGTCGTTTCGCCGTTGACGCCCAGGATCGTGTCGCCGTTTTCGAGGATCCCCTTCGAGGGCGAGTCTGGTGAGAACCCCGCCACCGAGAGGGTGCTCGGGAGCGTGTAGCCGAGCCGCGTGAGCGCCGCGGCGATCGCATCCTTCTGGGAGTTCTGCATGTCGACGGCGGCTTGCTCGTTGGACTGCTTCACCGTCGTTCCGGCCGGGTAGATCGAGTCGATGGGCAGCACGGCCTTGCTGCCGTCGAGCCAGGCCTGGGCCACCTCGAACCAGCTCGGCGACTGTTCGCGGTCGCCGACGACGTTGACCGTGAGCATGTCGAGCGCGCCGCTCGTCGGGTAGGTCTTCTGGCCGGGAATCTCGATGAGCGGCACCTGCTTGTGGTCGAAGGTGACCGTGCCGAGAGTGTTGAAGACCGGGCCGGGCTGCTCGATCACGTAGGGGGCGGGGACCATGGCGAACCCGAAGGATCCGACGAGAGCGCCGACGAGGAGTATCCACCCGACCCACGCGGAACGCCGCTGTCGGGGCGCGCCGACCGGGGAATCGTCGGTGAAGATGGCCACCGCTGTCCTTTCGGGTGATGTTCGCCACAGGCGCACAGTTTCGGTGCCAAGGCACAGGTCAAAACAAACCGCGTCGAGCGCGCAGCGGCTAGCGTAGTTGCTATGTCTGAAGATTCGGCGCACGACCCGGAAGACGAATTCCGCGACATGCTCAACCAGTTCCTCTCCGGTAAAGGAGAGATCGACCCTGCGCGCCTCGCGAGCGCCGCAGGCTTGCCGAACGATCCCGAAATGATCAAGAGCCTCATGGCGCAGTTGCAGAGTGCGCTCCAGTCGAGCGGCGACGGCATCAACTGGGGGCTCGCCCTTGAGCAGGCGAAGGCCATCGCCGCGAAGGACGTCATCGCGACCACTCCCGCCGATCGCGAGTCGCTCGAGCAGGCATTCCACATCGCCGCCCTCTGGCTCGACGAGGCAACCTTCATCTCGGAGCTGACCGTTCATCCGCGCCTGATGAGCCGCACCGAGTGGATCACGGCCACGATTCCGATCTGGACCCAGCTCGCAGAACCCGTCGCCCTCAGCATCGCCAACGCGCTCACCGAGGTGCTGCGCGACCAGGCGCCGGAAGAGATGGCCGGCATGATCGACGGCGCATCGAGGCTCATGCGCAACGTCGGCGGTACCCTCTTCGCGATGCAGCTCGGCCAGGTCGTGGGCCAGCTCGCGAGCGAGGTCGTCTCGGGCGGCGACGTCGGCATCCCCCTCCTCGGTTCAAGCGACGCCGACCAGCAGGCGGCGGTGCTCCCGCAGAACGTGGCGGCTTTCGGGGCCGGCCTCGACATCGAGCAGGACCAGGTGCGGCTCTACCTCGCGGTGAGGGAACTCGCGCACGCGAGGCTGTTCCGGCACGCGAAGTGGCTGCGCCTGCAGCTCATGTCCTCGATTTCGGAGTTCGCCCAGGGCATCAGGATCGATACCGACCGACTCGAGGAGCTCGCGACCGATTTCGACCCGTCGAACCCGGAAGAACTCCGTGAGGCGATGGTGAGTGGCGCCCTCATCCCGCCGAAGTCCGAGGCGCAACTTGCCGCGCTCGGCCGCCTCGAGACCATGCTCGCCCTCATCGAGGGCTGGGTGGACGTCGTGACCGCGCAGGCCTCCAAGCGACTGCCGAAGTCGGGGGCGATCGCCGAGACCGTACGTCGGCGGCGTGCAGCCGGCGGGCCGGCCGAGTCGGCCTTCTCGACCCTCGTCGGGCTCGAACTTCGGCCGCGCCGCTTGCGCGAGGCCGCCGCAATGTGGCAAAAACTTACTGATGAGGTCGGCCCGGAGGCGCGTGATGAACTCTGGTCGCACCCAGACCTCGTGCCGACCTCGGACGACATCGACGATCCGGCCGCCCTCGTCGCCCGCTTGACCGGACCGACGCCAGAACCGGACGACATCGACCAGGCGATCGAAGAGCTGCTCAATGACACGACGGACGACCGGCCGCACGAGGCGAGTGACGGATCGGCCGAAGATCCCACCCGCTAGCCCGAGCTGCTAGCCCTCGCTCACGCGCTGTGGACGGCGCGCGACGTGCGGTCGCGTCGCCGGGCATCATGTGCGCATGGTTCTGCGACTCGATCCCCGACTTCCCCTCCTGTGGCGAACGCCATCGAGCCTGCAGTTCGGTGTCGACGACCCGCCGGTGGTGCTCGAGGCGGTGTCGGCGGCCGAGGAGCGGATGATCGCCGCCCTTCGCGTCGGCGTGAGCCGTTCCGGGCTCGAAATGATCTCCGCGACGGCCGGGGGCAGGCACGGCGAGGCCGCCGCGCTGCTCGACCGCGTGGCCCCGGCGCTCGCGCCCCCGCCCGAGGCGACCGCCCCGCACGGGGTCACGCTCGTGGGCACTGGACCGGCGGCCGACCTCATCGCCACGCTCCTCCTCCGGTCGGGGGTCACGATCGTTCCCGATGGGGACGCCACGACACTCGCCGTGATCGTCGCGCGCTTCGTCATCGCACCCGATCTGCACGGGCGTTGGCTCAATCGCGACCTGCCGCACCTCCCCGTCGTCTTCGGCGACACGGGGGCACGGATCGGGCCGATCGTGGAACCGGGCGTCGGCCCGTGCCTGTGGTGCATCGAACTCGCGAGAACGGATGCCGACCCAGCCTGGCCGGCCATCGCGTCGCAGCTCTGGGGTCGCGACGCGACGGCGGACAGCGCGCTCGTCGCGGAGGAGGTCGCGACGATCGCGGCCCGGCTCGTGCTCGCGCGGATCGCGCGCCATCGAGCCGTCGGACGACCGGCGGACGGGGTGGCGACATCCGTCGAACTCCGGTCGGCCGACGGCTCGGTGTCGACGACGTCGTGGTGGCCGCACGCGGATTGCCTGTGCGGGGCGGCGGACGGCGGCGCGATCGAATCGAACCGGGAAGGCGCGCCCTCGGTCAGTCCAGCTCGGCGAGGAATCGTGACGGTCGACGCGCTGCGCCGCGGCCGGCGCCCCCGCTCGACCACGACAGGTGAAGGCGCCGACGCGCCCGCGTGATTCCCACGTAGAGCAGGCGGCGCTCCTCGTCCACCGCGGCCTCCGTCTTCGCGTAGGTGATCGGCACGAAGCCGTCGCTCAGGCCGACGAGGTACACCGTGTCCCATTCGAGGCCCTTGCCGGAGTGCAGCGTCGCGAGCGTCACCGC